>JALYGE010000101.1 GCA_030777225.1 Actinomycetota bacterium
TTCAAGACCTCCCCCTCCGGCGTGACGACGCCGGCGGCGATCTTGGTCCCCCCCACATCCACCCCGATGGCGTTCAAGGCCGCACTCCCGGAACCATTAGTTCCGCCTCCAGTCCACTATCTCCAGCTCCGCCTCTCCAGTGTACGCGCTCCGGGTGACAGTGTACGCGGCGTCGAAGGCGCCGGTCGGCAGACTCTCCGGCGTGCCGGCCATCTTCGCCACGATGCCGTTCCCCAATTGCACCAGGTTCATCGGCTCCCAGAGCTGACGCGAACCTTCTATCCGCAGCCCCTCCGAAACGAAGATCGGCCGATGGTTACCGCTCCCAAAAGGCGCGAGCAACGCGTGCCAGTCGAGAAAGCCGTTGGAAACCTTCCCGAGGTCTATCTCCGCGTCCACCTCTATAGCCGGAGAGAACACCTCCGGGTTCTCTGCTCGCTGATCCCGCACGGCCTTGTTTACCCCCTCGACAAAGGCGTCGAAGTTACCGGGGGTCACGGAGAGCCCGGCGGCCTTGCGGTGCCCGCCCCACTCGCCGAGCAGGTTCCGTACCCCGAAGAGTGCACGGTAGAGATCCACGTCCGTCTCCCCGGCGCGGGCAGAGCCGCCGTAGGAGCCGTCGGCCCGGCGGTTCAGTATGGCCGTCGGACGCCCCGTGGCAGATGCTACCCGGCCAGCGATCAGGCCGGCAAGCCCCCCGGACTCCTCCGTCACTACGACCTTGAAGTCCTGTTCTTCGACCACCTCTGCCATCGCCTGCTCGACGGCGTAGCGGGTGCGACGCTGGCGCTCGCCGTTTAGCTGGTTGAGGATCGAGGCTATCCGCAGGGCCTTCCTGCTGTCCTCGGTCAGGAGCATTTCGAGTGCCGGGGTGGGGTCTTTTATCCGGCCGATGGAGTTGATGCGAGGCCCGATCTTCCACCCGAGGTCTTGCTCGTCCAGTTGCCCTCGCACCCCGGCCACCCTGACGAGCGCCTGGAGGCCCGGACGCGCCTCGCCAACGGCCAGCGTCCGGTTGATGTGCCGAAGCCCCATCGCGGCCAGCGCCCGGTTGTCCCCGATGAGCGGAGCGATGTCCACCACCGTACCCACGGAGACGAGGTCCAAGAGTCGCCCCAGGCGCCGCTTGCCGTCCGGGTCGTCCATCTCCCGGGCCACGGCCCACGCGAGCTTCCACGCAACGCCCACCCCGGCCAGGGGATCTTCCATGTTCCACAGCTTGGGGTCCAGGACGGCGACCGCCGCGTCCGGCGGGTTCTCCGGCGGTATGTGGTGGTCCGTCACGATCACGTCCATCCCCAGCGAAGCCGCCAGCGCCACCTCGTTCCTGTTCGAGATGCCGCAGTCGGCGGTGACCAGGAGGTCTACACTCTCGGCGAAGAGGCCCCGCACGTAGGGCTCCAGCAGGCTGTACCCGACCTGCCGGGTAGGCAACTTGACGACCAGCTCTTTCGTGTAGTTCGAGAGCGCCAGGTAGAGCACCCCGCCGAGGTTATGCCGTCGGTGTCGTAGTCTCCGAAAATTCCGATTCGCTCGCCGTTCTTTATGGCTTTCACGATCCGGCGGGACGCCACGCGCCAAGGCTCCTCTTCCGGCGCGGCGATAGACTTGAGTGAAGGGGAGAGGAATCCTTCCGCCTGCTCGGCCGTGACACCGCGGTTCGCCAGCACGCGGGCGGCGAGCTCGTCCATCTCCGCAGCCTGTACGAGCTCTGCGACAACATCTGACTCAGGCTCAAGGAGTCGCCAACGCGCCAAACAGGTCCTTTCCGCGAAGACTCAAAGGTTTACGCAAGCTCATTATACAGAGCGACCGGCTGGCGCTTCGACCAGAAGTTCTGCCCGCTACACCAGCGGGCTCAGAGAAGCCAGCGTCCGCTCGACGATCTTGGCCGGGAGCGGGCGGTTCTCCCACTCCTCCAGCGTGAGCTCTTCGGTGTTGGTCTTGTCCAGCTCGAACATGCGCTCCATCTGCTCCGCAAAGCGTTCGCTGTAAATCTCCATGTTCACCTCATAGTTGCCGAGCAGGCTGAGTCGGTCTATGTTCGCCGTCCCGATGGTGGACCAGACGCCGTCTATGGTCGCGGTCTTGGAGTGGATCATGATGTACTTGTAGCGAAAGATCCGCACGCCGGCTTCGAGCAACTCGTAGAAGTGCCGGCGCGCCAGCCAGTCGGCGGTCACGTGGTTCGATTCTTTCGGCAGCACCACCTGGACCTCCACGCCGCGCCGCGCAGCCTCTATAAGGTGCGCGCGGAGTGCCCGGTCGGGGACGAAGTAGGCGTGGGTCAGGTAAATGTTCTTGTTGGCCCGGTCTATGGCCTCCAGGTAGACGGCTCTTATGGGGAAGATCCGCAGGTAAGGATCGTTGCGGTGCAGTACGAGATGCGAGTTCCAGGCGCGCTCACCGAGTTGTGGTATCTTCGGCAGTTCGGAGGTGCGGTGAGTATTCCAGAAGTCTACAAAGGCGTTCTCTAACTCGCGCACCTCGTTCCCCCGGATGTGGAGGTGGGTGTCGCGCCAGCCCGCCGCGTAGAGAGAGCCGATGTTGTAGCCGCCAATAAAAGCCACCCGCTGGTCAACACACAAAAGCTTTCGGTGGTCCCGGAAGATCGTCCGCGGGTCCGCGAATCGGGAGAGGCCATCCAGAGGCCGGAAGTGTAGCGTGTGGATCTCCTCGGGAAACTGCTTGAACCTTGACGGCACGACCATGTTGGCGAAACCGTCGAAGATTACGTAGACATCGACCCCTTCGCGGACCTTGCGCTCCAGGGCTTCCACGAAGCGGCGACCCAAAGAGTCGCCCTTCCAGATAAAAGTTTCGAGAAAGATGTGGTCTTCGGCGCTCTCTATCTCGGAGAGCATCGTCTCGTAGAGCTCGACACCGTAGGCGTAGATCTTGAGCTGTTCCTCGCCGTCCTCCAACTCTATCTCGCCCTGATCCTCCCACGGGAAGCCTTCGCGCGGTTCCTTCCGACGCTTGCGCAGTTGGGCCATTGTAACCAGAGCGCCGACCAGCACGATCTGTACGGCGGTCAGCGCCAGAAACCCCCGCACGGCCAGCTTGCGCAGGCTGCCGGCGGCGGCCCGCAGTTCGGAGATCGCCCGCCAGAGATAAGAAAGCACGGGCTTAATATTACAGTGGCGCTACCGGTCGCGCAGCCGGGCGACGAAGTTCTCGGCCTCCGCGATCGCCCGGCGCCGGATTTCGGACATCTCCCCTTCGCCAACCTTCTGTTTGCCGCGCTCGAAGTAGAGCATCGTGGCCCGGCCCACCGCCACGGTTCCGGCATAGCCGATAGCCGCCGCGGCGGCCCAGCCGCCGAGCGGGATGAGCTTGACCAACTGGCGGCTCAACGCCCGCAGCCCGAAGCCCGCGGCTACCACCCCAATCAACTCCCGCGCCCGGTCGATGGAGAGCGCCTCTCCGTGGATGGCGGCGATATTTAAGACCATCCGGCCCTGGTTCGCGGTCATCACCGGCATGTCGGCGCCGGGGATGGGCAAAGCCCCGATCACCGCGTTCTGCCGGGCGTTCTTGCGGATGACTTCTTCGCACACCGCCCGCCGGAACATGGGATAGCCGCGGCCGAGCGGTATCAGGTAGTTCTCGTCCACCGCGTCCACGAGCCTCGGCACCAACTCGTCGCGCACGAGACCGTCGCTCACGGCGGAGAGGTTGATCTCGTCGGGTTCATCGACGGCCTTTCCCGAGAGCATCAGCGCCCCGCCGTCCTCCGGGACGCTCAGTATGATTTCCGCCCCCTGGACACCCCTCTGCGCCTGGAGGATGTTCGCCAGACGGGAGGCGCGCTCGGAGTTGCCGAGGATTGCCAGGGTTGCGTGCTCCTGGGCAGCCTTGCGTGATTCCTGGAACACCCGGTACAGGTTTCTAAGCCCGATCAAAGTTCTCTCCCTCTACTTCCGTCGATTACGAGCCTTTTGGTCCACAATTGATCTCTGATCCTTTTAAGATATATTACGTGCGTATATCAGTAGAGTTTCAGTCTAGGACAGTCTAGGAGAACCGGAGTAGATTGCAACCCCAACGCGACCTGCGGGAAGTCGAAGAGGTAAGGGAGCTTTTCGAGACCGGCCAGCAGACCGGTACGCTGGAATCTACCGAAGTCCTCGAACTCCTCCAAGAGTTGGACCTCTCAACCGGGGAGATACAGCAAGTCTACGGGCTACTCCGCGAGAACGGCATCGAGATCGTAGACTCCGAGTTTCTAACGGAGACCCTCTCCGAAGAAGAAGACACCCGCATCGTCGAGGTGGTTATGGACAGCGACCTCCGCACCCGCTACACAGGCGACGCCGTGCAGATGTACCTGGACGAGATCGGCAAGACGCCGCTGCTTACCAAGGCTCAGGAGGTTTACCTGGCCCGGCGCATCGAACACGGCGACCGGAGAGCAAAGGCCCACCTGACCCGGGCGAACCTGCGGCTCGTCGTCTCCATCGCCAAGAAGTACGCCAGCCGGGGGGTTTCCCTGCTCGACCTCGTACAGGAAGGAAACATCGGCCTCATGCGGGCGGTAGAAAAGTTCAACTACCGCAAGGGGTTCAAGTTCTCGACGTACGCGACGTGGTGGATCCGCCAGGCCGTAACCCGCGCCATCGCGGACAAGGGCCGGACCATCCGGGTGCCGGTGCACATGGTCGAGAAGATCAACAAGTACTACCGGGTGCAACGCTCCCTCGCCGCCGAACTGAACCGTGATCCGACCGACGAAGAGGTCGCCCGGGTCATGGAGACGGATGCCACCGAGATAGCGCGCATCCGGCGGGTGAGCCGCCGCTCCATCTCACTCGAAACCCCTGTGGGCGAGGATCACTCCTCGGAGCTCGGGGACTTTATCGCCGACGAAGAGTCCGAAAGCCCTCACGACCTCGCCAAGGCTACGCTCCTCAAAGCCCGAATGCGCGAGGCCCTGAACAGCCTCCCCGAGCGAGAACGGATGGTGCTGGAGTATCGCTTCGGCCTGACCGGCGGCCAGCCCAAGACTCTCGAAGAAGTCGGCGAGCGCTTCGACGTGACCCGCGAACGCATCCGCCAGATACAGCTCACGGCGCTCGCGAAGATAAAAAGCAGTCCGCACGCCGCGAGCCTGCGGGACCTATTGGACTAGCCGGTAACGTCTACCCCGGTTTACCGCCGGGGACCAGACCGCTCTCCCTGATCCTCCTCGTTCTCTTCCTCTCCCTCACCACTGCCACCGGGCCGGTTCGGGTTTTGATCTACGGCTTCGCCAAAGACCCGGATGAGCACGGGGATGGCGATCAGGGCGATCACCACTATGATTATCAAGGATATTACAGCGAGTCCCACAGGCTAACCCCTTGCCGCAATTTACAAAAGCCGCCGGACCTCCGGCCCGACGACTATATACTAACCTAAAACGCACCCTCCGGCGGGAAGCTTTTGCTCGGTACAGCCGCCTAACGGCTGGTTTTCTGCTCCTCGGGGCCGCCCAAACCTCCTCGCTGCGCGATTTCCGCGAAGCTCTGAAGGTCTTCCCGGATGTTCTTGTCCGGGTCCGAGAGCAGGTTCACCACCGCTTCTCCTGTAACCTCGCCGAGCGATCCGAGTAGTTCATGGTCACCTCGATCCTGGTACGGTCGGAGACGCCTCCTCGAAGCGAACCTCGCCGGAGGTCATGACCTCGCCGTTTACGGTATTCCAACCGATGCCGCGGTCCGAGTCCATCTCGGTCGTCTTGACGTCGAACTCGACGCTCTTGCCGAAGGGTCTCTTTACCTTCCAGTGGCTCATGTCTTCGCCGATCATGCGACCCTCGGGAGAGCGTTACTGACTTTCGAGCTCTTCGAAGGCGCGCCGCAGTTGGGCGTCCTCCTCGAAAACTTCTTCCCGGGAGAGATCTTCTGCTTCGGGTGGCGTTATGGGCTCGGAGTCTTCGCCGAGCTTCACCTTTATGTCCGGCTCTATGCCGCTCTCGCGGATAAAGTCTCCGTCGGGCGTGAGCCACTCGGCGATGCCGAGCAGGATGGACGAACCGTCGTCCAGGGTAAACTCTTTCAGCACGGTACCGGTACCGAAGGTGGTCGTCCCGATCACCGGCGCCCGCCCGTTGTCTCGCAGAGCCCCGGCGAGTATCTCGGAGCTGGAGGCCGAGCCATTGTTTACGAGCACCGCGAGCGGGGCGTTCGTAGGCTCTGCGTCGCCAGAGACCCTTACCTCCTCCCGGTCGCCGGAGGCATCCTGGCGAATATAGACGACGCTATCGGGTTCCAGGAACTGCCCGGCCATCCCTACGGCCTGATCCAGGCGTCCCCCAGGGTTGTTGCGGAGGTCCAAAATGAAACGCTCGGCCCCGGCCTCGCGGGCTTCGCCGAAAGCCTCCTGTAGCTTTTCGGCGCTGTCGTTGGTGAAGGAGGCCAGGCGCACGTGGGCCACGTTGGTGCCGGAGATAAGGTTCCACGAGACGACCGGGGACTGTATCTCGGACCGCTCCAGCACGAACTCTCGCTCTTCTTCGTCTCTGAGGATAATGATCTCCACCTCGGTACCCTCCGGCCCCCGGACCCTTTCGGCGATCCTGGAGATCTCCTGGTTCCGGACACTCTCGCCGTTTACCGCGACGATCACGTCTCCCGTCTGCACCCCGGCCTGCTCCGCCGGAGAACCTTCTATCGGGGCCGCGACCACCGCGTCCCCATCTTTGCTCTCAAGCTGTATGCCGACCCCCACGTAGGTACCGGAGAGACCCCGGCGGTTCTGCTGCCGCTCTTCAGGGGTGAGGAAACGGGTATGCCCCCCGTCGCCCAGAGAGTCGAGCATACCCTCTATGGCCGCGTAGGTCTGCTGCCGGGGCTTTATCGCGCCCTGGTCCACGTAGTCGTCCTGGACCACGTCCAGCGCCTCCGCGTAGAGCCTCAAGCTCTCCTGGTCGGCTTCTCCTAGACCCGCCGGACTCTGCGAACGCCCGAAGAGATAGGCCCCCAGCGCGACCGCCAGCACAAGGAGCACCAGGGCCAGAATCCGCACCACCGAGGCGCGGCTAAACTTTGCGGAAGTATTCTTGAACACCCAGAGATTCTACTATGTGTAAAGTCTTTCAGTCCGTCGGTCTTTCAGTCGCTCAGCCGTGCCCACCATGCCCATTCTACTCGGGGCGCCCTCCTATCCGGTCGGAGATGTACTTGACGACCGAGAGGCCGTGGGCAATGAATATGCAAGTCAGGTCGTTCTCCCGCTGCAGCTTCTTCATCAAGTTGATGGCCTGGGCCTGGAAGCAGAGAATTAACGGACTATTCTTCCCGCACCGACCATTCTCCGATGTTCCAGAACGGTCCAGCGAGGGTGGGGTTGATTTTCGGGCCTTCCAAATCTTCGTCGTAGGCGTAGTAGACCGGCCGCTGGTAGAGCGGTATTACCGGCAGGTCGTCGGCTATGATCCGTTGCACTTGCTTGATGAGCCTGGCACGTTCGGATATGTTTATCGTTTTATCCGCCCGGCTCATCAGGAAGCTGGCTTCGGGGTTTTCGTAGCGGTAGTAGTTCTGCCCGTCCGGTGGGATCGCATCCGCGCCGAAGAGCCAGGTTAGCTGCGGCTCGGGGGTCGCAAGCCAGGCCCACTCCCCCATCTGGAACCTGCCTTCCGGCAACCGCTCGCCGAATAAAGTCGATGAATCGGCGTTGTCGATTTCTACCGTTACCCCTACATTCTCTAGCTGTCGCTGAATCTCTTTCTGTAGCTTCCCGCGCAGCTCGTCGTTCGCAGCGGTCGTAAACGAAATGGTGGTGTCCGCTCCTTCTGACCTGGCTTCCCGTACCAGCTCCCGCGACCTCTCCGGGTCGAAACCATACTTCTCCCAGGCGGGAGTGTAAAAAGTGTTTTGTTGCGGTACCAGCACGCTATCGAGTGGTTCGACCTTTCCCGGCAGGATTTCGTCGAGGAGCTGTTCGCGGTTGATGCCGTAGGCTATGGCGCGCCGCAATTTAAGGTTGTCGACCTTATTGGTATTGAAGGCTATGTGTTCCCAGAAAGTCCCTGCGGCGCTACGGACCTGCACACCCTGGTAGCTTTCGAGCTTCTCTCCGAGTCCTGGTTTCAAGGGTGGGTTGATGAAGCTTACCTCGCCGGACTGGAGCGCCGCGTCGAGTTCGCCAGCGTCCAGTATAAAGCGGATCGTGAACTGCTGGATCTCGGGAGCCTCGCCCCAGTAGTTGGGATTCTCTTCGAGAACGAGGTCTCGGCCCTTATTCCACTCTCGGAGCGTATACGGACCGCTGCCGACGATCTCGCTGTTTAGAGCCCTATTGAAGTCTTCGCTCCTGTAGATATGCCGGGGCAGGATCGCGCTTTGCGGGCCGCTGACCAGGTCCTGCCACGCGGCGTAGGGCTCGGAGAAGGTCATACGCACGGTGTACTCGTCGGGCGTTTCGAAGCTCTCGATCTTATCCCACCCCTCGCGGGTGATGACGTTGTTATCCGGGTCCATTATGGCGTTATAGGTGAACCTCGCGTCCAGGCTGGTCAGAGGCTCGCCGTCGGAGAAGGTAAGATCCTCCTTGAGCCTGTACTCGATCCTGAGCGGATCCTTGCTCAGCACTTTCGGCTTACCCTCGGCAAGCTCGGGCGCGAGACTGAGGTCCGGTTGTATCTCGTACGGCTTCTCCAGAATACCGGCTACCACGTCGCTCGTAGCCACGGACTCACCCCCGACGATAAACTGGTTGAGGATGGCCGGCTCCTGATCGTAGCCCACGACCAGGTGTTCGCTGCTGACGGTTTTTTTCCCGGTGCTTCCGTCTTGCCCTGGTTCATCATCGCTGCTGCAACCGCCGGCTATCAAGCCTATCAGGGCAGCGAAAGCCACCAACGCGAGCCGCCGCAAAACCGTCTTCACCAAAAACCCTCTCTGACGAATACGCAACCTGCGTAGTGTAAGTTATTCCTTCTCTGCCGTTCTTTCAGGTGATCATAAAGTCAGGCTTGCCGATCGCTGACGTAAGTCTCGTATGATGGATAGGCAGGTACCCTGCGGCGAGAGAGAAGCGCCAGGATGGCGCCGCCGGTTCCGAGGAGAGCGAGGGCGTAGAGGATCAGGCTCCCGATAAAGGGTATGAGGTAAGTGGAGGCCAAGAGTAGGGCACCGAGCGTGGCGGCGAGGGCGTTTCCACTGTGGTACCGGCCGGTGGCGAACAGGATACGGCGTCCGAGAAAGTAAGCGGCGACTACGGCGCCGAAGAACACGAAGGCCAGGTAGGCGGGCGCGGCGAGCAGCAGGAGCGGTATCCCCACCATCGAGACGCCCAGCACCACGGCGAGCAGTACGGCCGCGGGCACGGAGGCCAGGCCCACCAGCAGCGAACGCCCTACGGACTCTTCGATCTTCCGCGCCGAAGATTCGATCGGCCGGGGAACGAGGACGGCGGCGAGAACACTTACCGCCACGAACACCAGGGCGCCGAAGAACCAGCCTGCAACCCCCAATATGCGAGACCCTTCAGAGGAATCGTCGAAATCCGGGGCCATGTTGAACCGCATCTCGCCGCCCACCTGCGCGTTCGAGACCTCGTCCATCGCACAGTTCGGACAGTAAAAGTCCCCGCCCACGCGGCCACCCGGCCGCCACTCGACCTCTCCATGGCCCACGTTCAGGTCGCCACCTACGGGAGCAGCTACCACGACGTCCCCAAAATCCGCGTCGACCGCGCCGCCGACGGGTGCGTACACTTCTATGTCTCCCCAGTCAGACTTTACGTCTCCACCTACCGCGCCTCTGACTTCGATGTCGCCCGTAACCGTAGAGACGTTATCCGGGGTTCCGCCCGGCCCCACTACCACGTCGTCGAAGAACCTCTTTTCGGCAGCGTGCGCCATTGACGAGGGGAGCAGGAGCAGGAGTCCTAATACCAGTAAAGAGAATGTCGCCAGAGCCCGGACGGGGAGCCGGTGAGAGATAGAGATCGAGGCGCTCATACCTGCCGGGTCCGACGCCGCACTACCGACAGTAGGACTGCTGCCAGCAAGAGATCCAGCATCGCCCCTACGACCAGGGCGATGAGGATAACGCCGCCCATGGCGGCCAGCATGGTGTCGAGCATGTCCGTGAGCATCGAAGCCGAACTCCAGAACATCGTCATCGTATCTACGACGAAGACGGCGGGGTTCGTCCCGCTGACACCGAGGGCGAACAGGGCCGCCGAGAGCATTATCCCGGCGAGCAGCGCCCACAGCAGCCGGGCTTTTAACGGCCGGGTCGGCAAGGCCATCGCCACCCCCTCGCGAACCGAACGTGGTTCGGAGAAGCTCAAAGATTTGAGGCAGGAGTTCAGGCGCGTCTCGCGCCTGTAGAGCTCGCAGCACCCGGGGCACTGCTCCAGGTGAGCCCGGACCTTTCGCTCCTTCTCCGGCGTGAGCGCCCGGTCGGCAAGCTCGAAGATCTCCTCCGGTTCGCAGCCGCAACCTCCGGGCAGGCTCACAGGGCTTCTCCTTCATCCTGCAGTTTTTCGGCCAGCATGTTGCGCGCCCGGAAGAGCCGACTCTTTACCGCCGGGACCGTTATATCGAGAACCTCCGCTATCTCAGCATAGCTCATTTCCTCAGTGTAGCGCAGAATCAACGAGACGCCGTAGATCTCCGGCAGGCTTCCTATCGCCTCCTGGACGACCCGCGAGCGGTCGGATTCCAGGGTCGCAGCTTCTGGACCACCGGCTGACCCGGCGTGTACTTCCTGGTTGAACTCCACCACCTCCCGGCGACGGCGCAGGGTATCCACGCCAAGGTTGTTAGCGATGGCGAGCAGCCAAGTCTTGAACCGGTACTCGGGGTTGAAGGTGTCCAGCCGGTCGTAGGCGCGGAGGAACGTCTCCTGTACCAGGTCCTCGGCGGAGGTTTCGCGCCGGGCGTAGGGGTAGAGCACGCGCCCGACCAGCCGCTCGTAGCGGCGGACCAGCTCTTCGTAGGAACGCGTGTCGCCGGCGAGGGTGCGGGTCACGAGGTCGTTATCCTCGAGGCTCTCGCGCTGGAGGGGTAGACCCCGGATCCTCTCTCGCCAGCGGCCAATGGTCACTGTGGATGTGTACTCCATATTTGGATACTTATACGTTCTCCACTACAGAAAGTTTCGGGTAATTATCCCAGTATCGGCGGCTCCCGGCCTTTTTCCCGCTTTCTCCAGAGCAACGCGAGCGAACCCAACACGCCCGCGCCTACCATCGCCGCGTTGAGCAGGCCCACGTCGCGGGCCTCCGGAGCGCCTTCTATGTCCAGCGTTTCTCCGACAGCCTCTCCCGAATACACCTTGACGAGCGGCACGCCGCCTTTCTCGTAGGCGTACAGCGGTTCCTTCTCCTCCAGCGCGAGCATCTGATCCGTGTATATAGATTGGCGCGGCAGGAAGAAGAAGTACGAGCCTTCGCGGGGCCGCCGGTCGCGGGTGTACTTCTCCGGCGCGATCTCGGCCAGGTAGGCCGGGCGGAGGTCTTCGCGGAGGTCCCCGATCCTGCGGTACGTCTCCGCGACGGGATACGTCCCGGCCTGCACGTAGACCGTCGCCCCTTCGGGCGCGACCTCGTTGACGTACTCCAGCGCGGGCCGGTACGTGTCGGCCAGGTAGGTAGTCTCGAAACCCAGGGTGCGGGCGCCGGGGATCAGGCCAACCCCTTCACCGTAGTATTCCAGGGAGTTTGCCACCCCGGTCCACAGGATACCCGGCAGCGCCAGGCCCACATATACTGCGAACACCGCGACGGGGCGGGGCCGCAAAACCGTGGCCAACCAGCCGACCCCGATCCCGGCGCACATCGCCCACACGGCAAAGGCCGGGAGGAACTGCCGGGGCCCACCGTAGACCGGGACCAACCCCGACCCGGCCAACGCTACGATCAGCGCCAGGTTGATGAGCAGCCAACCCGCCGCCGGGTTTTCGGCGCCCGCGAATAGCCTGACAATGCCGAGGACCCCCGCCAGCGCCACCACGAGCGGAACCATCACCAAGAGCGCGACCAACGGATAATGCCACGGGGCGCCGGCCCACCACTGTCCCAGGTAGAAGGTCAGGCGTTCGTCCTGGAGCCCCCCGGCCCACGTGAGAAACTCCCACGTTCGTCCGACCGGATCCCACCACAACCACGGCCAGATCCCGAAGAACACTACCGCCCCGATACCAAAGCTCGCGAACAACCGCCACAGAGCGGCCTTTCCCATCCGGTACATGAGCACCCCGACGAGAGCGGCTGGTGCGAGGGGAAACACCGTCAGCTTTGTGGCGAACGCCAGCCCCAGAAGCACGCCGGCCAGCAACGTCCGCCCCCGTCCACCATAGACAACCATGTTGTACGCGGCCAGCATTGCCAGCAGGTACATGGCGGAGGCCGCGCCGTCCAGTTGTCCCAACCGGGCAAACCCGAAAAGGACCGGAACGAGCGGCAGGCTCAGGGCCATACCCCAGGCCGCTGCCATCCCGAACTCCCGGCACGCAAAACAGAACGCGGCGTAGACGGAGATCAGGAACAACGTGTAGGAAGCGAGCCGGTAGGCGTCGCCGAGCAGGCCGAGGTTCTCCGTGCCGAACATAAGGGCGCCCACACCAGCGAAGAGCCCGGCCCAGAGCTTGAAGAACGGCGGGGCCTCGTGGCTCTGCTCCCAGTAGCGGTCAATGGAAGACCACCAGTCCGAAGGCTCGGCAAAGATGTGCCCTACCCAGGAGAGATAGGAGTAGGAGGACGTAAAATAGTTCGGCTCGTCCCAGGTAACCCCGATGCGCCCGACGGTCAGCGCCCCGATCACGACCAATAACGCCATGTATACCGGGAAGATCCATCCCGTTTCGGTCTGAAAACTGCGGTCTTTCACGGGGCCTATTCTAGTCTGGCGTGAAGACCGCGCCAGCCCGGACCGCTAGCGGCCTCACAAGTTCTGGACTGCGGAAGAACCTCTGAGAAGGACTAGGGTCTGTTCTCAAACTCATGTCCAAAGGACGATGGCCGCGATGGTCAGCATCGCCCGGTAGTTGACGGCTCGCTTCTCGTAGCGAGTGGCGACCCTCCGAAACTGCTTCAGGCGGTTGATCAGCCGCTCCACCAAGTTGCGCTGGCGGTAAG
>JALYGE010000102.1 GCA_030777225.1 Actinomycetota bacterium
CTTTAGAGCTACCAATTTTGGCTTATAACCAGGGAGGATAATATTCGAATCTACCCGGCATGATCTCACAATCTGCCTTTAGGATGTCCAGTACAGTCTCTCGTTCTGCTGGGTCATCCCATAGGTCCCGAAAGAGCATCTCTTCTTCTGGATCATCTTCTCCGATTCTCTCCAAACACCCTTCAACGAAACCTTCAATATATTTAGGGTCAAGAGCCAACCCCAGGTAAAATTTTTGAGCGTCGTAGCCGTGGTCATATCCTATGGCTCCTCTTCCCTCGAACATCTTTCCACTCTACACGAGCCGACGTGAATTATCTGTTCTCCAACAGGTTCCTCTCGCCTAAGATCTCGAAGTTCGATGCTCTAACTATTGGCTTCGATATAGTTACCGATGCTATTCTCTAAGGAGAAAGGCAAAATCATGACAGAACGTATCGAACCTTAAGAGGAACGTCACCTCGACGAGTGTGCCCATCTTTTAGTCTCCACCTTCAACGCTGAACCTTGGAACGAAAACTGGACTTTTGATACTGCAAAGAAGACGTTAGACCAAACCCTAGAAGCACCGGGATTTATGGGGTCTTGGATAGACTTATCTTCCTCCTACTCTTAGTGGTCTTTGGAGGAACGAATACCGGCCTTCCTTGGTGAAAGACAGGTTCCTCTTGACTTGGAGAGATCCGGTGTCGAGGTCTACATCTTGCCAATGAAGACCTAGGATCTCGCCTCTTCGAAGTCCGGCTGTTACTGCCAATATGTATACTGCTTCTAGGGGGTGTCCACTTACAGTGTCGAATAACCTCCTTACCTCTTCAACGTTCAGAGGTCTAATCTCTTCTTTGACTACCTTGGGAGGATCTACTAGATCTGTAACGTTCTTAGGTATCAGGTTCCACTTTAAAGCCTGTTCAAGACCCCTGTGGAGTGTGACGTGGATGTAACGAACGGTTCTGGGGGAGAGTTCTTCCAGCTTCTTCCGGTAAAGATCCTGCACCATCATGGGAGATAGATTCTTGAGCTTCACCCCTCCCAACTCAGGTATCAGGTGGTTGTGCACGATCTGCTCGTACCTCTCAAAGGTTACGATCCTGACGCTCTTTTTGGAGTTGTTTAGCCAAGCGCGGAGGTGCTGCTCTAGGGTGAGGTTCTGGTCGTCATAGATCAGGCCATGGGCCACCTTGGATAGAGCTTCCCTCAGCTTTACAGATACCTCACTCCTGGTCTTGCCATAGAGGTACTTTCTCTTTCCATTTACCTCATAACGACCCTGCCACCGTCCATCGCTCCTTCTGGTGATGGACCCTTCTCCCTTTGCTCTTCTGCCCATAATCCCTTCTTTTCGAGGTCTTAGGGGGTCAATCGAAAAAAAGCGGAAAATCCAAAAGGACTATATTGGTGATTCCTCTGGGTAATCCACATCAGGGACGAGGCGAAAACGCATAGTATTTTGAGTCCGGCGCGTCTACCAATTCCGCCACTCCGGCAGGCAAGGGGATTATACGCGGAGAACTACGTAAATCCAGGCTCCCGGGCGGGGAATAAGTACAGGGTTCTGTATAATCTCTGTGCATGCGAGTCTACCTTATCGACGGCTACTCTATGCTCTACCGGGCGTTCTACGCGCTGCCGCAGAGCATAGCTACGAGTAGCGGCCTGCCCACGAACGCCCTCTACGGTTTTACGAGCATGTTGTTGAAGCTGCTCGACTCCGGTGACGAAGAGGTTGGGATCGGGGTGGTATGGGACGCCGGACTGCCGAAGTTCCGCACCGACATCTACCCCGAATACAAAGCTCAGCGCTCCGCGATGCCCGACGAACTCAGGGCTCAGGTCGGGCATATGGACCAGATCCTTGAGGCCATGAATATCCCGGCTATCCGGGCGGAGGGGTTTGAGGCCGACGACGCGCTCGCTACGCTCTCCAAGCGCCTCCCGGATGGGGTGGAGCTCATGATCGTCACCGGCGACCAGGACGCCATGCAACTCGTGGACGGCAACGTGAAGGTCTTGCGGACCACCCGCGGCGTCTCCGAAACAAAGAGCTATGGCCGGGACGAGGTCATAGAAGAGTACGGCGTCACGCCGGAGCAGATCCCGGACTACAAAGCCCTGACTGGCGATCCCTCAGACAACATCCCCGGCGTGAAGGGCATAGGGCCGAAAGGCGCGTCCAACCTGCTGCAACAGTTCGGCTCGGTAGAAGGGATCTACGAAAACCTCCACGCCGTCACGGCCAGGGGCACTCGCAACAAACTGGAAGAAGGGAAAGAGAGCGCTTTCTTGTCTCTGGAGCTCGCCCGGATGCGCTTCGACGCGCCGGTGGAGTTCGATCCGGAGATTTTACGCTTTGAGGGTGTCGCCCCGGAGAGCCGTGAGATCCTGCGCCGCTACGAGTTCCGCAGCCTGGAACCCCGATTCGCTAGCCTGCCCGTAGCCGGTGGAGAAGAGGTTCCGCCTCCACCTACCCTGGCGGTAAGCGTTGGCGAGGTTCCTCTTGAGGAAGGACTTCTTCCTGTCGCGGCGGCTCCGGTTGGTGATGGACGCTGGTGTGTTGCTGTAGAGGAAGACGAGGCGCGTATCATGGACGGGCCGCCGGATCGCCCGCTCCAGGTTCACGACGCCAAAAAGATCGGTGTCCGAGGGGCTGACTTCGATACCTATCTCGCCGCGTATCTTATAAAACCCGGCCTCGGAGGCTACGAGCTGGATTCCTTGACTGCGGACCGCGCACTACCGGAGGTCGAAGTGTCGCATGACGATCCTCGAGTCGTGGCAGCAGCGAAGAGGACAGCCTCTATATACGCTCTCGTGCCGCTGATGGAGAGGAATCTGAAGGAGATGGACCTGGCGCGACTCTACTACGATGTAGAGCTACCGCTGGCCGACGTGCTCGCGGCGCTGGAGCAGATCGGGATGCCGGTAGATTCCGCCACCTTGCAGGAGGCCGGACGGGAGATACAGGAGCAAGTCGAGGAGCTTGAAGAGAGCATCTACGCTGACGTGGGACACCCTTTCAACATCGGCTCGCCCAAGCAGCTCGGACAGGTGCTCTTCGAGGAGATGAGCATACCTCCGGTACGCAAGACAAAGACCGGATACTCCACCGACGCCCAGGTGTTGCAGCAGCTATCTGTTGAATATCCGATAGCGGACAAGATCATCCGTTACCGCGAACTGACCAAGCTGCGCGGAACTTATATAGACGGCCTGATTGGTCTGATTTCCGCCGACGGTCGCATCCACACCACCCTGAACCAGACCACGACTGCCACGGGCCGCATCTCCAGCGACTCGCCTAACCTCCAGAACATCCCGGTCCGCACGGAGCTTGGCTCCCGCATCCGGGACGCCTTTACCGCCTCGCCGAGACGCAAGCTGGTCGTCGCCGACTACTCCCAGATAGAGCTGCGCATCCTGGCGCACATGACGGGCGAGGAAGCACTCGTAGAGGCGTTTACCGGTGGACTGGACGTACACACCCGCACGGCGGCGGAGGTCTTCGACGTGCGGCCGGAGTCCGTTACGCCGGAGTTGCGGCGTCGGGCCAAGATGGTCAACTTCGGCATCCTGTACGGCATCTCGGGTTTCGGGCTCGCGATGCGGCTCGGCAACGTCCACCCGGCGGAGGCCGAACGATACATCAAGCGTTACCTGGAGCGCTACCCGAAGGTCACGAAGTTCATGGAGGACACGCTGGAGGAGGCGGAAGAGTCGGGCTACGCGACCACGCTCTTCGGGCGCCGACGGTACGTGCCGGAGCTGCGGAGCTCCAACAAGAACCAGCGCAAGTGGGGGGAGAGGATCGCCTTCAACGCCCGGGTGCAGGGGACGGCGGCGGACATTATCAAGGTGGCGATGGTGAACCTCTACCCGCGGCTCCGTTCGTTGGAGGCGGACATGATCATGCAGGTCCACGATGAACTCGTCTTAGACGTCGTCGAAGAGGCGGTAGATGAGGTGGCCGCGATGGCGAAAGAGGAGATGGTCGCGGCCTACGACTTGCGGCCCCCGCTCGAGGTAGAGGTCAAAGTGGGAGAACGTTGGGGTCAGGTGCGGCCCTGGTCGGTGGGGGAGTGGTAAACTACCCTTCAGGTTGTAAAATATAGACTTCATGGAATTTCTGTATAATCCCACCGGCAAGCAAGGAGAAGGAAGCACCTAGTACATGACGGATACCACTGAGAACGCGACCCGAGAGCTAACGATGAAGGATTTCTTCCGCGAGGAGAACGGCGAGGTCGTTCCCATCGACGAGGGAGTCCTTATAGACTTCAAAGACGGCGACATCGTCGAGGGCGAGGTCGTCCGCATTGACAAAGACGAAGTCCTCGTTGACATCGGCTACAAGTCGGAGGGTTTGATCCCCACCAACGAGTTGACCATCCGCAAGGGCGCCGATCCCAACGACATCGTGGAGCTCGGACAGGAGATAGAGGCCCTCGTCCTCCAGAAGGAGGACGCCGACGGGCGCCTGATTCTCTCCGCCAAGCGGGCCGCGTTCGAGCGGGCCTGGAACCGGATCGAGGAGTCCTACAACAACCAGGAGACGGTCCGGGGGCCGGTGATCGAGGTCGTCAAGGGTGGTCTCATTATCGACATCGGGTTGCGCGGCTTCCTTCCGGCGAGCCTGGTGGACATCCGTCGCGTTCGCAACCTGGAGGCTTTTACGGGAGAGACGCTGGAGGCCAAGGTCATAGAGCTGAACCGCTCCCGCAACAACGTCGTGCTCTCTCGGCGGGCGGTCCTGGAAGAGGAGCGCAAGGAGGAGCGGGAGCGCATCCTCACGGACCTGGAAGAGGGCGAGATCGTCACCGGCACGGTCTCGAACTTGGTGGACTTCGGGGCATTCGTGGACCTGGAGGGCATAGACGGCCTCATCCACATCTCCGAGCTCTCCTGGAACCACGTGGACCATCCGAGCGAGGTCGTCGAGGTCGGCGAGGAGGTAGAGGTCAAGGTCCTGGAAGTGGACCGGGACCGCGAGCGGATCTCACTGGGTCTCAAGCAGACCCGTAAGGACCCGTGGCAGGAGATCGTCGAGCGGGTCAACATCGGCGAGACGATAAAGGGCCGCGTCACCAAGCTGGTCTCCTTCGGAGCTTTCGTCGAGGTCGCGGAGGGCGTCGAGGGCCTCATCCACATCTCCGAGCTTGCCGAGCATCACGTCGAGACGCCCGATGAGATCGTGCGCAGCGGCGACGAGGTCGAGGCGCGCATAATAGACGTGGACGCGAAGCGCCGCCGGCTCTCGCTCTCCCTCCGGCCCAAGAAGGAGGAGCGCGAAGAGCAGCGTGAGGAGCGACCGCGCCGCGAGCGAGAAGAGCATCCGCGCCGTCGGGAGGAGCGTCCCGCCGAACGGCCGTCGAGCGGCTTGCGGACCGGCGCCTTCGACAGCCTGAGCGACCTGGACCTGGGCGAAAAGGAATAATCCCCAACTCGCAACACATTATGAACAAAGGGCCGGTGATGATAGCTGTCACCGGCCCTTTCGCGTGCGGTAAGAGCACTCTGGTCCGCATGCTCGGCGAGTTCGGCGCCGAGACCGTATCTGCCGACGAGATCGTCCACGACCTGCTCTCTGGCGACTCTGAAACCATAAACCGCGTTTTGGAACGTTTCGGGGAAGAGGTGCGTGGTGAGCCGGGCGTAGACCGCAAGGCGCTCGGGCAGAGGGTTTTCGGCGATCCGGAGGCGCTACAAGACCTGGAAGACATCCTGCATCCCCTGGTGCGGCGAGAGACCGACCGACGTTCGGCGGCCACGGAGGCGGAAGTGTTCGTAGCCGAGATACCGTTGCTCTTCGAGGGTGGGCGCAGCGGTACTTTCGATCTCACCGTTGCGGTGACGGCCCCCGAGGAGCGCCGACAGAAGTGGGTGGAGGAACGCGGCGTCGGCGAAGAGCAGCGCCGGGCGATAGAGGAGCGCCAGCTTTCGGGCGAAGAAAAAGCGCGGCGGGCGGATTTCGTGGTGGTAAACGACGCGGGGCTGGATAAACTCAGGGAGCAGGCCAGAGATGTCTGGGAAGAAGCTACGAGCGGGAGCGGTTACGGCGGTATACGCGCGAAAAAAGCGTAGGTACGAGCGGGCGCGTCGGCGCCGGCGCGCCATGTTCTTTATCGGGTTGGTCGTGTTTATCTTGGTAATGACGCCGTTTCTTTTGAGGCTCCCCGAGACCATCCAGAAGGTCACGCATCCCCTCAGGTACGAAGCCCAGATAAGACAGGCCAGCCAGCAGAGCGGACTGGAACCCGCCTTTATAGCCGGGGTGGTATATACGGAGAGCCGGTTCAGGCCGGATGCCGAATCTCACCAGGGGGCCTACGGCCTGATGCAGTTGCTGCCGGTGACGGCGAACTTCGTCCAGCAGCGGAGCGGTATCCAGGGTGATTACCGCAACCCTGGCGTAAACCTGCGCCTCGGGGCCTGGTATCTGGGGTATCTGGAGGACAGGTATGAAGGGCACGAGAGGCTCATGCTCGCGGCGTACAACTCGGGTGAGAGCCGGGTGGACGGCTGGGTCTCCCAGGAAGGCTTCGATATAGAGCGGGACATCCCGTTCCAGGAGACCCGCGAGTACGTGGACGATGTGCTCGAGGCCCGCGAAGTGTACCGTGACCTCTACGGGGAGGACTTGAGTGGAGACTAAAACCGGATTTCAGGTAAACAGCGAGTACCAGCCGACCGGGGATCAACCAAAGGCTATAGAGAGCCTCGTCTCCGGCCTCGAAGCCGGGATGCGGTCCCAGACCTTGCTCGGCGTAACCGGCTCCGGCAAGACCCACACGATGGCCCGCACTATAGAGACGGCCGGAAAGCCCGCGCTCGTCCTCGCCCACAACAAGACGTTGGCGGCACAGCTCGCCAGCGAGTTCGCCGACTTCTTCCCCAACAACGCCGTAGAGTACTTCGTCTCTTACTATGACTACTACCAGCCGGAGGCCTACGTCCCGTCGAGCGATACCTTTATCGAGAAGGACGCCCAGATCAACGAGGACATAGACCGATTGCGTC
>JALYGE010000103.1 GCA_030777225.1 Actinomycetota bacterium
TCACCATCCGTCAGAGAATGAAGACGAAGCACGCCGGACGCGGGAAGAGATATCAAGACTTGAGGAAAAGCGGCGCCGACTGTCCGGCGAGGTCATGGAGGGCAAGCCCGGTGCGCTCGAGGAAGACGAGCAGTTGGAGAGGCGTATCCTGGAACTCGCGAGGCGGCTCGAAGGAGGGAAGGCATGACCGACGACGGCCTTAGAGAAAGCTGGAAGGGTCCGAAGCCCTCAGAGAAGGAGCTGGAACAGGAACGCCGGGAGCTTGAGGCGGCTGGTTGGGAGTACGTCGAGGAGTCCATCGGTAAGACCTTCTGGAAGAACCCCGACTCCGGATACCTCTACCCACAGGACGCCGCCATAACGATAGTACGGGGCGTGAACGCTGCGGACGATGGTGGATGGTAGCGCTGTGAGCGGCTGTGTGATCGGAACGTATAGAGACCCTCGTGGAAGGGAACCCCTACTGGTACAGTGGAACCTCTACTGGTGGAAGCCCTCAGACCTCCGGAACGTCTCATAGAGTCCAGACGCCTGGACTTTTGTCCACATCCTCACCGGGCTCACAGTGGACGATGAGAGGTAGGAGATGAGCGTGATGTGTGTAAGTAAACGACGAGTGAAAGGAAACTCGGTATGTGCGGAAAAATAAAGATTCCGAAGATTCCGAAGGGCGTGAAGGGCGTCCGGAAGCCCTCCGGTAAGGTCCGACCCGGGCGGCGGCGGTAGACCCCGTGGAGCGGGTTAGCTACCGGGCTCCGATGCCCCGTAACATAGGCTTCGTTTGATCCTATATTGCGGCGGTCGGGGATCGCCTACGACATCTTCAAGTGTATGTGGTAGTGCACTACGGTGGTCAAACGTTCCAGCCCAAAGACGGCTACCCGAAGTGGGAGAACTTCCCCACGCTGAGATCAGTAAACTTTGCGGTTGATGTAAACGCGAGGATTCATTACAGGTCATACCCGAGGTAGGCGAAGAGGCGTACCATGTTCCCATACTTGGTGAAGACCTGGAGATCCTGCAGGGATCCCCTTCCCTTTAGACTCGCCAACCTCCTACTCTTCCTGTCTCGCCTGTCAGGCCAAAGAACGTACCTGGGTCCCTACCTCATCCTCGCCTAGAGGATCTTGTCGTCAGACAGGAATCTTCGCGGCCCTCTATGTACTCCGCCGGGTAGTGTGTCAAGCTTGAATGACGAGAACGGCATGTTAGGGTGAGCGTATGGTTACCAAAGTCATCTACTGCCGCCACTGCGCAAGCGACGATGTCGTCAAAAACGGCTTCTCACCCATTCTCACCCAATAACGGTAAGCAGAGAAGTACCTCTGCCGTGCCTGCGGGCGTCAGAGAGCCGCCAAGACCCTTCCCCAAACGCCTACTCACAAGAGCGCAAGGAGCAGATCCTTAGAGATTCTTTCAAAACTGCTGAGTTTGGGTAAGTCAAGAGCATGGCTAAAGAGTTAGAGCTTGCGCCAATAGGCGAGTAGCGTCTGTGTCAAGGAGCCGTGAGGAGGCTGTCCAATCGCTTCTAGAGTTTCCAAGTGCGAAAAGTTCGCCAGCCTATTGGTGGAGCCTCTTAATCCGAGCCGGGTGATGAGCAAGATCCGCAACTACTACAGGTTCTCAAGAGGCAGACAACCGCAATTATGCCAGAAGAACACTATATACGAGTTAACGAGTGTGAAATAGATACAGCAGAGGAGCACATTAGAACTGTTGCAACAGAGTGGGGACTAAGATCCAAGCACCAATGGCAAATAGACTTCGGAGAGTTTACAGAACTTATAACCGATTCTAATTAAACTCTAGCTTCACTTTCTGTTTCTCGTCGAGCGCGAGCGCGGCCGCAAACGGCTTTCCGGCCCTGCTCTTGAAGCCTTTGAGCTGCCCGGTCTTGCCTTTGTCGAGCAACTGCTTCGCCTGCGATTCACTGATGCGCTTGCCGGCGACCGTTTTCCAGATGGCGAAGTCGCAGCCACCCTTCCACGCCGAACAGCCGTAAGACTTCTTCGTCTCCACGACCGGGGAACCGCATTTTGGACAGGCGCCAAGCGGTTTCCGGTCCCGCGAGGGAGCGGCAAGTTTCTCGCCTTCCATGGCGCGAACCTGGTCCACGAGCTTGCCCGTAAATAAACCGATGTCGTCCATAAAACCCGCCCGGCGCTCTTCGCCGCGCTCCATCCGGGCGAGTCGCTTCTCCCATTGGGCGGTGAGCTCTGGAGAAGAGAGCGGACTCTCTCCCAACAGGTCCACCAGAGCTTTTCCTTTCTGCGTCGGGACGAGCGCTTTTTTCTCCCGCGAGAGGTAACCGACCTTTATGAGGCGTTCGATGATCGAGGCCCGCGTCGCCGGGGTGCCGAGTCCGCTCTCTTTCATCTGTTGCCGCAGCTCCTCGTCGTCCACCAACTTGCCCGCCGTCTCCATCGCCCCGAGCAACGCCGACTCGGAGTAGCGCGGCGGCGGCTTGGTCTCCCCCTCTTTGACGCCGGCCTTCACCACCTTCCACTCCTGCCCTTCCTCTATAGGCGGCAGCACCGGCGGCTCTCTGTCCTTCTTGCCCCCGACCCCGTCCGGGTAGAGCTCCCGCCACCCGGACTCCAGTACCACCCGACCCCGCGAGAGGAAAGTCTCTTTCTTCACCTCGGTGACTACGGTCGTGTTCTCGAAGCGGGCCGCCGGGAAGAAGACCGCGAGAAAACGCCGGGCCACGAGATCGTAGACTTTCGCCTCGTCGGGCGGGAGGCTGCCTGAACTCTTTTTGCCGGTCGGGACGATGGCGTGATGGTCGGTTACTCTGGAGTCGTCCACGATGCGTTTGTTTACCGGCAGCTTATCGAGGGCCAGCAGCTTCTCCGCGAACGTCGCGAGTCCCGGCAGCGCCCCGGCAGCCTCGACGCGTTTTTTGAGGGTCTTGACCATGTCTTGCGAAAGATAGCGGCTGGAGGTGCGCGGGTAGGTGACGAGCTTCTTTTCTTCGTAGAGCGCCTGGGCGGCGCGCAGGGTACGCTCGGCGGTAAAGCCGAACTTCGCGTTGGCGTTGCGCTGGAGCTCGGTCAGGTCGTAGAGGAGCGGCGGTTTCTCTGTCTGGGTTTTCTTCTGGACTTTGCGGACGGTCCCAGTGCCGTCCCGCACCTTGTCGGCCAGCGCCTCCGCGGCTACGCTCTCCTTCAGGCGGTTCTGCTTGTCTTTAAACCAGACGCCATCGTAGGTCGGCTCTCCTCGTTTGAAGCGGGCGTGGACGGTGTAGAACTTCTCGGGCTTGAAGTTCTCGATCTCACGCTCGCGCTCGACGAGGAGCTTGAGGGTCGGGGTCTGGACGCGGCCGACAGAGAGTACGTTGCCGGGACGCCCGAAGCGAGTGGAATAGGCGCGGGTGGCGTTCATGCCGACGACCCAGTCCGCCTCGCTGCGGCTGCGGGCGGCGTCTTCGAGGGGTTTCATAGCGCGTCCGTCGCGTAAAGAGGCGAAGCCTTCCCGGATAGCTTCGGGGGTGAGGGAGGAGATCCAGAGCCTGCGGACGGGCTTTTTGCACCCGGAGAGGCCGTAGAGGTAGGCGAAGATCAACTCTCCCTCACGTCCCGCGTCGCAGGCGTTGACGACCTCCGTCACGGACGGGTCTCGCAGTAACCCCTGTACGACCGCAAACTGCTCGCGGGTGCGGGGGCTGACCTTCACCTTGAACTTCTCCGGTAGTATCGGCAGGCTCTCCAGCCGCCACTTTTTGTACTCGTCGCCGTAGGCGTCGGGCGGCGCCAGCTCTACGAGGTGGCCCAGCGCCCAGGTGACGGTCCAACCGTTTCCCGCGAGGGAGCCCTGTTGACGGCGGTGCTGGCCCAGGGCGTTCGCGATGTCGCGCCCCACGGAAGGTTTCTCAGCTACGATGAGCCTCATACAAAGAAGTATAGCGGCCTGGTCCCGGCTATCATCGGGCAGTTGCCGGCGAGGAGCAGATCAACGTCCCACAGCGTTCAAAGTTACCCTGTTTTTCGCTCTGAGCCTATGGTATTTCAGGACTCGTCGAGTTCGCCCCCGAGCACGACCGTGGGAGAATCCATGCTGGGTTCTTCAGGGAACTCTTCCAGGGTGATGCCGACCCGCTGGTACTCGCCAGGAGTTTGCGGCACGGTCATAGAAAGGGTGCTGCGCCCATCGGTATCGACGGTAAAGGTGCCGGCGCTGACTCGCCCCTCCCCTTTTCCGAACCAGAGCTCGTAGTATTCGTTAGGCTCCGGGCGGGGCAGGTTCCACACTTCTAGTTCGGCTTCCACGTTCGGGTCCCCACCGCCCCTGTGTACCCGTAGCTCTCCTCCGGCCTGGGGCGCGAACTCTGTTGGTTGCAGAGCGGTGGAAGCAGTGTCCCGCGCAAAAAAGTCCGACGCGTACAGGATGCCCAGTGCGGCCAGAACGCAGATGGCCGCGGCGGCCATAAAGAGCGGCATCCGCCGGGGCTCGCGCCGCGGAAGCCCATCCAGCACGCGGTCTTTCAGCTCCGGCGATGGGGTTTCGCCGACGCTGGAGAGTTCGGCCAACTGCTCGTGGGAGCGGCGGAGGCTCAGCTCTTCGGTCCGACACTCCGCGCACCGGTTCAGGTGCTCGCGGACCTCCAGGGCTTCGTCCGGTTCCAGGGAGCCCAGCAGGTAAGGTCCCAGAAGATTCTGGACGCGGTGGTGCTCACTCATGTTCGAGCCACCACTCTTTTTCTCGCAGCATAGATTCGCGCAGGGCGCGGAGGGCGGCCGAGGTCCGGCTCTTGACCGTGCCCAGGGGCGTGTCCGTCCTGCGGGCTATCTCGCGTTGCGAGAGGCCCTCCATGTAAGCGAGGGTCAGCACTTCGCGGTGATTTGACGAGAGCCGGGCCAGGGCCGCGGCGACGTCGAAGCTGCGTGAGAGGTCGCCAGTCGGGTCGGCCTCTTCCGGCTCGGGGGGTGTGTCGCTGCCGATGACGCGCACCCGGACTTTGCGGCGGCGGATCATATCGGTGGCCCGGTTGCGGGTTATGCGGTGGAGCCAGGTAGAGAAGCTCGCCCGCGAAGGGTCGAACGTCGCTGCGCTGCGCCAGACGGAGGTAAAAACGTCCTGTACGAGATCTTCCGCGAGCGTCCGGTCTCCCAGGTATCGCATACCGGCGCCGTAGACGACGCGAACGTAACGATCGTACAACTCCGAAAGGGCGCGCTCGTCGCCTCCCGGTTGGGCCATACTCCGCACCAAGACCTCGTCTTTCACGTCTTGCACGCCGGCCGTCCTCAGAGAACCGGTACAGAAGTGTAGCGTTCCATCACAACCATCAGTACAGATAATATCCCGTCTCGAAGTTCCGCGGGGGGACAGTCGGTAGACGCCCGGAGTTTCCTTTGCATACGCGCATTTCATGTAGCCCGTTATACGTTGTCTTTGAGGATACCGGATCAGGACCGCAGAAGCCCGGTAGCGTTAGAATACACAGGGTAAAAGCTACAAGAGGAGCTTTGCAAGGGACGCAATGGACGCGGGCGCTGGAAAAGTGAAGAGATCCCGGATCGCGAGCAGGCCCGTAGTGGGCTCGGTAGGCGAGTTCCTGGGCGACCTGGTCAGCCTCCTGAGGTTCCGGGCGCTCAAACACACTGTGCAGCAGAGCAACAGGGACGACATAACGGGACTGGCTGCCCAGTTGGCGTTCTACCTGACGCTCGGGCTCTTCCCGTTTCTGCTGGTGATCTTCTCACTCATGGGAACCTTTTCAAGCGACCGATTCGCCGCCGAGTTGCTGGGATATTTCGTACAGGTCCTGCCGGTTCAGGTGTACGGCTTGATCGAGGCCTACACCGCCGACATCTTGAGCGGTCGCAACCCGGCGGCCGGCCTGCTCTCGTTCAGCATTATCGGGACTTTGTGGGTGATCTCCAACGCATTCGCGGCTATTACCCGCGCGCTCAACAAAGCGTACGACGT
>JALYGE010000104.1 GCA_030777225.1 Actinomycetota bacterium
ACTTTCTGCAAATACATTCAGACTACATATATTTGTGTACCTGCGCCCGCATAAATCTGTGTACCCGCAAGTTGCCGGACATCCTTCTGTCTGGTGGGATCACAGCCGGGGAGGGTGTATCACGTAGACCACCTGCCCTTGTATGAGCACTTTCTCGGCGGGAACCACTATATCCTGGTGGTTGGGGTTCTGCGCCCGGAGTCTTATCAGTCCGTCCTCCCGGTAGAGGCGCTCGACCGTGACCTCTTCGCCGCCGTTGAGGAGCGCGACCGCGACGGCCCCCTCCGGCGGGGACTCGTTCTCTTCGACCACCAGCAGATCGCCCTCTTCTATCCCGGCCTCCACCATGCTCTGGTCTACCACCCGTAACAGGTAGCGGTCCCTGCCGGAACGGGAGATCAGGAGCTCCGCAACCAGCGAGTACGCCTCGTCGCCGACCGACACGGCCTCCAACCCGCGCCCGGCGGCGATGCGGCCTAACAGGGGAGTCGCAGCCAACGCGACGCTCCACCCTCTCTTGGTCAACTTCACGCCCCTCGCCCGCCCTCTCTCACGTTCGACGTACCCTCCATCCTCCAGCTTCGCCAGATGCACGTGGGCGCTCCTCGAACTCTTGAACCCTACGGCGGAAGATACCTCCCGCAGGCTTGGAGCCCCTTCTCCGCGCATACCCCGACGCGCCAGAACCCCCAATATCTCCGCTCCCCGCGGCTCGACACCCTCGACCACGAGCAAACCTCCTGACTCACGCAAACATCTCGTACACCGGATTCTACAGGTTAGAGTACCCGAAGTAAACATTTGCGTATCTTAGGGTAGATGCTGTAGACTGAGGAAGAGAGTTGAATAAGAGGAGCGTCTCCGATCCGGAGCCTCTGGAGAGACCGGACCGTCCGGCTACCAACCAGGAGCGGTTTCTCCGAGAGGTTTTGAGGGGATGAAGACGCTCGCTCTGCTGTGGATTATACCGCAGTGGGCGGCGCGCCTCATCCCGTAACTCTGCATTCGGGGGTGTTCATTACCGGAGGGAGAAGGGTTGCGAAAGACGTTGTACGAGCCGCGAACCGGGCGAGAAAAGAGACCGGACGCCGCCGGGAATTGCCCCCACCAGGAGTTGCGGGTGCGGTTTTTCGGCGACTTCGAGGTTCTCCACAGGGGTGAGATCGTGGATCTGGGGCGCAGCCTCAGGGCGGGGGCGATCTTCAAGCGTCTGTTGGCCCAGAGTCCTCACCCCGTCTCTCAGGAAGTCCTCATGGAGTGGCTATGGCCGGAGTCCAGTCCGCACAGAGGGCCAGATGGTCATTAAACTCCGCCCTCTACACCCTTCGCAAGGTGTTGGGTGAAAACATGGCGGAGGACCTGTCCGGCTGCGTGGTGCTCGACGCGGGCCGCTACCATCTGTCATCGGAGTTGCGGTTATCGTCGGATGTCCGGGAGTTCGACACCCGCCACGAGCAGGGGCGGCTGCTAGAAAGGTCCGGACAGATAGAGGAAGCCATCTTGGAGTACGAGGGGGCGGCAAGGCTCTATCGGGATGATTACCTCGTCGAGGATCTCTACGAGGACTGGACCATGATCGAGCGCGAGCGGCTATCCGGGGCGTGCGTGAGCATCCTGGAGAGGCTCTCCGATTACTATCTGGACGATGGCCAACTCCAGAAAAGCGCGGACACCTGCTACCGGATACTCCGAAAGGACCCCTACCACGAAGAGAGTTACCGGCGGCTCATGCGTTGTTACTCGCGCCTCGGGCTCCGGAGCCGGGCTGCACAGCAGTACGAGCTGTGCCGCCGCATGCTCGGCCGCCTGTACGGGATGACCCCGGGGGAGGAGACGCGGGATCTCCACGGGCGCATACTGCGCGGCGAAGATATCTAGACCTTTTCGATCCCCCGCTTCATAGAGATAGCATCCACTTTCACGGCGGATTCAACCCGCACTCATCACTAATTCACATCCCCCTGTTTTCATAGGCTCGTACTGATCCGCCACGAAGAAAGGAGTCTCCAAAGTGACGGAGAAAAATAACGAGCAAGCCCACGAAGACGAGTACGCGCGTACTTCAGAGGGGTCGCAGCAAGAGCCGTCGCTCGAAAAAGAGGTTTCGGAAGGCAAAGCCCTCGCGGAGAGAGCCGGCGAAAAAGCCGGGAAGAAGCTCGCAAAGAAGGCCGAAAACCGGCTGAGAGACCTTCGCGAGCGGTAAGTGGGCGCGGACGAACTATGATGTTGTCGAGCGCGCTTTCGAGCAAGGGCCTTATAAGGACGGTGTTGCTCATCGTCTTCTTCGTCGCGCTGGCGTATTTCTTTCCGTACCTGCCGCTCTTTCTGCTAATGGTCCTGATGGCCGGGCTCGTCGCGATCTCGCTCCACGATGGAGCGCGTTTGCTAGAGCGGTTCGGCATACCCAGAAAGTGGGGCGTGGTGGTTACGCTGGTGGCCGCCGTCTCGGTTTTCGTGTCGGTGGGTCTCTTGCTCTCGGCTCCGTTCTACGCCCAGTTCAAAGAGTTTCTGGCCTCCTTGCCGGAAGACCTGCGATCCGCCCGACCGTTCTTCAAAGAACTTTTGAGAGGGCCTCTGGGTCGGAGGCCCCTGATCGGGGTGGGATTTTTCAGCGTGCTGGCCGACTAGTTCTCGGAAAACGCCGCCATCTTCGACCTGAACCTGCCGGCGCTCTTCCCGCCGGTCGGCACGCTCGTGTGGCAGTTGGTCTCGGCGCTCATCATAGTAATGGTCGTTATCGCCACGGGGGCCTATCTGGCTATGACCCCGGTCTCGCTCCTGAACGCCTTTCTCCGGCTGTTCAGCAAAGAGAACCGGACGCGGGTAAACAAAGTGCTCCGGGACCTTTACGAGGGCCTGCACACCTGGCCCGTGGCCACGCTACTCTCGATGGCGGCCGTCGGAGCCATGACGAGCTTCGCGTACTGGCTCATCGGGCTGCCGTCGGCGTTGCTGCTCGGGGTCGTGGCAGGGCTTCTGGAAGTGATCCCGTACTTCGGGGCGGTGATCGCCGCCATCCCCGCCGTTATAACCGCCGCGACCGTCTCCCCCACGCTGGTTTTCCTGACGCTGCTCACGGTGATCGCGGTCCAGACGATCAACCGTAACATCATTATCCCGACCATCATGTCGAAGGTGGTAAAGGTGCATCCGGCGGTGGTCGCGATCTCGGTGATCCCGATCTACTGGGTCTTCGGGGTTCTGGGCATATTCCTCGTCGTACCCATCTGTGTGACGTTCAAGATCCTCATATACGACCTCTGGGTCTCGCGTTCCAGCCGGCTCAAGCGGGAGGCCCGGTCGAAACAGTCCGCCGAGGCTCGGTAATGCGCCTCCCTTTGGAGGCAGCGAAACACAGTGGAAGAGCCTGATCTTGTCAGAGACAAAGACAGCTGGAGAGATCTACGAGACCGTATCCGAAGACGGCAAGATACACCTCTCTCGCGCGAGCCTGGGACTCGCCTTCAGCGGGTTGAGCGCCGGATTGAACATATCCTTTGGCGCGCTGGCGATGTTCAGCGTGGCGGCGATCACCGGCGAGGTAAGTCTCGCGGCGATAGCCGTCTACCCACTGGGCTTCCTCATGGTCGTGCTCGGCAGGGCTCAACTCTTTACGGAGACGACGGTTACCCCGGTCGCGGTCGTACTCTCGGAGTGGGGTCCCCGGCGCCTGGCAAACATGCTGCGGCTGTGGGCCATGGTCCTGGTCTTCAACCTGGTGGGCGCCCTGATCTCTGCCGCCGCCATCTCCTACACCGGCGTCCTGAACACCCGCGCGTTCGCGTTTTTACTGGAAGAGGTTGCCCAGAAGATGGAGCACGACTTTTTAGGAACTACACTGTACGCGGTCTACGGAGGCTGGGTAGTGGCGCTAATGGCCTGGCTCGTGGCGGCCTCCACGGACACCATCGGTAAAGCGTTCGTGATCTGGGCGACCGTCATTATTATCCCGGCGGGCTCCCTGCCCCACAGCATAGCCGGTTCGGCGGAGGTCATGATCGGGGTGCTCGCAGGCGAAGTCCTCTGGAGAGATTACATGGTTGGCTTTCTGGTCCCTGCCGTGCTGGGCAACACCATCGGCGGCGTGTTCTTCGTCTCGCTGCTGAACTACGCCCAGATCATCGGCTCCAACAAGAGAACCCGCCTCTCCGGCCTCACCAGCAATGATGAAAACGAAGAGTCGCCGAAAGATAGCCCACCCTGCAAACACAGAAAAGAAACCTTCGAACACGACGAAAGGAAAAGCGCATGAAAAAGATCCTCTTGCTCGCCGCGCTCGTGGCCGCGACGTTCCTGGCAGGCTGCGACGACGCCGGACGGACGGGAACCTCTACTGAAGGCTCCACCATCAGCGCCACCTCACAACAGGGCGGCTCGACAGAAAGTGCAGGTATGGGACCGACCGAAGCCCCGGACCTCCTCTCCATCGGCGAGTTCCGGGAAGGCCCACCATGGATCAGGGCGAGCCTACGACGCTCGTAGACTTCGAGTTCGACCAGAGAGCCTACCTGAAGGGCGGCGACCGTACCAACCTCCACCTCGCGCAGACCAATGGCAACGACGCCCTGGACGCCACGGGCATGGTTCCAGAGAAGGATAAAGAAGGTGATGCGGTGGTGACAGCGGTCTTTCCCGGCGAGCTGAATCCCAAAGATTTTGCCCGCGGCTACGTGGATAGCCAGGTAGTTACCTCACGAAAGCAGGGCGCCAACAAGAACCATCCCTCGAATATCAACCAGGCGGCGAACATCGGGGAGGGTAAGACAAAGAACCCCGACCTCATCTCTGTAACCCGCGACGGGGATCAACTCCTCTACGAGTTCGACGAGCCATTGACCGGGGACGACGTGATCCAGAACACCGGAGGGTTAAGGAGCTACTTCCCCGAAACGAACAATAGCTCCATCCAACAGGCCGGGGCCATCGTTGTAGAAAGAAGAAACGAGACGACGCTGAAAGCGTTTTTCGGCGACGATCTACCCGGTAACAGGAAACTCACCGACGCGGCCGGCGCGTTCGTGAAACAGGGCACCGTTCAGGCCGCCAAGGGTTCCCGCGGCGGCAACGACGGCAAGAGCGCCTTCGACGAGGTCTCTACGATAGATCTAGAGGAGTTTAGGACTCTTCTTCTACGACCCTCTCGTACTCTTCGGCCGAGAGTAGGTCTCCCTGTTCCGAGAAACGAATCTTGAGGATCCAACCTTCCCCGTAAGGGTCCTCGTTCACGCTCTCCGGGGTATCGTTCAACGCGCCGTTGACCTCGACCACCTCACCCCCTACCGGAGCGTACAGGTCCGAGACGGCCTTGACGGACTCGATGGTGCCGAACGTATCGCCGGCGCTGAGGTTATCGCCCTCCTCCGGCAGCTCAATGAAGACTACGTCGCCCAGTTCCTCCTGGGCGTGGTCGGTGATGCCGACCGTGGCGACATCGTCTTCCACGCGAACCCACTCGTGACTCTTTGTGTACTGAAGATCCTGCGGTACGTTCACTGCTCCCCCTTGGCTATCGTTTCTCTCGTTTGTAGAACGGCACCTGCACGGTGTGGGCCGGGATGGACCGGCCCCGTATCTCTACCTCAAACCTATCTTCTACGTTCGGGACGACTAGCGCAAGCCCTATCGCCTCGTTCAGCGTCGGAGACATGGTCCCGCTGGTGACCTTGCCGACGGTTTCGCCGTCCACTTTCACGGGGTGATCGTGGCGCGCGATGCCGCGCTCCTCCAGCTTGAAGCCGACGAGCTTCTTGCGCAAGCCCTGCTCCTTTTCCTCCTTGAGGGCGGCCTGCCCGATGAACTCCTCTTCCTTGTCCAGGGGGACGGCGAAACCAATGCCGGCCTCCAGAGGCGTTGTCTCCGGGTCTAGTTCGTTGCCGTAGAGGCACATCCCGGCTTCCAGGCGCAGCGTGTCCCGCGCCCCCAGCCCCGCAGGTGCGGCCCCAGCCTCGATGAGCTTGCGCCAAGTGTCGGGCGCATCGTCGGGCCTGATGTACAGCTCGAAGCCATCCTCGCCGGTGTAGCCGGTGCGGGAGACGATGGCCGGGGCGCCGCCGATCGCGCTTTCGATGAAGCGGAAAGGTTTTATCGCTGATAGATCCTCCTTAGCAAAGTTCTGCAGGATCTGCACGGCCTCCGGCCCCTGGAGCGCCAGGAGCGCCCAGTCGTCCGATTCATCGGCAAGCTCCACGTCGAGGTCTTTCACATTTTCGCGGAAGTGCTCCAGGTCCTTTTCCCGGTTGGCGGCGTTGACCACGACGAGGAAGCCGTCCGGGCGCTTGTAGACGATCACGTCGTCCACCGTGCCGCCGTCGTCGTAGCAGACCGCGCAGTAGCCGGCCTGCCCCTCTTCCTGGCGTGAGACGTCGCGGGTGACGAGCCTCTGGACGGCCTTCTCGGCGTCCGGTCCGCGGAAGACGGCCTCGCCCATGTGCGAGACGTCGAAGAGGCCGGCACGCTCGCGCACCGCCTTGTGCTCGGCTTTTATACCCTCATACTGGACGGGCATCTCGTAGCCGGCGAAGCCCACCAGCTTCGCGCCCAGGTTCTTATGTGCCTCGTAGAGCGGGGTGCGGCGTAGCCCTTCGGAAGCCATTGCTACCACCGCGCTTTCAGTTGTCGGGCGGCGCGGGCTTCGTCGAGGCGTTTGGTAGGGGCGTGGGTCGGGGCTTCTTGTAGTGCCTCCGGCGTGGTCTCGGCCAACTCCAGCATCGCCCCGATAAAGTCGTCGAGGGTCTCTTTGGACTCGGTCTCGGTCGGCTCTATGAGCATGGATTCCTTGACGACGAGGGGGAAGTAGATCGTGGG
>JALYGE010000105.1 GCA_030777225.1 Actinomycetota bacterium
CCGGGTGGTGCAGGATGACCTTCGGGAGCCCGGGGATGGTCCCGTTCAGCAGGTCTTCCACCTTGGGGTTGGTGGCCCCGGTCGTGGCGATGCTGCACCCGTCGCAGCTCATCCCCGCCAGCCAGAAGGCGTGCACCACCTTGACCGGCCCCTCCGGGGCCCTGTTCCTCTCGACCTCCGGCTCCCGGAGTCGCTCCGACGAATCCACGACTCCTGGAGTAGTCGGTGCTTGAATCGTCATCCCTGCTCTCCTCTCCCGTTGCTCCCTGGCGTATTTTGGATCAGGTCCGCGATCGCCTCGACGGCGACCACCGCCGGGGCCTCTGGCTCGTAGTCCATCAGCGCCCGGCCTTCCCTATCCGCTTCCTGTATCGCCTCGTCCCAGGGGACGACCGCCCCGAGATCTACCCCGTGCTCCGCGCAGTAGGAACGGATGATCTCCTCGTCCCTCGCGCTCCGCACCTTGTTCGCGACCGCCCACACGTGCCCGATTCCGAGCTCCTTCGCCAGTGGCGCCATCCGTCCAACGGTCTCAAGAGACCTGAAGTACGGCTCGGTCACCATGAGCATCGCGTCGACGTGCCGGATGGTGGCGCGGCTCATGTGCTCTATGGACGCCTCCATGTCGGTTATCGTCATGGTCTCGCCGTTGTTCCCCGTCGCCAGCTCACCGAGCAGGCCGCGCACCCTGGCGTGCGCCGCGCACAGTCACCCGGCCCCGGCGTGATCCACCCCCGTCATCACCATCAAGTTCACCCCGTCAGGTGCGGGCATCGCGTACTCCGCCGTCACCTCCTCGATGGGACGGGCCATGACCAGTCTGCGGGTACCGCCCTCTTCCTTCGTTTCCATAACGTCCTTCGGCACCCGAACCAGGTTCTCCAGATCGTCCCGGCTCATCCCCAGCGCCACCCCCAGGTTAGGGTTCGGGTCTCCATCAACGGCCATCACTGGATGCCCCCTACGCGCCAGAAGCCGCGCCAGGGTCGCCGAGATGGTCGTCTTGCCTGAACCGCCCTTGCCCGCTACCGCTACTTTCACGCCTTACCCCTCTCTTAGATGCTAGACGACTCTACCGGATGCGGGCTGGCAGCAACCGCACCGGCACCTTTCGCCCGTCTCTGCTTTCTTTACGAACCCGTCGTTCTCCCGAATGACCTGCAGGTCGGGCGGCGTCATACCGTCGGTCGCCGCCGCGACGCAGCCGCAGAACTCGCTATCTCTGCGCTCGCCGCATCGGCACGTGCCATCTGTCGCGGCCTCCGCCGTGCGAGCCCTATACTCCAGAAGGCTCTCCCGGAAGGCACGAAGCTCTTCTATCTTGCGCTCGGTCTCCTCCAGGCTGCGTTCCAGGAGATCGTCCAGGCGCTGGAAAACCTTGTTGGGAATGCCGTCTTCGGCGGCCCGGACAAGGCTCTTTATCTCCTCCAGCGAGAGGCCCATCAGCTTGGCCCGGCGGACGAACTCGATCTGCTCCAGCTCCCGCCAACCGTAGAGCCGGTATCCGGCGTCCGTGCGTCCGGCAGGAGAGACCAAGCCTATCTCCTCATAGTAGCGCAGGGTCTTGGCCGGCACGTTTACCAACCGCGCCACCTCGCCTATCTTGAGGGCCGTCTCAGGTATGTCGGGTTCCCTTTCCACCAACTTCCTTACAATATGAGGCGCATTATAAACCTTCCAGTCGCGGGAAGGTACAGTGAATTAGACAATTTCTTGCAAAAGCAGAACATCGGGCTGTTAGCCTGCTTCATTGCATCCTCTCAAGTTTCCAGTAAACTGGAAGGTAAGGAACAGCGTTAGAGAGGGAGGGTTGAGCGGCTCACAGCGGGCACATCTACCGTCCGCAAGACCGCAAGAATTATGGCCAGGATAACTTTGTGGCTGTGGCTGGCATTGGCGGGCTCCGTGCTCCAGTTCATAGCGTTGGGCTCGAACTTCTACATCGTCAACGGCCAGGTGCGGGACGCCTGGTTCGGGATACCGCACGCTTCGGACCTTATTCTGCTCTCTGCGCTGGTGGCTATTGGAGCGTTTGTCCTGACGGCGCTCGGCCGCAGTCCCCTCGGGGGCCGCGGCGTGGGGCTGGCCGTAGGCATAGTGGCGCTGCTCGCTACGCTGCAGCTCGGATACCGCATGATCATTCCGCCCTTCGGCTGTCTGATGTATGGTTGCACACCCTCGGAGGCCGCGGACGTTACATTGCTACCAGGGATCTGGATCGGTCTCGTAGGGTGTGTGATGGTACTGGTTGGCGGTCTGATCCACGCGTTCAGTCCTACAGCACGAAATACACCGGGCCATTCCTGGGCGGCGGATGAGCAGGGCGGCATGACGCCCTGGCTCGGTCTGGCGGCTCTGGCCGCCGTGGCGCAGTTCGTCTTCGGCTACACCTTTTTCACCTTTTACACGGTGACGGGATTCGTCGGACAGGAGGGCCCGACGAGTTGGGGTGGCTGGATCGCAACGCCCCACACCAGCAGCTTGATACTGGCTATCACGCTGACGATAGTTGGCCTGGCGGTAGCCGCGGCCCGCGAGAAGTCTCCGCTGGGTCCGACCGCGCTGGGCGGGCTGATAGCCGTACTGGGTTTTGCGGCTGCGGCCCGTATCCTGTACCGGATCGTCGACCCTCCCTTCAATACCGCCGGCGGCTCCACCGACGCGGCGGTCGGCTCCGTGACGATCCATGCCGCAGCGTACCTATCGCTGGCCGCCGCCGTAGTGGTAGTCGTCGCCGGAATTGCGCAGGCAGCCACCCAACGGACGGGAGCGACAGAAAGCGCGTCCGACCGAGCCTAGAAAGAACGCGAAAGGGCCGGGAGAGATCTCTCCCGGCCCTTCGTCTCGTGGCGTGGTTTTAAGCATTTGTTGGTTTGGGCTCTTGTCGGGCACTCGTCGCCAGCCCTGGGGACGGTTCGGGCGGAGCCTCCACTTCCGGAGACTTGCCCCACCGCCGGAACATCCACACTCCGGCGCTCACGAATGCGCCTAGCAGAACGATCAGGGGCACGACACTGTCGGTAGTCGAACTACCGGTCAGACTACCCGAACTGAATGCTATGGTGGGAATCCCACAGTACGCCGCACCCTGGGAAAGTTGCTTCACGCCGTCTTCGCTGATCTTCTTCAAAGAAGCCATTTCGGAACTCACCTCCTTATGCTCGCCAATTGTTATTATAGCCACTATTCTCGAACTCAAACCTGGCCACTCCACTCTTCTTCCTCCGGTACCCTGGGAGGGAACGGGGCGGTCGCCGGGTCTGTCGTATCCGCTTCGGCCGCCGGGACGCCGTACCTGGCGAGGAGTTCCGCGGCCCGCCGGGGGTTCGGAACTTCGCGCACCCAGATCACGGTCTCCGATTCCGTGTCTACGAGCTCAAATGTCGGGTTTTCCAGCACCATTACCGACCGGTGGGCTACTATAGCGTACCTGCCGGCCTCGGCCCGAACCACCAACGCTAGCTGCCCGGCTTCCTCTTCGCTGATAGGAGCTCCCGTTTCCCATCCTGCGGCCTCGAAAGCCTGCCGGATCTCTTCCGCCGTCATGCGCATCTGCGGTCCTCCTCTTCTACGTTGCCATTGCTAATCTAGCATCCAGAGCCCTTGCCGTATCCTTATCCGCCGGGTACGGTGTTGGAGCAGGTGACACCTGGAGGAGTAACATGGACAGACCGATAGAACTCTACACGGCGCCGGGATGTACCTACAGCGACGCCGCCCGCGAGGACCTGGAATGGCGTGGAATCCACTTCGTGGAGTACGATGTGGAGCGGGATGCGGAGGCCCGCGCGCGGATGCTGGAGTTAACCGGCGGTAACCGGACGGTGCCCGTGATCTACGAGGTGGGCAAACCCGTCCGGATCGGTTGGATGGGGCAGGGGTGCTACATCTAGACGATCCGGCGCGAAGAAAAACCCTCCGAACAAACGGCTAAGATAAGGGTTATGGAACAAACGCTAAAAGGCAAGGTAGCCGTCGTAACGGGGGCTTCCAGCGGCATCGGAGAGTCTACGGCGCGGGCGTTGGCCTTGCGGGGCGCCACGGTCGTGGCCGCCGCCCGGAATGAGGAGCGGTTGCGAGAGCTGGAAGAAGGGGTTCAGGCTTCTGGGGGCCGGGTACTGGCTGTGAAGACCGATGTTGCCGACAGGGACTCGGTGGAGGCCATGATCGGGCGGGTTGTCGAAGAGTTCGGCGCGCCGGACGTGCTCGTCAACAACGCGGGGCTCGGGCTCTCGGGTCGGGTGGCGGAGTTGCGGGTGGAGGACCTGCGGTACGTAATGGAGGTGAATCTGATCGGACCTCTAAACTGCATCCAGTCCGCGCTGCCGCACATGAAATCCGGCGGACGCATCATCAACGTCTCTTCCGTGGTCGGCAAACGCGCCATCCCGAAGGTCGGCGGCTACTGCGCGAGCAAGTTCGCCCTCAACGCCCTCTCGGACTCTTTCCGGGTGGAGATCGCCCATCGCGGCATTGCCGTGACCAGCGTCTACCCCGGCACGACCAGCACCGCCTTCCGGGACAACTCCCGGCGCACGCGGGATGAAAAACGCGGCTGGCGTCCCCCCGGCGTCACGCCCGACAAGGTCGCCGAGAAGATCGCCCGCGCCGCCGAGAAGGGAGGCCGGGACGTATACGTGAGGCTCTCCGACCGGATCTTTGTCGCGGGCGCGACGCTGTTCCCCGGCTTGACGGACCGGGCGATCCGGCTCCTTCTGGAAAGGGACTAGCCTGTTGGGTTTCGAGGACAGCGCGCTAACTCGCTTGCGCCGCTACCGCGAAGAGGCGGACCGCTCGCTGGAACTGGTGCGCGAAGTGGAAGAGGTGACCCGGAGGTTTGCGGGTCGGCTCTTTGCCGGACTGGAATATACCGCGGCGCTCGGGAGGGAGGCCGGTTTCGGGGTGGAGGCGATGTATACGAAAGACGCGCTCAACCTCGATGTCACGGCGGGACCGGACGCGGAGGCGGAAGCGACGTTCGGGGTGTTGCGGGGCGCGGCGGCGGAGACCGACGAAGACCTGCTGCACGAGGAGCTTAGCCGCTACAGCCTCGACCCCTCCGGTTACTCCGGCCGCATCCTCGGCTGGTCGGCGGCTGCCGGTGAGGATGTCTGCCAGACGTTCGCCGTCTACCGGGACGGGGTGTGGAAGACGAAGGGCCTGTTCATGGCCCGGGCCCGTGGGCAGGTGGACGACCCGGACGAGGTCTTGCACGGGTTCTGCTTGCGGATACTCGGACGGCTCGTGGACCTCGCGGGTCTCACGGGCGGGGCGGGTCGGAAGTGGCTGGCGGAGCCGTACACGCTCCCCGAGCTTTTGGGCGGCAAGAGCTTCCCTACGGGGTTGCGCTTTCCTCACTAGCGGCGGGTTTGCCCACCGCATAGATCGCGAAACCTCGGGAGGAGGGTTCCAGGAGGTTGCGGCGGATCAGTTCCTCGAACGCTTCGTTTATCTCCTCGTCGGTGCTGCCCTTGAGGACATTGCGGAGGTCTTTGCGGTTGATCTCCCAGTGGCCCACAAAAGAGCAGAGTCCGGCGTAGAGCATGCGGGCGGTGGGGGAGAGACCGGGGCGAGTCCAGATCTCCGGCTCGTACTAGAACTCTCCCGCCCCGACGGCGTTCGCCGGGCGCTCTTCCCGGCGGTCGTGGAGTACCGTTACCTCCGGCAGCGCCAATTGCATCAGAGGACGGTGCGGACCGTCTCACCGACGGCGGGGGTGTGGATCTTGTGGTTCGGGGCCAGACGGTAGGCGAGGTCGCTGATCCGGCGTTTGGAGCCGTGGATCAGGATGATTTGTCGGGGACTCAGCTTCTCGGTGATGTCCAGAAGCTCGTCCTGGGTACAGTGCGCCGCGAAACTCACCCGCTCGACCCGCCACTCCTCTTCCTCTCCCGCAGCCCGGCTGGCGCCGTAGGCCGCCGCCGCGTTGGATGGCAGAATAACGGCGTTCTCCTCGCTCTTCTCCAACCGTCGCCGGTAGAACGCCGACGCCCCACCCTGCATCGTGACCGGAGAGGCGATGATGGCGCATGGGTTGGAGAGTATGCGCTCCCTCGCGTCGTCGTCGTTGGAGACCGCCCGGATGTTCTCCGAGAAGAACAGTTCGCGGGGATCGCTGTGCTGCAGGTAGGGTTTCATATATCCGAGTTGTTCGGCGTAGAGCCGCTCGGAGGTCGTGACCACCGAGCCGTCCACGTAGATAAAGACGTCCCGGTCGAGGCCGTACTCCGGCCCGTAGTGTTTGAGGCCGAGGATAATCTCCTGCGCCTGTCCCAAAGCGTAGGTCGGGATGAGGACCGTGCCCTCCCGCTCCTGGACCGTGTCGTTTATCACCTCGACCATCTTCCTTATGGACTCGGAGAAGGGCTCGAAGGTTTGGTCGGCCAGGGTGGCCTCCATGATCAGGAGATCTATATCTTTCACTTCCGGCAGCCGCGCGGAGGGGATGGAGAAGTGGTCCTCCATGCAGATGTCTCCCGTGTGAAACACGGTCGTGGGTCCGGCCTGCAGTAGCACGCTCGCCGCCCCCAGGATGTGTCCACTCTCGGTGAGCGTCATGCGGGCGTTCCCTATCTGCAAAGGTTTGCCGAACGGCACGGGCACCAATCTTTTGCCCACCTCGTGAATGGGCGCGCCGCCGGCCACCCCGCCGCCCATCGCCGCATGGTCGTTCAACGCGGAGATAATGAGTCGGGCCGACGGTGGCGTACAGTAGATCGGCAGATCGGGCTGGTCACGGACCAGAAGCGGCAGCGCCCCGCAATGATCCAGGTGTGCGTGGGTTATGACCGCCGCGTCCAGCTTCTCAAGGTCCTTGAAGCTCGGCACCGCCGCTACCCTTCCATCAGGTTTTATACCGGCGTCAACCAGCACCCGCTCTTTGCCGAAGTCCAGCAAATGACTGCTGCCCCCGACTTCTCCCGCCCCTCCCAGCGCCCGGAAGGAGAGCGTCGGACGGGGTCTGGCATAAACTTCGGCCGCCGGAACGGCCGTGCCGCCGGAGAGACCGTTGCCCGCTGCCGGCGGCGCGGCTAAAGAGGGTTCGGCGTCTTCGGGGTCTTCCGGCGCCGGGCGCGGCTTTTTCGCGCGCCCGGCCGAGCGTACCTCCCGCGGCTCGCTCAGCTCTGTGTGGGCTGCGAGAACCTTGCTCATGAACTCCAGTAGCTGGGCGGTCCGCGCCGCAGAGTCCAGGTCGTTCGGCAAAGCGTTGACCTCGTTCTTGACCGCCCGCACGAGCAGGTCCCCGAAACCTTTGTCGGTGAAACGCGCGTTCTCCAGGGCGTCCTGTATGCGGTCTCGCTCGGCGGACACGTTGCCCAACTCCTCGTGTATCTCTTCCACCCGCTCGGCGGCGGTCGCGTAGGACCTGCGTTCACTCTCCAGCGCCCGCTCCAGGTGCGCGCTGCGGCGTTCCAACTCGGAGATTCGCTCGTCCAGCTTCTCCCGGACTTCTATGGCTGTTTCGGCGCGCTGCTCGGCTTCTTTTATCCGGGATGAGACTTTCTCGCGCTCACCGGTCAGCACCTCGACCTCCCGCGAGAGCGCGGCGGCCCGCTCGTTGGCGACGCGCGTGGCAAAAGAGAGTTGTTCGTTCTCTTTCTTGAGGTTTTTCAACTGCTCTTCCAGCTCTCTGGCCTCGGCGACCCTGGAAGCCTGCTTTTTTGCCTGCTGGTTTTCCTCTTGCCAGCGCTCTATGAGAAGGTCTACGATTTCTCCCGTCGTACCCTGCTCGTCGGTCAGGGCCGCGAGCAGCAGGCTCTCTGTGGTATGAGCCGAGGTTGCCTCTTCGAGGTCGTCCTGAGACAGGCTTTCTAGCGCCTCGAAAGTCTCCGGGGGTATCTGCTCTCCTATCGTCGTCCTGAACGCGCCCCAGGCTGCGGCGTCCTGGCTTATGCGCCGCGAGAGCCCCCGTACTATCTGGGCGCTGCCGCCCGTCTTGCGCGTTAGGGCGTCGGCCTGGATGCCGCGCGGGAGCAGTATCTCGTCCAGCCCCGGCACGCTCTTGCAGAGGCTTGCGAGGGCTTTGCGGGTATCTAGCCGGCCGAGCCTTCGCTGGAGTAACTCTTCCGGCAGGTTTTCGGGGGGAAGCTGTTGCGTAGGGATTTTGTCCTCGACCTCATCCGGCGCCCCAGCCTCAGTTTCTTCGTCTTTGGGTATGGGATCTGACATCAGGACTCCTTCCGCGAATACGAATGTGATTTAGCATATTCATACGACGAAATTTTATCACGGTCGCCCCACCCCTCAGGATTGCTTCTCATCCAGAGATGCTTCGTATAAACTACGCCAATGGCTGATTACAAAGAACAACAACCCGTTAAGATTCGGGCCAAATCTCCTGGAAAATACCCGATTCTGGTCCTCGAACTGCCGTCGGGGGAGTTGCGGACGGCCTACTACGAGACCGGTTACGATCTGGAAAGCTCCAAGCCCGTTAAAGAGGACTGGCTACAGGAGAACGCCATAGGCCGCCACAGCTTCGTAGAGGTCGAGCCGCCCGAAGAGATCGCCGCCGAAGCTGTAGAAGATTACGTGCGCCGCGAAATTTTGGGAGAACCCTAAAGCCCGGCTGTTTCAGTTCTCTTTGTGGGACTCTTTATATGTTGTAGGCTTCTTGGCGAGCCGCGCGGTCTAGTTGTTCTGGTTGCCCCGATTCGGGCTGTTCTGGTTCCGGTTGTTCCGGTTCTGGTTGTTCTGACGCTGATTATTCTCGCCCTGGTTGGATTGCGGTGGTGGGCCCGAGCTATAGCCTATGGTGACAGTAGAGCCCGGTTCGAGCCGCGTGCCGGCAGCGGGGTCGGTGTATAGGACCGTTCCCGCGGGCCACTGGGTGCCCTCGGATGCCAAGGTAGTGTAGGTAAAGCCCGCGTTCGTGATCTTCTGTTGCGCCGTTTGCAGGTTGTCCCCGGCGACGTCGGGTACTGGAGTCAACTCCGGCCCGGAGCTGACCGTGACACCTATAGAGGTCCCCGGCTCTACCGCGGTTCCGGCCGCGAAGCTCTGGGCGATGATCCCACCCTCCGGTATATCGTTACTCGGGGCCGCGTCGCTGCTACCGAGCTGTAGACCGAGGCTTGCCAACTCTGCGGCGGCCTCGTCGAGGGTGTAGCCGTAGAGGTTGGGGACCGGGATTAGCTCCGGTCCGGAGCTGATCGTGACGCCCACCTCCGTGTCGGGCTCCACGCTCTCCCCCGGCGCGATGCTCTGGTAGACAATGCCACCCTCTGCCACCTCATCGCTCGGGGTGGTGTCGTTACCACCGAGTTGTAGCCCTATATTCTCCAGCTCGGCGGCGGCTTCGTCGAGCGTGTAGCCGTAGAGGTTGGGCACCTCCACATTCGCCGGCTCGGTGCCGACGGTGATCTCCACGGTGGAGCCAACCTCGGCGGTGTTGCCGCCTCCGGGACTTTGGGAGATGACTTGGCCTTCCTGCTCCGCGGAGCTCTCTTCTTCGGTCACTGCCACCTCGAAACCTGCTTCTTCGAGGGTGTCCCGCGCCTCGTCGAGCGACTCGCCCCCTACATCCGGCACCTCATTCTGGCCGCTCGCGACGGTAACCCCGATCTCGGAGTTCTCTTCTCTCTGCACCCCCGGTTCCGGGTCCTGGCTCAGGATAGTGTTCTCGGGTCGGCTGCTGTTCTCCTGGTCGTCCTCGCTGATCTCGAAGTTTTCGCCGTGCTGCTCATCGGCTTCGGCCAGGGTCATGCCTTGCAGGTCCGGGACCTGGATCATGGCGGGTGGCTCAGGAGCTGGCTCCCCGGTCCCCCGGAGCAGGCTAAAGCCGGCCCACGCGAGCCCGGCCAGGACGAGCAGCGCCAGAAGCGCGAGCGCGAGCGGCACGAGCCTCCGGCGACCGCCGCCGTTACCTTTCCGGCTCTCTGGTGGCGGGGAAGGTGGCTTGGGCGGCATTACGCGGGTCATCTCCCGGGTACCGGCGTCCACGGGTTCGAGGCCCGCGCTCACCCGTTCGAGGTCCACTATGAGCGCCGCCGCGTCAGCGTATCGGTCCTCCGGGTTTCGGGCGAGGAGCCGCATCACGACGGCGTTTATGCCGGCGGGGATAGAAGGATCCACCTCAATCGGTGGACGCAACTCCCCGTTGACGTGCTTCATCGCGATTCCGATGGGCGTCTCGGCGTTGTAGGGCAGCTCGCCGGTGAGCATTTCGTAGAGGACCACGCCCAGCGAGTAGAGATCGCTCTGGGGGCTTACCGGCTCGCCCATGGCCTGCTCCGGGGAGAGGTATTGGGCCGTGCCCAGGATAGACCCGGTCCTGGTCATCGTGGACGAGGACGCGGCCCGGGCTATGCCGAAGTCCGTCACTTTTATGTCGCCGGACTCGGTGATGAGTATGTTGTGTGGTTTTATGTCCCGGTGGACCACGTCGCTGTCGTGGGCGCATTTGAGAGCTTCGGCGATCTGGAGCGCCACCGCGGCCGCCGTTCGCGCCGGCAGGGGACCGCGCTTGACGAGCCGGTTCTTCAGGGTGCCGCCGGGCAGGTACTCCATCGCGATGTAGTAGGTACCGTCTTCGGTCTCGCCGCGGTCGAAGATCGAGACGATGTTTGGGTGGGAGAGTGACGCCGCGTTCTGGGCCTCGCGTCGGAAGCGCTCAATAAACTCCTCATCCTCGGCATAGCGCCGACTCAGAACCTTGAGGGCCAGGGTCCTGTCCAGGACGTCGTCGTGGGCCAGGTACACGTCGGCCATACCCCCGCTGCCGAGCGTATCTACCAGCCGGTAGCGGTTGTCAACGAGCTGCTGCATTCAGGCGCATTATATCGCTAACCGCCCGGATTCTGAACCGGGGGCTGAACGGGTTGCTGGCCGGGCCGGACAGGTTGCTGACCAGGTTGCTGAAAAGGCGTTTGTTGCGGCGGCTGGAAGGGCTGGGCAGGTGGTTGAGCGGGTTGCATGCCCGGCGGCCGCTGAGGAGCCGATTGCGGGGTCGGCTGTGGGGCGGGGGCAGGTTCGACGTCGAGATGGGCGGCCATGATGTTCGTGGCGATCGGGATGGCGGGGGTGGCGGCGTTGCCTTCCTCGTCGATCTCCGCGCCGTTCTCGACCATCACGGCCACGGCGATCTCGGGGTCGTCGGCCGGGGCGTAGGTGATCCACCAGGAGTGCGGGAAGTCCGGCGGGGCTTCGGCGGTTCCGGTCTTGCCCGCCACCCGGGTCTCGCCGAGCTGGGCCTGTACGAGGCCGCCCTCGTAGACGACCGCCTCCATCATGTCGCCCAACTCGTTCGCCGACTCTTCGGAGAGCACCTCTTCCCGGACGCTGGGACCACTCTTGTCGATCAGGACGCCGTCGGGGGAGCGGATCTCGCCGACTATCCTGGGCTTCATCATCTCGCCATCGTTGGCGACGGTGGCTGCCACAAGCGCCATCTCGAAGGCGTTGGAGACGACCGCGCCCTGGCCGAAGGCCACCTGGGCGGTGTAGCCGGGGAGCCACTCGGAGGCCGGCGGACCGAGGTCGCTCGCGCTTACCGGCAGCGGGAAGTCCTCGTACTCGTCCCCGTAGCCGAACTCCTGGGCCATGTTGGCCAGGGGCTGCGCCCCCACGATTTCTACCGCGATCTCGGCGAAGACCGCGTTTATGGAGAGGACTAGCGCCCGCGTAAAGGTGACCTCGCCGTGGTCCTCGTTCTTGTAGTTGCGCACGGTGTAACCGGGGGTCTCGTAGGTCCCGTCGTCGAAGAACTCCCTATCGGGCTCCATCCCGTCTTCCAGCGCGGCGGCGGCCGTTATAACTTTGAAGGTCGAGCCCGGCGGGTAGAGGCCCTGCGTCGCCCGGTTGAGCAGAGGCGAGTTCTGGGCTTCGGCCAGTTCGGGGAAGGTCTCGTCTATGTTGTTGGGGTCGTAGGAGGGGTGGGTAACGAGGGCCAGCACCTCACCGGTCTTTGGATTCAGGGCGACGGCTGCGCCCTGGCCCGTGTTGCTCGCCGCGAGGCCCTCGTAGGCGGCGCGTTGTAGCTCGGGGCGTATGGTGAGCACCACGTTGTTGCCGGGCTGGGGGCCGCCAGCCATCTGGTTTAGCAACTCGTCTATGGTTTCGGGCTCCCCGGCATTGCCCGAGAGGGTTGAGTTCTCGCCGGCTTCTATGCCCGTTTTGTCGTATTTGGTGCTCCAGTAGCCGACGATGTTGGAGTAGGGCGCGCCTTGGGGGTAGCTCCTGTCGTAGACAGTCCCCGACGGAGTCTCACGGGGGTTGCTCTCCGCGAGCACCGTCTCGCCGTCTCCGGCCAGGATCAGGCCGCGCGGCACCGAGATATCCTTGCGGGTCTGAAGGTTGTTGGCCGGGTTGTTGGCCAGCGACTCCTGGGCGTAGACCTGCCAGTAGACGAGCACGCCCGCCAGGACCACGAAACCTACCGCGAAGATGTAGAACGTGCGCCGGAGGTGGGCGTTCAAAAAGCCCCCTCGTAATTTTCTTGCTCCTCGACGATCCTCTCTCCCGCATTCTCCGAGATGACCAGCAAGAACGCCGCCAGAACGAAGTTACCGACCACCGAGGAACCGCCGTAGGAGACGAACGGCAGGGTGATGCCGGTGAGCGGGATGGCCTTTGTGGCCCCCCCGACGATTATCAGGGTCTGGAGGGCGAACATCGAGGTCAGGCCGAAAGCAAGGAGTTTAGAGGCGTCGTCGGTGGCGAGCATGGAGATCTTGATGCCCCGGTAAACGAAGATCAGGAACGCCAGCAGTATCACCGTGGCTCCCATTAGCCCCAGCTCGTTGGCTATGGTGGCGAAGATGAAGTCCGTGTGTACTTCGGGGATGGTCTGGGAGAAGCCCGCGCCCAGGCCGGTACCGAAGATGCCGCCGTCGGCAATGTTGAAGAGGCTCTGCAAGATCTGAAACCCGTCACCGTTAGGGTCCTGCCACGGGTTGAGCCAGGTCTGTACCCGCAGTTGGACGTGTCCGAAGAGCAGGTAGGCTAGAAAGGAGCCCACCGCGAAGAGGAGTCCGCCCAGGATCAAGTAGGCTATGCGGCCCGTCGCCACGTAGAGCATTAATAGGGGAACGGCGAAAAAGAGCAGACTGCTCCCCAGGTCCTTCTCGAAGACCAGGAGCACCAGCGAGAGCGCCCATACGGCGGCCACCGGCCCGAAGTACTTGAGGGCCGGAATCTGGATGCCGAGGAAGCTGCGGCTGGTCGCCTTCATCACGTCGCGTTTTTCGGCCAGGTAGCCGGCGAAGAATACGACCAGCGCGATGCGCGCGAACTCCGAGGGTTGGAAGCTGACCGGCCCCAGGTCCACCCAGAGTCGGGCGCCGTTTACCTCGTATCCCAGGGGGGTGAAGGTCAGCAGTATGAGTGCGAAGGCCGCCAGCGCAAAGAGGTACTTGTACTCGAAGATGCGGTGGTAGTTACGGAAAAACAAGACGATGAACAGCAGGGCGAAGCTGCCGATCAGGATCCAGATCGCCTGCGTCGTCGCGAGGTTCTCCACGCCCTCTACGTTGTAGGTGAGCCGGAAGATCATGACGAGACCGATTCCGGTCAGCATCGTCACTATCGGTAGCAGGAGCACGTCGGAGTGGGGGAGCCAGACCCTCACGAAGAGGTAGATGGCGAAGAGCACCCCGGCGTAGTAGGCGCCGTAGATCAGGGGCGGACTCGCCGCCTCCTGGACGAAGATCAGGATGGCGAACCCGGCGGTGGTCACGAGCAGGGCCAGGATCATGGGTAGGGTGGCGCGCTGGGTCATCTAACTTCTCAGGCCCCGCAGGATCTCTTCTACCTCGTCTTGGTCGAGGAGCTGGTGCTCCTCGATCCGCTGCTGGTAAGGATCTTTGACCTCTGACCTTTCTATACTGGTCCTCCGCCATTCCTCGTTGAGTTGCACCCCGAGCACCTCGTAGGGCAGCCCCCGGTAAGCAACGACCTCTCCCTCGTCGAAGTCCAGGTAGTACCGGCTTCCGCCCCAGAGGTAGAACGGTGTGATCAGGGCCGCCACCACTACTACCACCGCGATCAATTGCACGAGCCCCATCAGTATACGCGGGTAGAGCCGACCCCGACGCCGCTTGTTGCGCGCCCGCATCGCGCGTCGCCGGAACGAGCTTCGCGTCCTGTCTCGCCGCCGGCTCCGCGGCCGGACCTCCGCCTCGGAGGCTACCGCAGGACTTATAGCCTGCATCTCCCGCGTACCGCTGGACGGGTCGTCGAGCAGGTTGCGGGCGCTCCTCCGCGCCCGACGCGTCTCTCGCCGGCGTTGCTGTTTTTTTACGTCCACCAGCACGACCGTGATGTTGTCCGTACCGCCGGCCTCCAGGGCCTCCGAGAGCAACCGCCGGACCGGAGTCTCCGGGTCTGGCGAAGGTTCGGAGAGAACCTCCGAGACCCGGTCTTCGGGGACCATGTCCGTGAGACCATCGGAGCAGAGCAGGATGCGGTCTCCGGCCTCCACCGGCATCCTGGTGGTGTCTACCTCCACGTCCTCCTCGGCCCCCAGCGCGCGGGTGATCAGGTTCTTCTGCGGATGCTCGGCGGCCTGGGCGCGGGTTAGATCTCCGCTGCGGACCAGCTCCGCGACGAGCGAATGATCTTCGGTTAGAGGTTTTAGCACCCCGTTGCGTAGCAGGTAAGCCCGCGAGTCGCCCACGTGGGCAATCTCGGCCACCGGTTCCTCGTCGGTGCCGGAGAATCGGATCGCGACCACCGTAGTCCCCATGCCGGAGAACCTGTCGTCGCCCCGCGCGGCGGAGAGTATGCGGCGGTTCGCCTTTTGGATCGCGTCGTCGAACGGCTCCTCCGGCCCCAACTCCTTGAGCGTCTCCACGGCGATCGAGCTTGCCACCTCCCCGGCCTCGAAACCGCCGATGCCGTCAGCGACCGCGAAGAGGGAGGTATCGTGGCCTTCGCCGACGAGCAGGGAGTCTTCATTGTTCTGGCGCACTTTCCCCGCGTCGGTAAGGCCATAGTGTTCGAGAAACAGCATTACGGAGATGCTACTCCACGAACCGGAAGGTCGTAGACCCCACCCGGATGCTGTCGCCGGCCCGCAGGGGCGTCGCGCCCACGGTCTTGCGCTCGTTGACGTAGGTTCCGTTGGTAGAGCCGTTGTCTTCCACGTAGAGGAGTCCTCCGTGACGGGTGATCCGGGCGTGCTCCCCGGAGACGTAGTCGTCGCTCTTTAGCACGATGTCGCTTTTGGAAGAGCGGCCGAGGCTGGTGGAGCTGCCATCGTTTATGGGGAACCTGAGCTCTGAAGCCATGATCCCCGACGACTCTACCACGAGCTCCGGTTTCCCCGAAGAGATAACCCGCCGGTAAGAGCTTTGCTTTTGCCCGTTGCGGCGCTCCTCGTTGCCGGCGGGCTTGTCCGGGACCTGGCGCAGGTCGCCAATGCTGCGGCTTACAACGGAGTAGATAAAAGCGAAGAGCAGTAGCAGCAGCAGAGCCTTTGCGGCCAGCAGTGGAACTTCGAGCTCCAGCATGTCCCTTACCTCTCCCCGGGATTCCTGCCGTACCCCGAAGCCGCTCCTCCTCTCGGCGTTTCTCCGGGAGCGCTACTCCGCCGGATAAAGCGGGCGACGCTCTGCCCGAATGTAAGCTCGTCGCCGTCCTCGATCCGCTCCCGGTCTATCGGCGCGCCGCCGAGCAACGTGCCGTTGGTGGAGCCGAGGTCTTCTACGACGAAACCGTTGTCCGCCCGGGAGATTCGCGCGTGTTTCCGGGAGACGTTCGGATCGTCGATGGTGACGTCATTGCTCTCGGAGCGTCCGACGGTCCACGGTCCGCGGCCCTCCAGCGGATAGGTCGCGGGATAGGTCGTGTCATCTACCTCGAGCCCAAGTACTTCCCGCGCCAGCCCGTGCTTCTGCACGTCTTCGGCGCTGATCGCGGCCGTGCCGCCCGCTTCACCACCAGCCTTTTCTTCACCGCTCTCCGGGCGGAAGATGCGCGTCTGGCCGGAGGTGTCGTCCGGGGCGCCCTTCTCGCGGGGTCCCTCGCCGCCGGTGAGCCGGGCGGTCACCCCGAACTCCCCGAAACGCAGGGAGTCTTCGACCGCGAAGCGTATCCTGGGGGGCGTCATGAGGTGATAGCCTTTGTTCTCGGCGTGGGTCGAGGCGTACTCGATCAACTCGTCCCGGAGCGACCGCTGGTAGGCCTGGAAAGACTCGTTGTCCTCCTCAGAGAGGTGGATGGTGAAGTCGTTCGGGGCGTAGGTGCGCGAGACGCTGACCATCTTCCCCTCGTCCATCTGCCGGGTGAGGCCCTTGGCGATCTCGACCGGATGGACCTGCCGCCGGAACGCCCGGCCGAACACCCCTTCTACAAGGGACTCCATCCGTTTCTCTATGCTCTGCAAGAAACCCAAAGGAACTTATCCTCTCGCCCGAGAACCGAGGTACCTGATTGACCCGTATATTATAGCGGCGAAGCCCAGAGAAATCATCGTCTGGTTCAGCGTGGCCTGTGGAGTATAAGATAACAGTGCGTACCCTAGGGCTCCGCCGCCGACGGCCAGCACGAGCCCGGCCAGGGGCTGTCCCAGCCACTCGGCCACGGAGACGACCCCGGCTATCGAAGCCCACAGCGCGGCCTGCAGCAGCAACACCGGGTAAGATACGAGCAAGATTTCCCCGCTTCGCAGCAGTTCTTCTACTCCCGCGCTAACCGGCAGCATGCCGGGTTGCAGGCCCAGGTAGCGAGCCACGCCGTCGCCATAAGTCAGGTCGTAGCCGACGAGGGCCAGGGCCGACGCCGCGGCCGAAAGGGTGGCGCCTAAAGGCCGCATGAGCGCGCCGAACAGCAGCGGCAGCCCGGCGGCCCCGACCACCGTGGCGGCGAGGGGCACCGCGAGCACCGGGCCGAGGGGCAGGCGGCTGAGCCCCGGGCTGGCACCGCCGGCCGCGACCCAGAGCCCGCCCAGAACGGTGCTTAGAGCCGTGAACCCGAGGCCGACACCGCTCCGCAGCAGCACCACCGCCAGCGCCACCAGCAGGCCCAGCGCGGCGAGCCGGGGGAGGAGGTACCCGAGTACGCCGAACCCCGCCGCCACGCCTGCGGCCCCGGCCCCGTCGAGCAGGAGCCCGACCCCCAACAGGTAGCCGAGCCAGCCGGCGATCAGGCCGTTCACGAGGCGCAGGATCTGATCCGAGATCCCGTACGCGCGGCGTTCTCGCACCGTGGCTTTGCTCCCGCCTTTCGTGCTTCTTGCGGGGCCTCGCCGTCCCGTGAGCAGCTTGAGCGCTTCCCAGGCGTTCCGGGGCCGGTGGGCCGGATTGGGCGCGGTGGCGCGGTCTATGAACTCCGAGAGCCGCGGGGGGACTTCGTCCGGGTAGTAGGCCAGCAGCGTGCGGGCCGTCGCGCCGACGGCGTAGATGTCCGAGAGCGCGCTGGGATCGGCCCCGCCGTCTATGAGTTCCGGGGCGATGTAGCCCGGGGTCCCGACGGCGAAGCCTACTTGCGTCAGGCGGGTGTCGCCGGGCCGGTAGGCCACCCCGAAGTCCGTCAGCTTCACCACGCCCCGCCCGTCCACCAGGGCGTTCTGGGGCTTGATGTCTCGGTGGATGATCCCCTGCCCGTGGGCGTAGACGAGAGCCTCCAGGATCTGGGCCAGGGCGTCAATGATTTGTTCCGCGTCGTAGAGTTCGGCGGCCTCGTCGAGCGGCCGGCCTTCGACGTACTCCGTTACGAGGTAGACCTCGTGGGGACCGGGGATCACCTCCAGCGTCTCGACGATATTCTCGTGACGGAGGCCCTCGGCAATGTGTCCCTCCCGCAACGCCCGGGAGCGTTCTCCGGCGCTGTAGACCGGGATCACCTTTACCGCCACGTCCTCGCCGTCCGCCGTCTGGGCCCGCCAAACGGTCCCGAACCCACCCCGTCCTACGACCTCCGCCAGCTCGTAGCGGTCCTGACCCTCGATGTAGCGTGTCTCGGCCACGTACAACGTATTGTATAGTTTCTCGCGATCCCGTTACCAAGAGCTTGCGCCAATAGGCGAGTAGCGTATGTGTCAAGGAGTCGTGAGGAGGCTGTCCAATCGCTTCTAGAGTTTCCAAGTGCGAAAAGTTGCCAGCCTATTGGCGCGGCCTCCAAGTCGCCGACTTTCGTTAGCCGCAGCCCCTTCGTGCTGGTACAATTTCGAGGGTTCCAAGCGGTTCCCGCGCACGGGCGAGTGGCGGAATTGGTAGACGCGCTAGGTTCAGGGTCTAGTGACCGAGAGGTCGTGGGGGTTCGAGTCCCCCCTCGCCCACACTATTTCCAGGGGAGGGGTCTATAGGACGCAGGGGTCACAGGGACGCCCCGCGAGGGCGAGGCAGGCAGTCTTCGCGCTCCTCACGCTCTTCGCGTCAGAGCCGTCCTCGCGGTGGTTCCCGCGGTAACATCCGGGGACGTTCCGCCAGGAGGGCGCTACCGCCGGTGGCTACAATCGTCGGGGGTATTCTTTTCCTGACGCTCGCCGCCCTGTTCATCTTTTTCGTCGCCCGGGGCTGCGTAGCCACCCAGGAGGCGACCCAGGTGCGGAAGTACGTTATGGGCTCCAACAGCCTCCTCACGGACTCCTCAAACCTGGGACGGGAGAAGCTGCAATCCCTATTGCAGCAGGCCGCTGGCGACCCGGCGCGACTCGACGAGGGAGCGATGAATGAGGTGGCGGACGAGGCCCAACTCCTGTACCAGCGGGCGCAGGAGAACGACGAAGTCCCGCCGGAGTTCGAGGAGGCGAATAATTACCTGATCAGCACGCTGGGAATCCGCGCCTCGGCGACAGAGCGCATCCAAAGGGCCGCCACCGGCGACCCCGAGAGCTTTGGAGAAGCCCTTGCCGCTGCCGTCGAGGACTACAGGACCAGCGACAACGTCGCGATAAACCACTATTTTCCGGCTTCCGGCAGGGCTCTGGAGGATGCGGAGCAGCTAGAAGACCGTAACTACCTGAACGAGCCTCAGGCTTTCATGGACTACGGGGCGCTGGGCTTCGAGGCAAACGCCGCAACGCCGGCAGCCCGCGGGGACCCGGACGCCCTGCACGGTGTGGAGATAGCCGCCGTAGAAGTCGCCGGCCAGCAGCTCTTCGCGGGGGGAACCGTTGTGCTCTCCGGCTCCCAGGAGCCGATCTTCACCGTCACCGTGACCAATGGTGGTGAGGTGGCGGAGGCCGGCGTCCCGGTAGAGGTGGCCCTGGACACGCAGGTGGAGCGGCAGACGAACTCGGAGAGCATCGAGCGCATCGAACCCAACGGCGCCTCGGCCACCGTGGAAGTCGGGGGCTTCCGGCCCGGCGAGCTGAACGAGACCGCGGAGGTCACCGTGGAAGCCGGGTCGGTAGAGTACGAGGACCTGACGGACAACAATACCCTGACCGGATGGGTAACCTTTGGGATCTAGAGAAGATTTAGAAAGGAGCTTGCATGGTAACCGCGATAGTGCTCGTCACGACAGAGAAAGAGCGAGTGCAGGAGGCGGCCCAGGCCATGCTCGAAATAGAAGGCGTAACGGAAGCCTACTCCGTCACCGGGCCCTACGACTTGGTGGTAATGGTTCGCATCCCGGACTTCGAGCGGCTGGCGGAGATAGTGCCGGAGAACATCGCCCAGGTCCCCGGCGTCGCCCGCACCGAGACGATGGTCGCCTTCCGGACATACTCAAACCACGACCTGGACCGGATGTGGAGCCTGGGGTTCGAGTAGACGGTCTGCGTACCGCATCAATGACAAAGATTGCGCCAGGGTCGGGGGCGTAGGGTTGATCGGTTACTCTCTGGACCAGGAAAGGGAACCTCGTGGATCAAGGGCTGTCCACGTAGTGCTGATCATGGCTCGACGACGAGCGGCTAACTCAACTTTGCTCCTCCGCGAGAGCTGGGCGGGTTCCTTCTATGAGGAAGGCGACCACGTCTAGGAAGTCGCCACTCTTTTCGTAGACCTTACGCTGGCGCTGGCTGCCGGTGCCTTCTTCGACTATCTCCAGGATGCCTTCTAACTCGCTTTCGCAGTCGAGGTCTTGGGCGTGGGAGCGTAGCTCCTCCACCAGGTTGCGGGCCGCCTCGCGGGCCGGGGTAGAGTTGTTTCCCGCGGCGTTGTAGAAGGCGGCGTCCATGCCGTGCCGGGAGGCGCGCCACTTGTTTTCCTCGGCGAGCGGCTTGTTGTACGGCTCGCTGTAGGTGTTTTCTTCCAGCATCCGGTGGACGAGGCACTGGGTAAGGGCGGTGAGGGCTATAGCCGAGTCGATCCTCGTTTGGGAGTCGAGGATGCGTAGTTCTATCGTGCCTATCCGAGGGTGTGGCCGCACGTCCCACCAGCAGAAGGTGTAGTCGTCCATCGCGCCGGAGGCGACCATCAGGTCCACGTAGTCCTCGAAGGCCCCGTAGTCGGGGAACGCCGGCGGCAGGCCCGCCCGCGGGAAGGTCTCGAAGATCTTGACCCGGCTCGACTCGAAACCGGTGTCCATCCCCTGCCAGAAGGGAGAGTTGGCTGAGAGCGCCAGCAGGAGCGGCGCGTACTCCGAGAGGCGGTTGTGGCACAAGATCGCCTCTTCGGGGCCGGGTACGCCGACGTGGACGTGCTGGCCGAAGATGACCTCGCGCTGGGCGATCCACCGGAGGGTCCGTATGACCTTCTCGTAGCGTTCCTGCTCCGTAACCTTCTGATCCTGGTAACGGGAGAAGGGATGGGTCCCGGCGGAGGCGAGGGAGGCGCCGCAGGCGGCGGCCCAGGAACCTACTCGACCACGCAGTTCGCGCAGGTGCCCTGCGGCCTCGGCGGTCGTGTTGCAGACGGGAGTCTTGGTTTCGAGGACGGACTGGAACAGCTCGTAGGAGATCAACTCCGCCAGGTCCTCCGGGAGGCGCGCCATGATCTCCTCTATCTTGGGGACCAACTCACCGGTGGTGGCGTCCACGATGTGAAGTTCCTCTTCGACCCCTATCGTGTAGTCCCCGCTACCGTTGAACTCTATCGGCATGGCGCCTCCTTTGCGCGTCAACCCCTTTTCAGGAGTTGAGGGCCTCTTCCGCCCAGTCCTCGTAGACTCCCCTCGGGGCTTCACCCGAGTTCGCAGCCACTATTTCTCCACTACTATCTATAAAGTAAACCGTCGGGTAGCCCGAGACCTGGTACTCGACCCCCAGGGAAGGCTCGTAGATTGCCGGGCTGGATATATCGTACTCGTCCACGAATTCCCGCACCTTCTGCGGGTTGTCTCCCTGGGTGTTGTCGATCCCGATCATCAAGATGCGCAGATCCTCGTACTCGCTCTCCATCTCGCTGATGATCGGGGCCTCGTTCTGGCAGTGGGGACACCAACTGGCAAAAAAGACCAGCATAGTCGCATCATAGTCGCCGCCGCCCAGAGAAACGCCGCTGCCGTCCACGGTTTCGGTGGTGAAGTCCGGGGCCTGGGTGCCGACCTCCAGGAGACCCTGGTCGTTAGGGGTAAAGCTCTCCGCGTTCCCTCCGCCGGTGGTGCTGAGGATTGCGACCACCGCGATCGCGACGATGGCGAGCGCCGTAAACCCGGCGAGGGCGAGAACGATCCCACGATTGGCGCTGGAGGCTGAGGGTCTACCGGACTTGCCGGGACCTTTTTTCGAGAGCGTGTTGCGGGACATGCGACAGACCTTTTCTTAGCTGTTACGGAGATCTTGCGGTAACATACTAACCGCTTTGAAGTCGAAAGGCCAAGACCGTTTCTCTGCCGGGCGGGACGCTCTCGCAAACTCTTATGCGACCCTGGCCTCCCGGCTGGTGCTCGGCGGGGTGTTCCTGATCGCCGGTATCACCAAAGCCCTGGACCCCGGCGGGCTTGCGGCTTCTATCCGCACCTACGAGTTGGGGCTGCCCGAGTGGTTCGTAAGCCTCTCGGCCTTCGGACTGCCGTACCTGGAGATCCTGCTCGGCCTGTATCTGATCGTCGGCCTCTTCACCAGAGTCTCGGCCTGGACGGCCAACGCCATCATGGCCGTCTTTATCCTGGCGCTGCTCCAGGGAGCTTTGCGGGGCCTGGAGATCGATTGCGGCTGTTTCGGAAACACAGCCGACGGAGAACAGCAAGGAAGCCTGTGGCTCGATGCTTTGCGGGATGTAGGCCTGCTCGCTCTGGGCCTTCATATAGCCCTCGCTCCACTAGGCCGCTTCAGCGTCGACGCCCTTCTCTGGGGGCGCAAGTAAGACGCGCATTACCGGCGGACGTTTGTAAGTTCTGCACAGCGTCCGGGTCATATAATCCGTTTGGGTTAGAGAAAATTCTCCATTCGCGGGAGGACAAAGACGAAAATTCGAGCATTCTTTAGTGTAGTGTAGATGACATACGACTGCCGATCGCAGGAGGAGTATTGAATGCTTGCTTCTTTGGTCCTTGCTATCAACCGGTCCCCTAATCTTCCAGGATGCCCATGACAACTATCAAGAATCACTTTCTCCGCCCTGTTCGGGTTCTTGCGCGGCAAGGTAGCCTCGAAGACGAGGCTTGCGAAGCCGGATCTGGGCCAGCGCCGCCCCTGAGAGCACCAGCAGCCCGCCGAGAATCTTCAAGAACGTCAACGTCTCCCCGAGCAGCGCCGCGCCCAGGATGCCCGCCACGACGGCCTCCAGAGTGGCGATGATAGCCACCTGTCCAGCTTCCAAGCGGCGTATCCCGAACGTATAGAGCGCGTAGCCGAAAGCCGTGTGGGCTACCGCCATCAAGAGCAGCAGCGCGTAGTAGCCGGGCGGCAGCCCGACCAGGGTATCGAGCGTCGGAATGGCGGTGACGAGCAGGATCATGGCCCCGAAAGCCAGGGCGTAGCTCAGGATGGTCGAGGGATTCAAGCGTCCGGTAACAGGCTTGCCGAAGATCGGATAGAGCCCGAAGCACAGCGCGGCCAGGAGCCCCGTGAGGAGCACGAAGGGGTTCACCTCCAGGTTTGCGGGGTCGTAAGCCCCGGCGACCAGGAAGACCCCTCCTACCGTCAGAATCAGTGCCAGTATCTTCGGCGGCGTCAGGCTCTCTCCCAGAAAGATGCGCGCCAGGATCACCACCAGCGCCGGAAAGCTGTAAAGCAGAATAGCCGCCGTCCCGATGGTGCTCTCCTGCACCGTATAGAAGTAGAATAGATAGAACCCCGCCACCCCGAATAGCCCCATAAAGAAGAGAAAAAGAAGATCTCGTTTCCCAACGCGTAGGGTGCTCACACCTTGCGTAACCAGCAGGAAACCCGCGACGGCAAACCATCCGAAGACCGCCCGGAACGCTACCAGCGCTTCGAAAGAGACGCCCTGAGCGTAGAGAAGCTTGGCGAGATAACCCAGTGTCCCCCACATAGAAGCCGCCGCCGCGACGGCGAGCGCGCCCAGCACCCGGTCTCTGGTCTTCGACAACCCGCTAGTGTCGGTCGAGCTTGCGGGCGACTTCGTTTAGCCCGATGCGGTAGCAGATGGAGCGCCCGTGCGGGCAGGTGGCGGGCAGCCGGCTGGAAAGCCAGTCTTTTATCAGGGATTCCATCTCGGGTTGGGACATTTTGTCGCCCATTTTTACCGCCGAGTGGCAGGCGATGGTGGCGAGGATGCGGTCCTCGCGCTGGTGGCCGGGTCCGGTGCCCGAGACGGCGGCCAGCGCGTCCTTGAAGCCGCCGGCGACGTCCCGGTCGGCGAGGGTCGAGATGATGGCCGTTACGCGGACGGAGGAGGGGCCGAAAGGCTCGGCCTCGAAGCCGTAGACGGCCAGCTCTTCGAGGCTCTCGTCGGCGAGCTCGGCTTCGGTGGGGGAGAGTTCGACGACCTCGGGGACCAGGAGGCTCTGCATGGTGGCGGGCTCCTCTGAGTCGGTGAGGCGGTCGAGGATAGCCCGCTCGTGGGCGACGTGTTGGTCCACGATCCACATGGCCTCCGGCTCCTCGACCAGGATGTACCCGGCGCCGAGTTGTCCGATGACCCGCAACTCCTCCAGCGGCGGCAACGCGCCTCGCTCCGGCAGCTTTTCGGGAGGCCGTTGCAGCTCGGACAGGGGCTGCGACGCCTCCGAGAGGCGTTCCCGCACCTCCTGGAGATCGCGGGTGGATCCGGCTGGATAGAGCGGGCGGCTCTCGGAGGCGTAGGAGGGGATGTAGGAGGGTGGCGGGGCCGGGAAGCGTTCCTGGGTGAACGGGCGCTCGGTGGGGCGCGGGGTGGCCGATGGGGCCGGAGGACGCCACTCGATGGCGCCGCGGATGGCGGCGGCTACGGTCCCGCGGGCGGCGCGTTCATCGGAGAAGCGCACGATCTGCTTCGTCGGATGGACGTTTACGTCTACCCGGCGCGGGTCTACTTCCACCTCCAGGGCGACGGGCGGGTAGCGGCCGGAGGGAAGGGTGGCCCGGTAGGCGTCGTCGAGGCCGCGGTGGAGGTTGTCGGCCCGCACGAAGCGGCCGTTCACGGAGATCGTCTGGTGGGCGCGGCTACCCTCGGTCAGGCTCGGCAGGGCGGCGTAGCCGGAGACCTTGAACGCCCCGGACTCGTACTCCACTTCCCGCAGGGCGCGGGCTTTGGCGACGCCCATTATCTGGGCGAGTCGCTCTCGGAGGTCTTTCGCGCCGGGTAGCGAGAGGTAGTCGCGGTTCTTCTCGGTGAGTCGGAAGGCTATCTCGGGGTGGGCGATAGCCAGGTGGGTGAGGGTCTCTGTTATGGCCGCCCGTTCGGCACGAGAGCCCTTCAGGAACGCCCGGCGGGCCGGGACGTTGTAGAAGAGCCGGTCCACGAGGACGGTCGTGCCTTTTGGATGGGAGGCGGGGGAGACCTCTGCCTCACCGCCGCCTTCTACAGAGATCTTGGTCCCGGCCCCGCCGGTCGAGGTGGTAAGGGAGAAAGAGGAGACGCTGGCGATAGAGGGGAGGGCTTCGCCGCGGAAACCCATCGTTGTTACGGATTCGATGTCTTCTGTGGTCCGGATCTTGCTGGTCGCGTGCCGCAAAACCGAGAGCTTCGCGTCCTCGGAGGTCATGCCGGAGCCGTCGTCGCGGACCAGGATGCGCGAGGTTCCGCCGTCTCCAAGCTCCACCTCTATGCGGGAAGCTCCAGCGTCCAGGGCGTTCTCGACCAGCTCTTTTACGACGGAGGCCGGACGGTCTACGACCTCCCCGGCGGCTACCTGTTGGGCTACCCGGGGATCCAGTACCTCGATGCTCACGATGACTCCACTTCAGAATCCACCATTGATGTAGGGCATTGTACATCCCGTGCTGGGCTTTCCCACCGTCATACGTGTAGAATCCCTGGCTGTGTGCAGAGCGGACAGCAGTTGGTACAGAAGGTGAGCCGGTGAACGAGAGCGAGCAGCGGGATCGCCTGCCGATAGAAGAGGTCGAGAGGCTCATAGACCTCCTGCGGGAGAGCGGGATCGGGGAGATCCAGGTCCGCCAGGGCGAGCTGGAGGTCACCGTAAAGGCCAGCCCCGAGGCGGTCGCGCCACCATCTCCACCCCAGATACAGTCTCAACCCGCGCCTCCATCGGCCCCGGAGGTCGAGGAGCCAGAACTGAACGGACTGCACGCGGTGCGTTCTCCGCTCGTCGGGACCTTCTACCGGGCGCCGGCGCCGGGGGAGGACTTTTACGTCGAGGTTGGGGATCGGGTCGAGGCGGGACAGACGCTGTGCATCGTCGAGGCGATGAAGCTGATGAACGAGATCCCGGCCGACGTCTCCGGCGAGGTCGTCGAGGTGCTCCCGCAGAACTCCCAGGGCGTCGAGTACGACGAGCCGCTGTTCTATCTCCGGCCCGAGGGGTAGCCGGTGATCGGCAAGGTCCTGATCGCGAACCGCGGCGAGATCTCCCTGCGCGTCATCCGAGCCTGCCGGGAGCTGGGCATCCGCAGCGTCGCCATCTACTCGTCCGCCGACTCCGACTCCCTACACCGCATGCTGGCCGACGAAGCGATCTGCATCGGCCCGCCCCCGGCCACCGAGAGCTACCTGAACATCCCCGCCATCATCTCCGCTGCCGAGTTGACCGGGGCGGAAGCCATCCATCCCGGCTACGGCTTTCTGGCAGAGAATGCCCGCTTCGCCGAGATCTGCGAGCGCGTCGGCATCAAGTTCGTAGGTCCGTCCTCCGAGGCTATATCCCGGATGGGTGACAAGGCGACCGCCCGCAAGGTGGCCGCCGAGGTGGGTGTCCCGATCACACCCGGCAGTAACGGCCTTTGTAGAGACGCCGCCGCCGTAAAGCAGGTCGGGGCCGAAGTCGGATATCCGCTGGTAATAAAGGCCAGTGCCGGCGGCGGCGGCAAGGGAATGCGGGTGGTCCACAGTGAAGGGGAGGTGGACAATGCTTTCTACGACGCCGCCCGGGAGGCCGGGGCGAGCTTCGGCGACGGTTCGGTCTACGTCGAGCGATATTTGGAGACGTTGCGGCACGTCGAGATCCAGGTGGTCGCCGATTCAGAAGGTAACGTGGCGACCTTTCCGGAGCGGGATTGTTCTGTGCAGCGCCGCTACCAGAAGCTGATCGAGGAGTCCCCGGCCCCGGACCTCCTGCAAGAGGTCCGCCAGGGTATGATGTCCGCCGCCGCCTCGCTGGTCGAGAACCTGGGATACGAGGGCGCCGGCACGGTGGAGTTCATCTACTCTGAGGGAGAGTTCTACTTTATAGAGATGAACACCCGTCTCCAGGTGGAGCATCCCGTAACCGAGATGGTGAGCGGCGTGGACCTCGTCGCCGAGCAGCTACGGGTCGCTTCGGGCGAAAGCCTCGAAAATACGGGACCTCAGAAGTCCGAAGGGCACGCCATCGAGTTCCGCATAAACGCCGAAGACCCCCGGCGCAACTTCCTGCCCCAGGCCGGTCCGGTGGACTTCTACAACGCGCCCGGCGGACCGGGCGTGAGGGTAGACTCGCACCTCTATACCGGTTACCGGGTACCCCCGAACTATGACTCGCTCCTGGCGAAGCTCATCGTCCACGCCGCGGACCGCGACACGGCTATCCGGCGCGGCGAGCGGGCGTTGGACGAGTTCGCCTTGGTGGGCCTGGAGACGACGCTGCCGCTGCACCTAGCCGTGCTGGAGGACGAGGAGTTCCGGCGGGGTGGGGTCCCGACGCGCTTTCTGGAAGAGCGCGAGCTCAGGAACGAAAAAGGTCTCTTGCGTTTCGCAAAAGTTGGCGTGCCAGAAGACGCGCCTTCCGCATCCGCTTCTTAGGTGGCTTGGAGGGTTCCTTATGGGGCGGGTCGGGATCGGTGCCGATCCGGTTCATCCGGTCTATCCACAGTTCGCGCGCGAGGACGTGTAGCGCCGCCACCAGCGGCACGGCCAGGAGCAGCCCCACAAAGCCGAAGAGGGTGCCCATGATCAGGAGCGCGAACACGACCACCGCCGGGTGCAGGGATACCGCCCGGCTCATGACGATTGGTTGGATCAGGTTCGACTCGATGGCCTGGATGATCAGGTAGGCGGCGATCACCCACAGCGCCTTCAGCGGGTCGTCGCTCGTCAACCCTAGCAGCGTCGGCGGTATCACGGAGATGACCGGCCCGATGAACGGAATGAAAGAGATGAGCCCGGAGATGAGCCCCAGCAGTACCGCGAACGGTATCCCGATGATAGAAAGCGCGATCGCCGAGAACACCCCGATGATCGTCATGGAGGTTAGCTGGCCGAGAAACCACTTCTGGACGGAGTTATACATCTTGCTCAGGATCTCCCGCGTCCGCGGGCGCCACTCCGCCGGGAAGAAAGCGACGAAGCCCTGCACCAGCGGCCGCGGGTTGATGACCAGGTAGATCGTCGCTATAAGCGCCACGACCGCCAGCGAGACCCCGTTGGCGATGCTGCCGCCTACGTCGGCGGCCACGGCGAACACGTCGCCCGAGAGAAATCCCCTGAGGCGCTCGAAGATATCCGCCGGCCCTAACTGAAGCCCGAGGTCTATGCCGGAGGCGTCCTGAAGGCGCTGAAGGAGCGCCTGGAACTCGGCCAGCAACTCCGGGAGGCTCTGCGCGAACTCCTCGGCCTGTTTCGTGACGGTGTCCGCCAGGGCGAGCCCTGCCAGGTAGATTGTCAGCGCCGTGCCGCCCAGTACCAGGAGGGTGCCCCAGGCCCGTCCGATGCCCCTGTGCTCCAGGTAATCCACCGGCCCGCTGATGATGATAGAAAACAGAAGCGTCAGCAGAAAAACAAGGACTATCAGGGAGATCTTGTACACGAGGTAGCTCAGTAGCAGTATCGCGAAGACCAGCCCGATTCCCGCGTATACCATTCGCATCCGTGTCGCGTTACCCGAATCCGGCAAAAGGTCTCCCTGGCGGCCCGTTCTGCGCCTCTATTCTACCTTTTTGTCTTGACGTGCTATCGTTTACTCCTGGTTCGTCGATTAGAGGAAGGGCTTTTGGCGGGAGAAGCCACCCAAAAACATGATGAAGAGCGCCTGACCTTCGGCGGCATGGCCCGCTGGGACGGTCTCGACCTGTTCGGTCCCAATTACATGAGCATCGCCTACCGCAAAAACGGCGAAGTTCGGGTCAAAGTCGAGCCCTCGAACGTGCGGGAGATCGAGAACCCCACCATTGAGCGCATCTCTCACTGGCCGATAATCCGCTCCTTCTTTTTCTGGGGCCGGCTCATTGTGCAGCTTCTCGGCTCCCTCTGGACCCTGCTCTTTTTCGTCGCCACCATAGCCGTGCTCTGGCTCTTCGTGCGCCTGCTGGAGTTCGGGAGCGGCGAAGGTGTTCTGGGCGGAACGATGGGCTTCCTTTCCGAATTCCCCGTTCTGCCGCTCCTGATCGCGTTCTTCGCCGCGATGAAGTTCACCTCTATAGGACGCTACCACGGGGCCGAGCACAAGGCCGTCGCCGCCTACGAGAAATACGGCGAGGTGACGCTGGAAGGAGCGAAAAAGAGTGACCGCATCCACCCCCGTTGCGGCACCAACATCCTCATCTACATAATTGTCGCCGCCCTGCTCGACCCGCTGGTGGGCTGGTGGGGCTACGCGATACTGCAGTTCATCCTGATCTCCGAGGCCTGGTACATATTCGGCAAGACTCGCCCCTCCATAGCTATCGGCAACTTCCTCCAGCGTTACTTCACCACCACCGAACCGCGCCGTGCCGAGCTGGAGGTCGCCGTCGAGTCTCTGAACCAGCTTCTACAGGCAGAGAAGAAACAGCCTCAAACTGAGGGCGTACCCTCGGCCGTCCGTCCCTAGTAATCCGGCGGCGAGTAGATGTTCAGCGTCTCCAGGGGAGATTCTCCGGTGTTGGAGATCTCGTGTGCTTCCCCAGCCTCGATGAGTAGCAGCGTGCCTTCTCCGAATTCGCGCTCTTCGCCTTCGACGACCGCCTTTCCGGTCCCTGAGAGCACGTAGAGCCACTGGTCGCTGCCCTCGTGGCGGTTATCCGGACCACCGGTAGAGCCTCCGGGTGGGAGAACCATCGTGGCTGCCTGGGCGCGCTCCGTGCCGGTCAGCAGCCGGAAGCCTTTCTCTGGGTTTATCTGCAATAGCTTCATTTTGGTGTCTCCTCAGATGGCTTTGTACGGGCATTTTCCCGAAAATGCCCCTGATTATCCAACGGAGCCGAGCAATAGTACCAACAGGCCGGCGAAGGCGGCGAAACCCAGGACAGCGGGCCGGAGCCAGCGTTCGTCGAGCAGGCCGGCTATCCAGCGGCTGGTCAGGAGACCCAGGACCAAGGCGGGCAGCAGCTTGAGCGCCAGGATGAAGTGCCACCCCGCCACCTTGCCGGTTATTGCGAGGACCGTCAGCGACATGAGGACCCCGACGAGGAACGAGAGCGCCAGGGTGGAGCGGAGCTTGGGTCCCGAGCTCCGCTGGTTTACCAGGGCCAGCGGCGGACCGCCGAGGGCCGCGGCGGTGCTCATGATGCCCGAGGCGACGCCGCCGGAGAGCTGGACGATCCTGGTCGGGCTGAAGCTCGGGCCGACGAAGCTCGTCAGGACCGCCGCGATTATGAATATGCCCAGCAAGCGGGCCAGGGAGTTATCGGGGACGAGCGTGAGGAGCGCGGCCCCGATGATGGTTCCGGGGAGCCGGCCGCCGGTGATCCAGGCAAAAGCCGGCAGGTTGATCTCCCGCCGCTCGTTGAGCGCCATGAAGCCCGTCATGGGGAGCGCTAAGCAGAGCAGGGTTACGGGCACGGCTTCGGGCCTTACGAGGGCCAGGGTCGGCACGGCGGTCAGGGAGAACCCGAACCCGATGGAGCCCTGGATCATGGCCCCGGCGAAAACCGCAAGGAGGGCGAGAAGGATGTCTAGAGACAAAGTTTCCCCTCCTCCCGAAACTCTCTACGCCTGCTCGGTGGGCATAATGAGGATCTCGTTCACGTTCACCCGCTGTGGCTGGGTCACCGCGTAGGTTATGGCGTGGGCGATGTCCTCGGCCTGGAGCGTCTCGATGCTGGTGATCCCGGCGGTCCTCTCCTGCGCCTCTTCGTCGGATATATGGTCCGGCAGTTCCGTGGCGACCGCGCCCGGCTCAACTATCGTTACCCGGATGCCGTCTTCGACCAGTTCGCCCCGCAGCGCCTCGGAGATGGCGTTCACGGCATACTTGGTGCCCGAGTAGACGCCGGTCATCGGGTTGCTCCTCCGTCCGGCGACGCTGGAGATGTTGACGATGTGACCGGAGCCCTGCTCCTTCATAACTTCAATCGCCGCGTCGGTGGCATACAGGAGCCCCAGAACGTTCACGTCGAACATCTGGCGCCACTCGTCTGAGAGTCCCTTCTCCACTTTGGAGAGGAGCATGACGCCCGCGTTGTTTACCAGAATGTCTACGTGGCCGAACTCCTCGTTGGCCTGCCGGATCAGGCCGTGCGCCTGCTCCTCGTCGGTGACGTCGCACTGGACCACCATCGCACGCGTCCCGTCGGACTCTATGCGCTGCTGGAGGTCCGTAAGACGCTCTTTACGGCGGGCTGCGGCCACCACGATGGCGCCCTCTGCGGCCAATGCCTCTGCCGTCGCCTCGCCGATGCCGCTCGAAGCGCCGGTTACTACCGCTACTTTACCGTCTAGCTTCATTATTCTTAAAACTTTCTGGTTGTCGGATACGGCTATGGATGGTACTCCACCGCAACCGGGCTTTCTCAGTTCCGAGTTACGCGGCTACTTCGGCCTGGGCGGTTTCCTGATCGCCCGGCGTAGAAATTCGGAGGTAGGCCAGTGTCCAGTAGGCGTGGAAGAAGGTGCCCAGGATGGCGGAGGCCAGGATCAGGAGCGGGAGCAGGATCACACCCGCCACGATGCCTGTTACGACGGCGGCTGTGGCGTAATCCTGGGTGGCCAGAATTATCGTCGGCAAAAACAGCACGAGCCCGACGATCAGGAGGGCCAGCACGAGCGCGATCCCCACCGCTATCGTTAGCCCGATCTGTACCAACCACACCAGAAGGCTCTTGCCGACGTTGTTGCGGAAAAGACGGAAGCCGCCGCCGAAGGAGCTGAGGATGCCGGCGCCCCAGACCACGATCTCCCGCAACGCGAACTGGGCTACTATAGCGAGCACGATAAACCCGGCGATCATCAGCAGAATTCCCGCCAATCCCGCCAGAACACTCACCGAGACCCGGGCGCCGGTCGATTCCGTAACGAGAAACACGCCCCCAATGAGCAGCGCGAACGGAATGGCTATAAGGATAAAGAGCGCCAGTCCGATCAGGAAGAACACTATGTAATACCCGAGTACCCGCCAGAACCTGGAAGTCCCCGCCCGCCACGTGGAAGAAAAGCGTCGCGCCTCGCCCCGGTCTATGGCGTAGACGCTCTCCGCCAGGCCCCCGTTGGAGATAACGGTCAACACGGCAAATGCCAGAAAGAGCAACAGCCCCAACAGAACGAGCCCCACGATGAGAGCTGTTTCGACGGCAGGAAGCTGGGCGCCAAAGGAAGAAGCGCCGGACCGGTCGAAGCCGTCGCTGTTGAAGCTCCCGCCCCCCGAGGGAATATTGGCCCCGAAGGTCCCTCCCACGAAGAAACCGAAAAACCAGAGGTAACGGTTACGCAGCGTTATCCGGAAAGCGTCCTTGATGAGTTCTCCGTAGCTCATTGCTACCTCCTTAGGACCCAGGTGTCTTTCATCTTGCCGCCGCTGGAGATGTTGACCACGTGTTTGCCGGGGGCCGCCACCCGCGTCAGGGAACCGGGGATCATCTCGACCACGCCGGGGTCTTCCGGGTCCGGGGCGAGGGCGAGCATCCGGTAGTCGGCGTAGGAGTCGCGGAGCAGAAAACCGTCCTCATCCGTCTCGCAGAGCACGTGGGTGGAGAAGTCTATGGTCTCCTGGGCGACGTACTCGATTGGGTTCGCCTCTACCATCTTGCGGAACTTCTCGATGGATTCCTCGAATTCTTCCGGTCCGATCATGACCTCCTTGCCGCCGTAACCACCGCGGCTCTTGACGACCAGTTCCCCGAAGTGGTCCATGACGTAGCGATAGTCTTCCTCGACCGCGAGCGACCAGGTGCGGGCATTCTCTATAAGCGGTTCTTCTCCCAGGTAGGTCCGCACCATCTCCGGCACGAACGCGCCGACGCCCTTGTCGTCCACGATCTCGGAGTTCGGGGCGAAGAGTACGTGTACCTTGCCTTCGACGTGACACTCCAGAAGACCGGGGACTTCGGTGTAGAGCCGATCCTCGTCTACCCGCTCGTAGATCACATCTATCCGGCGTCCGGTGGGACCGTGTACGAGATACCCGTCGCGGTTTATCTCCAACTCCTTCGTTTCGGCGAGCACCGCGTCCATCTCTTCGGCGTAGATGTGATGGTCGAGGTAGAACTGGTCGTCGGGGCCGCCGGAGACCACGGCGAGCGTCGCGTCTGGGCCTTTCGGGGAGGCGGCCCGCAGGGCATCCCCGAGGCGTTCGAGCCAGCCGTCGAGGGGACGCACCGGGAGCCGCTGGTGGGTCTCGGGAAAGAAGACTTCGCGGCTCATTCTGCGGCGGCGGGTCATGGCGGCGAGGCCGACGGGCATCTTGGCGTTCTCCTCGATGACCCGGTACTCCCACCCGGCGCTGCCTTCTACAGCCACCACGTCGAAGGAGATCTGACGCACCGGCACCGGCCCGAAGCGGTTTTTCCACGAGGTCTCGTAGAGGATGCTGCTCTCTACGACTTCTTTCGGGACGACCTCTTCTTTGCCGGCTTCGAGGCGGCGGAGGAACTCGTTGATCGCGCGGAACCGCTGCGACAGACCACGCTCCAACCTTTCCCAGTTTTCCGCCGGGATTATGCGCGGAAACCAGTCCGTCGGGTGGGTCTTATCTCCCTTTTTGACGCCGAAGACGTATTGTTCCTCCAGCAGCAGCTCGTGGGCCCGGTGCAGGTTTCTCTCCCAGCGTTCGGGACCGGTTCGCTCTAGCTCTTCTAGAACCTCCGCGTAAACGGGTCGGGGGAGACCGTCGGGTAAGAACACCTCGTTGGCGCCAGGGAGTTTGCGCGTGAACCTCACAAGATGGAGATTATACTAGCACCCGAGGATGAAATAACTCCGCCGAGAAGAGCCGGTCATAAACGGGGGTGAGGGATTTGAGCGGGAACACAAGCCCGAACAAGAACGGCGACAGGAGCGCAGACGCAAGACTGTTTTGGGGCCGGGCGGCCTGCGGGGTCGGGGTGATCCTGGCCGCGGCCGGCATAGTCGCCGCGCTGTCCGGCACGGGAGCGAGCATCTTGCCCGGCGCCGTGGGAGCCTGCCTCGGCATCCTGGGTTACTTTCTCGGCTCGAACAGATTCGGCTCCATAACCATCATCCTCTGCACCGCAGGGTTGTTTTTTGGACTCGTCGCAAGCCAGGGGCTCATCCCCGGCATCGAGGCCTCCGACCGGAACATGCCCGACGACGCCCCTGTCGCCGATTAGGTGTGCCGCCGTGGTAGAGAGACCGGCGTCCGGGCCGGATGAAGAAAACTTCAGCAACCGGCCTCCGGGACGCAACTGGGCCGTAGCCGGGATAGTCTCCGGGGTTCTGGCGTTCGTGCTGGTCCCGGTCCTGCTGGGTCCGCTGGGGATTCTGCTTGGTTTTGTCGGCTACACAAAAGGCGCCCGGAGGTTGGGAAAGATAGCGATAGGCGTCAGCGTTTTCAGCCTGGTCCTCGGCGCCGTCCTATACATTTTGCTTCAAGACCTGGTGAACTCCCGATGAACCAGACGTAGAGAGTCTGGACGATGGCCGGTATACTGGCGACAGGATGGAGAGAGTCAGGCTGACACCGCCCGGGGAGAACAGGCAACGCGGGGAGCGCGCCCGCCTCTATGTCCGCTGGATGCCGCACCTTGGGGCCGAGGCCGTCGCCCTCTACGAACTTCTTCGCGTATTGCCCGAGGTAGGTCTCGAAAATATCGAGGTCGAGGAACTGGCCGAGCTGTTGCGCTCGACCCCGGAGAGTGTCGAAGAAAGCTTCGAGAAGCTCTCAAAAGCCGGATTCGTTGTGGAGCGGAACGGATGGCTGGAGGTTGCCGGGCATCCGCCGACCAACCGGGCGAGCGACCGCGTGAGCGCGAAGGCAGAAAAAGAAGAGAAGGTGGAGCACACACCGGAGCAGGGCGTCCCCCGGCAGCCAGGCCGCGAGATAGAGGTCGTCCGGGCGGAGCCGGAGGGTGTCTCCGCCGACGACTACTTCAACTTCATGGGCACCCTGCCGGCGCCGCACATTGTGGAGTTCTTGAACGGCTACTGCGAGCGGGACGGCATGTCGCCGGACGTGGTGCGGGAGGCGCTCAAGATCGCCAGCGAGCGAGACGCCCGGAGGGTCGGATACGTGCGGTCCATCCTGGAGCGGTGGGTCGAGCGGGGCGTCAAGTCGGTCGAGGACGTGGAGCGCTTTGAGAAAGACCGGAAGCTCCGGCTAGTCGAGCAGAGCGGCGCTGTAAAAGGTGGGGCCATGAAGATGGGGGAGGGGGTGAGAGGTGGAGCGGATAGACAATCTGCTGCCCGACGCCGGGAAGGCTATGAGTGGCTCTTCGGCGAGTAAGGATCGGCAAAGCCAGCGCGCGGAAGCGCTGAGGCTGGACGACGAGATCTGCCCGCACTGCGGCCGGGATCTGCAGACCGAGTGGGTCGAGTTCCCACCCGCCCTTCAGCGCAAGTACGGCAAGTCCGGCGAGTGGTACTACCATCCCTGCACGCCGGAGTGCGAGAAGAAGAATGACCAGCGCGAGTGGGCCGCTATGCGCCGCGAGGCCCGCGTTGGGTCTCTGCGGGAGCGCAGCGGGCTGAACAAGCGCATGAAGGGCTACACTTTCGCCAACTTCGAGCCCTTCGTCAGTCCGGCCGCCACGAAAGCCGTCGAGAAAGTTGAGAAGTACCTCTCTGGTTGGGAAGAGAACCGGGAGGCTGGCAAGGGACTCTATCTGTGCGGCGACGTCGGGACTGGCAAGACACATCTGGCAGTCGCGGTGATGAACGAGCTAATAACGAAGAAGCGGGTGCCCTCTCTCTTCGTGACCGTCCCCGAGCTTCTGGACAACCTGCGCGGCGCGTACAATGATCCGGGCCGAGATCTGGACGAGTGGATGGCCGCCGTAAAGAATGCCGATCTGCTGGTGCTCGACGATCTCGGTAGCGAACGCGTCACCGAGTGGGTTCAGGAGCGGGTGTTTGTGGTCGTCAACCACCGCTATCGGGAGGTGCTGCCGACGCTCTTCACTTCCAACATCGGTCCAAAGGATTTAGCGGCCAAGCTCGGAGAACGGACGGCGAGTCGCATAATCTCTATGTGCGACTGGGTCTCCCTGGAAGGTGAAGACTACCGCGAGACGGAGGCTCGCAAAAAAGCATGAGAGATGAGTTCATGATCACCCGCCAGGGAAAGCAATACGTCCTCTTTGCGGGCCTGCTCGACGAAGCCCACAACCGCGGCCTCAAGGGGATCGACACAGAACTCCTACAGGTCCCGGACGACGTCAACGGCCGCGTGGCCGTCGTGAAGGCCACCGTCGAGCTTGAGGACGGGCGGCGCTTCTCCGGCATCGGGGACGCCTCTCCCGAGAACGTCGGACGCAACATCGTTCCGCACCTGCTACGCATGGCGGAGACGAGGGCCAAAGCCCGGGCTCTTAGGGACGCGGTAAACGTCGGGGCCACGGCTCTCGAAGAGCTCTCCGACGGCGACGACGCCCCACCCGCCAACTACTCTACGGCCCGTCCGCGGCCCACCCCCGTCCGGCCTGGCGGAGCTACCAGGCCCCAGCCTGTCGAGCAGGAAGAAACGAAGGGCGAGTCGAACGGACAGAGCGAGGCTCCCGCCAGAGGTGGTCGAAGTTCCTCTAGAGGCTCCCAGAAGGCCCGCAAGAGCCAGGTGGACCTTCTCAAAACCCTGGCGGTCGAGTGGCGGGGCGAGAACGGCGTAGAGCGGCTGGAGGGGCGCATCGGCAAGCCGCTGACGGAGCTCACCCGCATAGAGGCCGACGATTGGATCGACCGGCTGACCCCCGAAGATCAGGAGTAAGGGGCATACGCCGGGCTCTCGTAGCTCTTTTCTTACCGTTACTACTGCTCGCGGCTTCCTGCGGGATTGCTCCCTGCAGGGCTCCCCGCGGGGGCCACGCCGCCGCCCGCCGGCGCGTTGGTTGTGAGCTTTATAGACGTGGGTCAGGGCGACTCGACCCTCGTCCAGTCCGGCGGTGAAAACTATCTCATAGACGCCGGAGACCCAGAGGCCGGCCCGGAGGTGGTGGACTTTCTCCGTAGCCGGGGAGTGGAGGAACTGGATGGGATGGTCGCGACCCATCCCGACGCGGATCACATCGGCGGGTTGCCGGACGTGCTCGACGCCTTCTCGGTCTCGGCGGTCTACCTCTCCGGCGAAGCCGACAAGGGGACGACTACCTTCAACACTTTCCTGAGGGCTGTACAGGCCGAGGGCGCGCAGGTCTTCGAGGCCCGTGCCGGGATGGAGATGAACTGGGGCGGCACTGAGGTCACTGTGTTGGTGTGAATGTCCCCAGTTCTCGACTGTCAAAGGACCCATTGACTTCAAGGGTTTTGTCTGGGTAGGCGACCACTCTCATCCGGAGCATCCTGTAGAGTTGGTGGCGCTCTTCGGGGGTTAGGCTATGAAGCGCCTCGGGCATTATCCCCGTGTAAGCTTCCATCAGTGCTTGGCGGTCGCGCTCGAGCTGCTCCAGTCTCTCCCGGCGCTTCTCGATGACCTCTAG
>JALYGE010000106.1 GCA_030777225.1 Actinomycetota bacterium
GGAGATGCCTTGTGTCCCCCCGAGGCGCAGGCCGAGCCGCTCCCGATAGCGTAACCGTCCGCGTCGCACAACAGCACCAATCCCTCCGCCTCGACCCCTTCGACGGCGAGATGGACGTTGTTCGGCAGTCGTTTCTGAGGGTGGCCGTTGAGCCGGACGCCGGGGATGGAGGTCAGGGCGGAGATCAGGCGGTCCCTCAACACCGTCTCATGCCGGGCTCGATGCTCTAGCTCCTCTTCCGCCAACCGCGCCGCCGCACCGAAGCCGACGATGTCCGCCACGCTCTCGGTGCCGCTCCTCAAGCCTCGCTCCTGGCCACCGCCGAAGACGACCGGCTCCAGCCCGACGCCTTCGCGGACGTAAAGGACACCGACGCCTTGCGGACCGTAGAGCTTGTGCGAGGATAACCCGAGCGTCGAGATCGGAACCTCGCGCGTGTCTATCGGGAGCCGTCCGGCGGCCTGTACCGCGTCGGTGTGAAGAGGGACGCCGCGCTCCGCGCAGACGTCGGCCAGCTCCTCTACCGGCTGGACCGTACCGACCTCGTTGTTGGCCCAGACGACGGCGGCCAGCGCCGTGTCAGGTTTCAGGGAGTCGGCGAACTCCCCAACGTCTACCAGGCCGTTTTTATCCACGCCCAGGCGTTCTACTTCGTAGCCCGCGGTCGCCAAGTGTTTGGCGGCTTCCCTGACGGCGGCGTGCTCGACGGCGGAGATCAGGACGCGCTTCTTGTCGCCGGCGGCCCGGGCGAGGCCCAGCACGGCGAGGTTATCCGCCTCGGTGCCTCCTGAGGTAAACACTATCTCCCGGGGCGTTGCGCCTATCAGCGCGGCCACCGACTCGCGGGCCTCTTCGACGGCGTCTCGGGCCGCCGCGCCCGGCGCGTGCAGCGACGACGGGTTGCCGCGCGATCCGCGAAGATGCGGAAGCATGGCTTCCAGCACCCGCGGATCAAGCGGGGTGGTAGCTGCGTTGTCCAGATAGACCATTTCGGGCATAACGAGCCTAGTTTAACTTACGAAGTCGAAATTTCAGCGCAGCCAGGCTTAAACCGTGATCGTAGAGGCGACCGCGCCGCCGGAGTCGAGCAGGGCGAGCTGATCTCCGGGTGCCAGGTTTAGCTCCTGGCCGCCCTCGAAGGTTCCCGCTACCATCTCGGCCTCGGCGTTCTGCACGTCGGGCACGCGGCCTATGGAAATCTCTTCTCCGGGTTGGACCCGAATCTCCTCGTTGATCAAGACTCCATCCGAATCGGGGTTGACCTCGCCCGTCTCGGGGTCCAGCACCCGCAAGGAGAAGCCCTGGAGGCTTACGGCCCGATCCGTGTTGTTTTGGGCGGTGAAGTACTCGATACCACCCCCGGTCTCCGTCAGCGCTATACGATTCAACTGTACATCTATATCGCTCGTGTTGCCCTCTACGTCCATGGATGAAAGGTCGAAGAGCGCCTGGTTCAACACCGGCTGAGGTATGTATCCCTGGTAGAGATTCTCGATTATGTACTCTTCTCCCCCGGGCGCGAGCGTGGCGACGAACGGCGTATACCCTACGCCGAGCTGGGCGGCGAGCGTACCGTACGCGCCCGCCTGCAGCTCTTCTCCCTCCCCAGTAGAACCGGGATTGGCTATGTTGTATGAGAAAAACTCTACCGTCGGGTAGTCGGGCTGAAGGTCTTGCAGCGCCCCGTTGACTATGCTGTCCACCTCAAGGCCCTGTGGGTAGAAGGCATCCTGATCCTCCTTGAAGAACTCCACGGCGATCAAGGCCCGCCGCTGATAGGCAGCCTCAAAGTCCGGGGGCAACGGCTGGTCCAGGTTCAGGGTTAGCGGAACGCCCTGAATTGTCTCCGCCTGGCCGGCGCCAACCGTCGCGCCACCGGCGTCCGGGGTGGTAGCTGCAACGGCGACCGTATCCTCCACCGGCGGGACGGTCGCCTCTTCTTCGTCACCGCCACCGCAGGCGGCAACGAAAGAGCCAATGAAGACGAGCACCACCAGAATTCTGAATCTCACGGGTAGACTTTTAACACAGTCTCTAGCCAGACGCCGGACCGGGTCGCGGACTCCCGTGTTATACACTGCGCGTTTGGCCTAGGTTTGGCCTAGTATAGAGGCAGAATCGGCAAACAGACTACGAAACAGATTCGAGATCCGCATACGAGAGGAGCAGGACCATTGCACCGGAAAGATTCAACCTCGAAAAACCCGTACAGGAGCCACACGGCGGGAGAGTTACGGACCAAGAACGTCGGTGAGCGCGTGAGGCTTGCGGGCTGGGTGAACCGTCGTCGGGACCACGGAGGTCTGATCTTTATAGACCTCCGCGACCGCTGGGGTATAACGCAGGTCACATTCGACCCGGATCTCCAAGAGGTCTTCGCCGCCGCCGAACAGCTCCGACCCGAATGGTCCATCTCGGTGGAAGGCGAGGTGATCCGACGTCCCGAAGGCAACGAGAACCCGGACCTGCCAACCGGCAAGATCGAGGTCGAAGTTAAAGAACTCAGAGTGCTCAACACCTCCGAGACGCCGCCGTTCGAGATAGACCGCGACCGCCCGGTAGACGAGCTGCTGAGGCTCAAGTACCGCTACCTGGATTTGCGGCGCAAGAGGATGCAAGAGAACATCCTGCTCCGGCACCGGATCGTCAAGCACATCCGCGACTACCTGGACAAACGGGGCTTCGTGGAGATAGAGACCCCGCTCCTGACGGCCTCGACCCCCGAGGGCGCCCGCGACTACTTGGTGCCGGCCCGACTCTACCCCGGAGAGTTCTACGCCCTGCCTCAGTCGCCCCAACAATTCAAGCAACTTCTAATGGTGGCGGGCTTCGAACGGTACTTCCAGATAGCCCGCGCCCTGAGGGACGAGGACCAGCGCGGCGACCGCCAGCCGGAGCACACCCAGCTCGACCTGGAGATGAGCTACACCACCCAGGATGAGGTGCTGGCCCTGGTCGAGGACCTCTACACAGAGGTCGTCGAACAGCTCACAGACAAGAAACTCCTCTCGAAACCTTTCCCCAACCTCACCTACGCCGAAGCCCTGGACCGTTTTGGCACCGACAAGCCTGACCTCCGCTTCGGCCTGGAGCTCAAAGACGTGACCGAGACGGCCCGCACCTCCGGCTTCAAGGTCTTCCGTTCGGCGGTCGAGAACGGCGGCTCGGTGCGCGGCATCGCCGTCAATGGCCTCGGGGACCTCACGCGCCGGGAGATAGACGACCTGAGCGAGATAGCAACGGGAGCCGGCGCGAGGGGCCTGGCTTACTTCAAGGTCGAGGAGGGCGGTCTCTCCGGCCCGATCTCCAAGTTCTTCTCGGAGGACGAACAGACCGCGCTGCGTGCGACGCTAGAGGCGGAGAACGGCAGCTACATGTTCTTCGTCGCTGACCGCGACCCGATAGTCTTCGAGAGCCTGAGCCGCCTGAGGCTTCACTTCCGGGACCGATTAGATCTGGCGGAGAAGGATGTGCTCGCCCTTTGTTGGGTGACGGACTTTCCGCTCTTCGAGTGGAACGAGGACGAGCAGCGGATAGAGCCGATGCACCACATGTTCACCATGCCCCGCGAAGAGGATCTGCCCCTACTCGACAGCGATCCCTTGAAGGTTATCGGGCAACTCTACGACCTGGTGGCGAACGGGACCGAGTTGGCCTCCGGGAGCATCCGGATGCACCTTCCAGACTTGCAACAGAAGATCTTCTCGATGATCGGTATAGAGCCGGAGGAGGCTGAGAGGCGTTTCGGGGCCATACTGCGCGCTTTCCGGTACGGGGCGCCGCCTCACGGCGGGATAGCGCCGGGGATAGACCGCCTGATCATGGTCCTCCGCGACGAGCCCAACATCCGCGAGGTCATGGCTTTCCCCAAGACCCAGGCCGCCCGCGACGAGATGATGGACGCCCCCGGCCCGGTCACCGAAGCCCAGCTAAAGGAACTGAACATCCGGCTCCGTTAGGGCTCCAGCTCCGCCAGGGCGACTTCGTAGTGCTCTACGTTGACTATGGCGTCTCCCGCGGCCCGGACGCTCTCGTCCCGCGCCCGGTTCGCGGCCTCTTCGCTCGCCTTCATATCCGCCTCGGTCTCCCAGAGGGTTATGGAGAGAGAGCGCCCGGTCTCCCGGTCGAAGAGCAGGTAGATGCCCTGGAAACCGTCTTGCAGCCGGGCGGCGGGCAGGATCTGCTCCCGCGCCAGCCGTATCCCCTCCGCCGTCTGGTCGGGCGGACCTTGAAACGTACTCACTCGTGCGAACATCGGGAACCTCGCGAGGGTCGTGAACTACTAGCAGCAGAATATATCCATGGTGGGCGGGCTCCGCAATAATGGAACCACCGGAAAAGTACCGGCGAGGAATGTTTCTTGAGTCGTCCGGGTTATCGCTAATTAGCAGGGTGACGCCCGGAGGCGAAAAGCCCAAAGATCCTCTGTCAAGGTGCTAAAGTAGCCGGATGGAAACCGGCTTCGGTACCTCGGCACCCTACACTGTTGGGGTTGAGGAAGAATTTCAACTCGTCGATCCCAAGACCGGGAGTCTCAGCCCCGCTATAGACGCCGTGCTCGCCGCTCGCGGCGCCGCGGCGCTCTCCGGCGGCTCGGTGGCGTCCGAGCTTTTCGCCTCCTGCGTGGAAGTGCGCTCCCCGATCTACGACACGGTGACGGTGTTGGCTGAAGAGCTACCCGCCCTTCGGCGGAGGGTGCGGGATCTCGTCAAAGAATCCGGGTGGTGTCTCGCGGCGGCGGGGACCCATCCTTTCAGCGACGCCGCCGCACAGCAGATCACGGACAAGCAGCGTTATCGCGGCGTAGAGGAGGAGATGGGCTGGACGGCGCGGATGCAAGCTATCTACGGGCTGCACATCCACGTCGCCGTCCCGGACGAGGAAGCGGCCATCCGGGCAATGGGAATCCTCTCGCGCCACGTGCCGCTCTTCGTCGCCCTCTCGGCCAACTCCCCGTTCTGGCGCGGCTCGGATACCCGACTCTCCTCCACGCGCATAAAGGTCTTCGGTCTCGTTCCGCACTCGGGATTACCGCCTCGTTTCTGTGATTGGGAAGAATTCGAGCGTCACGTCGAAATCCTCGTGGCCTCCGGCAACATCCCCGACTACACTTGGTGCTGGTGGGACGTGAGGCCCCACCCGAAGTTTGGCACCGTAGAGCTCCGCGCGCCGGATGTCCAGACGGAAGCCGACCACGCCACCTCTCTGATCGCCCTGACTCAGTGCCTGGTCGCCACGACAGACGAGCGCGGGCCGGAGAACCCGCTCTTCACCGAAGAGAACAAGTGGCTCGCCACCCGCTACGGCCTCGACGCCACTTTCTACGACTTCTCGACCGGCGAGAAGCTCGGCGCGCGCAAGCTGGCTCACAGGCTGGTGAACGAGCTACGCTCCGTCTCCCAGGACCTCGGCTGTGAGAACGAGCTCGAAGGTGTCCTGGAGATAGCCGGGGGCGGCAACGGAGCCGAAAAGCAGAGAGCCGTCTTCAAGAAGCACAACTCGATGGAGGACGTGATCGAGTACCTCATCGCTACGACCACCTGAGCGGTCGCCGGTAACAAGAAGAGCGGCCTTACCCGGATCTCCGATTAGAGACAGAAGCCTCACCATCTTCGACCGCCGCTTCCGCAGCGACCCGGCCGAAGACCAGGGCCGCGGCGAGCCCGCTGGTGTAACCGCCCACCGCTACGCCGCCGACCTCGACCCCGGCGGCGTAGAGCCCGGGGACCAGCTGCCCCGTCCGGCGCAGCACCCTACAGCCGCCGTCCACCGCGAGCCCACCGATCGTGTGCGTTATGGTCGGCGCAACCTTCACGGCGGTAAACGGCGGAACCCACACGGGTATGGTCGGATCGCCCCTCGGCGGTGAGAGTTGGCCGCCCCTCCCGCTAGCGGCAGCCGCGTTGTACGCGTTTAGCGTGCGGAGCACGTTCGTCCGGGGAACGCCCCGCTCCGCGAGCCTCTCCGCCAACTCCTCCAGGCTCTCGGCCCGCAGGACAGTCCCCCCGACGCGCCGGGACGTCGTGACCATCTCTCCCACGGTGCGGTCCCGGATTCGCCGCCGAAGACCTGCGGCATCCAGAATGTACCAGGCGCTGAGGCCCGGCTGGCGGGCGGTAGCCCTCACCAGAGCCGTCTCCGACCAGTCGGCGGCCTCGTCGGCGTAGCGTTCCCCGTTGCGGTTGATCGCCACGGCGTAGCGACCGTAGAGTTGGGAGGCCTCGACAAATTCCTCGGGAGAGAAGTCGGCGGGGGGAGCGGGCAGGTTCCGGCCGTAGAATTCGTCGAGCCCGGCGCTAGGGAGCGCCCCCGCCTCCAGCGCCGCGAGAAAACCGTCTCCCGTACTCCAGGGGTGCGCCCGCAGCCGCATCCTCCCCGCACCTCGGATTATGTAGCGTCGCACCAGTTCCGGGTTCCCCGCGAAACCACCGCTCGCCAGCACAACGGCGTCCGCAACCTCCGTTCGTCCGTCCCCGCCGACCATCGCCCCGCTTATACGCCCTTCGTTGGCCATGAGACCGTGCAACGACCTCTCCAGGAGTATCCGCCCGTCAGCGGTGGTAATACCCTCCGCGAGGGCGGCCACCGTCAGCTCCGGGTCCAACCTGGCGCCAAAGGTGAGCGGGTTCCCAGTCTCGCGCGTGCGGACGGGAGCGCCGCGCCTCTCCAGCCACTCCAGGCTCTCTGGCAGCCGTTCCAAAATGAGCCTCTGGAGGGTAACATCACCGCCCGGGGCCTCCCGGCGGAAGGTCGCCAGGTCCTTATACGACCAGATAAAGCCGCTGGAGTAGACGAAGGAGCCCCCCAGCCGGCCGCCCTTCTCCAGGAGCGTAACCTGCGCGCCCAACTCGGTGGCCCGGAGGGCGGCGACCAGCCCGGCGAGCCCGCCGCCGACTACGATGACACGCACCGGGGTTTAAGTCAGCGAGAAGGTGGGTTTGTGCTCCACGTACTCCACGCTCACGTCCTCCGGCCCCTGGACGAAGACCGCCAGGGTGTTCGGTCCCTCGACGAAGTCCTGGACCTGGAATCCCTGCTCCTCGGCTTCCCTGCGGTGATCCTCTGCGGAGTCCACCAGACAGCCGAGGTGGTAGAGCATGCTCTGCACCCCTTCGCCGGGCTCGGAGGAGATCAGGTGCAGCCGGTAGTCCCCGGCCTTAACCGTCGCGGCGTTCTCCCCCGGCGTGAAGCCCATCTCGACGAAGCCGCGGGCGGACTCCTCCGGGACGCCGGAGCGCAGGACTACACCTTCGAGGTCGTAGTCCACGAAATCCCCCTCTCCCGGAACCAGCGCGAGCGGGAGGCCTTCCGGGCCGGAGAAGAGGTAGGCGCCATCCCTGCTCCCGACCTCGACCTCTTGCGGTAGGCTGTCGGCGGCCGTGGTCATGTCTCTAACACGGATGTTTATGCGCTCGATCTCCTTCGGAGAGGGGATGGTGCCCTCCGGGGCGTCGAAGAGGGTCAGTTTGCCGATCCGGCCTCCCGCCCCTACCAGGGTGTAGCGATCGGTACGGTCCACCACGTGAAAGCCCAGGTGCGAGGTAAGAAATTCGGCGACCTCATCCCGATCTCTCATATAGAGTGCTACGTGGTCCAACTTCTGAATCTTCATTGTTCCTCCTCTGAAAGCGTGACTGCGTGGAAGATACCACGCGCCCCGGCCTTATGCGTCTCTCCCGGCGAGCCGCACGAGATAAAATGCCTGGGGCCGAAGTGATCCCCAAAGAGACACTAGCTAGAGGAGGTGCCCGCTGACAGACCGTGGAGAACGCGGTGGAATCAATCCAGGAGCGGGTGTTCACTACCTGGAGCGGATGACCTACCCGGCAGTCGAGCGGCTCGCGACCCGGGCGGATCTGGCCATCTTACCGGTTGCTCCCGCGGAGGCGCACGGTCCGCACCTCCCGGTAGGTACCGACCTCATCGCCGCCCGCGATCTCTGCGAGCGCGCCGCCCAGGAACTGAGCGGCCGGGGCATCGAGTGCCTGGTGGCGCCCCTGCTCTCCTACTGTCTGGCGGAAGTCGCCGGTCCCTTCCCCGGCACGATCACGGTGCGGGCGGAGATCGTGGCGGCGCTCGTGGCGGACATCTCTCGGAGCCTGGCGCGCTCGGGGTTCCCGCGAGTCCTGGTGGTCAGCGGCCACGCCGAGGAGGAGAACCTGATGGCGCTTATAGACGGAGCCCGACAGGCCGGGGAGGCGACCGTGAAAGTATCCCGGTGGTACGCCGAGGCCCTTCCGGGGTTGCTGCATCTACTGAATGAGGACCATCCGGAGTACGACATCCACGCCGGCGAGTGGGAGACGGCCCTGGTATTGCTGAAGGCGCCGGAGTTGGTAGACCAGGCGTCGCTCGGCACCCTTCCCCCTAATTGGGAGACTCGGGACATCGCCGAGCGTCGGGCCGCCGGCGCGCGGACCTTTCCGGAATTGGGCGCACCCCTGGCCTACTGTGGGGACCCTCGTCAGGCGACCTCCCGTACCGCCGAGCGCCTCTACGCAGCCCTCGGGGAGTTCGTCGCGGAAGAGGGTGTATCTCTGCTCCCCCGTTCCTGACCGGGCGGCGGGGGATGCGCGTTCCCGAAAGCCCCCGACGGTGTTTCACGAGGGGCCGGTTCTGGCACTCGGCAAGGAGCCTGCACTTCAACGGCGACGCGGTTCTCACAGCCGTGTGCCGGACTGCGGGCTGGTCTGCTCGCGGGCGGCATCAGTCTCCTCCTGGACGCCGCCCGGTGGTGGTCGAAGCAGAGAAAACTCCGACCACCGACAACTGAGCCACTCTCCCTTACGCCTTCTCTTCCCGGTAGTCCTGAATGTCCTCGTACAGACCGTCCGGGAAGGTGAGTTCGTTGTAGACGTTGCAGGAGTCTGGGTCTTCGGGATTCGGACAGATCTGAAAGTCCTGCTGCTCCTGCCACTCGATGATCTTCTCCCGCCGCGGCGGGCTGTAGCCCTTCTCCTCGACCTGCTGCATCAGTGCTCGGGCTTCATGCTCGTCAGTGTCGCCGTCTTTCGCCAGAAGCTCTGCCAGCTCGTCGTTCTCGACGAAATACCGGGCGACCATGGCCAACGTCAGCCGGCCGTAGTGGCCGATATCCTCGCCGTTCTCCAGCGCCTCCAGCATGTGGTTCATCATCGGGCTCTGACGTAGATCCTCAACAGACATATAGCTCCTCTTTATTCGCTTACGCAGCAAATATACGGGCGAACGATGAATCCAATGTGAATCAGCTCACCTGCACCGTAGAGTACCGGGAGCGCCCTAGAGAGCTGTGGCGAGGGCCGGCAGAACTTCGCCCGCCCTCCCCGGAAGTGTGTAGTCGGCACGGGCGGTGAGCGGCGTCTCTTCCGGGTTGATCTCCACCACCGTCGCCCCCACCGAGAGCGCCTCGTAAGGCAACGAAGCCGCCGGATACACGAGGCTGGAGGTCCCCACAGAGAGAAAAACGTCGCAGTTGCGGGCCATCTCCACGACCGCTTCCATGATACCTTCGGGTAGCATCTCCCCGAACCAGACCACGTCCGGCCGCAGCGGCGCGCCGCAGTTGGGGCAGAGCGGGAGCGCTTCACCGTCCGGCGGTTCTACCTCCACCCTCTCCACCGAACATATCGTTCGCAGGATGTTGCCGTGCAACTCCAACACGTTCTCGCTGCCGGCCCGCCGGTGCAGCCCGTCCACGTTCTGCGTCGCCAGCGCGAAGTTCGGAACCTTTCGTTCGAGCTCGACGAGGGCGTAGTGGCCGGGGTTAGGCTCTGCTCGACCCACACGCCCGCGCCGCCACCCGTACCACCGCCAGACCAGGTCCTGGTCTCGCATAAAGGCTTCGGGCGTGGCGAGTTGCTGCGGGTCGTAGCGAGCCCAGAGTCCGGTCTGGGCGTCGCGAAACGTCGGCACGCCGCTCTCGGCCGAGATTCCGGAGCCGGTGAGCGCCACGACGGTTTGGGCCTCACGTAAATCTTCTACGAGTTGCGGCGGTGTCTCCACATCCATTGACCTACTGCAAGAGAGACAGCAACTCGCCCGGACCGCCGGAGACGGCCACCCGACGTTCCTCACCGGAGGCCATGTTTCGCAGGGTACAGGTGCCTTGCTCCAACTCTTCTTCACCAAGCACGAGCGTATAAGCCGCCCCGGAGCGGTTGGCCTGCTTGAACTGGCCTTTGGCGCTGCGATCCGCGTAGTCCAGGTCGCAGGAGAGGCCTTCGTCGCGGAGCTGTCCGGCGAGCTTCAAAGCCGGCAAGCGCGCTTCGGAGACCAGCGTAACGAAGAATACGTCCACTGCCCGGTCCTCTTCGTGTCCGGCAGCGGCGAGGAGGATGCGCTCCACCCCGCTCCCGAAGCCGATGCCCCCCAGGTCAGGCCCTCCGAGGGCCTCGATCAGGCCGTTGTACCGTCCCCCGCTTCCCACCGCGTCCTGCGCCCCCAGGGCGCCACTCCGTGCCTCGAAGACCGTCGAGGTATAGTAGTCGAGGCCCCGAACGATCCTCTCGTCCACCTCATACGGCACGCCCAGGGCTTCCAGTCCCTCTCTCACTATCGCGAAGTGGTCCTTCGCCTCCCCGCTCAGGAACTCCCCGATGGACGGCGCCTCGTCCAATACCGCCCGGCTGTTCCTGTCCTTGGAGTCCAGGACGCGCAATGGGTTCGTCTCCAGCCGCGAGATGGAATCCGCGTCCAGTTCGGAGCGATGTTTCTCCAGGTACGACTTTAGCTCCGGCACGTACTCTTTGCGAGTGGCGAAGTCTCCCAGGGTGTTGATGTAGACGACCTCATCTCGGACACCGCAGGCTGTGTGGATGCCGTAGAGCAGGTCTATGACCTCCACGTCCACGAGCGGGTCCGAGGAGCCGAGGACTTCGACCCCGATCTGGGTGTGCTGCCGGTAGCGGCCCTTCTGCTGGCGTTCGTGGCGGAACATTGGCCCCGCATACCAGAGCTTCAAGGGCTGGGCCTGCTTGTAGAGGCCGTGCTCGACGTAGGCCCGCACGACCCCGGCGGTACCCTCCGGCCGGAGCGCGAGCTCTCGTCCGCCTTTGTCCTCGAAATCGAACATCTCCTTGCGGACGATGTCAGAGGCTTCCCCCACACCCCGGACGAAGAGCTGCGTCTCCTCGAAGATCGGGGGGCGTATCTCGGAGTAGTTGTAGCGGCGAAAGAACCCGCGGGCGATCTCCTCTACCCACTGCCAGAGCTCCGGCCGTTCGTTGGGCTCACGGCCGCCAGGATAGACATCGTAGGTGCCGCGGGGCTTGCTGTAGCTCACGAAATTACGGGCGGCAGGTAAGGGTTGTTTTCAAGTTCTTCGGCGGCGGAGAGTACCGGGCCGTGGCCGGCGTAGAGACGCGTATTCTCCGTCCAGAGGGGCATCACCTTTCTCAGGGAGACCTCGATGTCCTCCCACGAAGCGCCCGGCAGGTCGGTGCGGCCCACGCTACCGGGCAGCACGAGGTCGCCGACGATCTGGTCCTCCCCCAGCACGAACGTCACCGATCCCGGCGAGTGACCCGGGGCGTGCAAGACGTGGATAGACTCGCCCGCGATCACGAGGTCTTCCCCATCTTGCAAGGGCTCGTAGACCTGCGCGTCCGTGCGGCCCGCGTCGTCGGGATGGATGTACATCGGCGCTCCGGTCTCCCGGAGGATAGGGTTCAACGCGCCGACGTGATCGGCGTGCCCGTGGGTAACGAGGACTGCGGCGACGCTCTGCCGGACTGCGGCCAGTATCTTTGCCGGCTCCGCCCCGGCGTCCACGATTATGTCGCCCTCCGGCGCGTGGATCACGTAGGCGTTTACCTCGAAGCCGTCCATCGAGAGTTGTATCTGTTCTATTTCAGCCAACGCCGGCTATACCTTCTCCGCCGGAACAGCGGACTTTGCCTGTTCTTTCTTGCGTATCAAAAGCTCTCCCAACTGTTTTTCTTTCTCCACCCGGGCGCGGATAGCTATCGGCGCAGCGAGTTGGCGACGGATCGCCTCCTCATCTGGTTCCGGCTCGAAAAAATCCTCGAACACTTCAATGACCGGGATCTTATCTCCTTCGTACCGCCGGAGCGTTACAGGGTTTCCGGTCTGTACGGATCCCTCCTGTACAACGCGACAATACACGCCCGGACGCCCGGCCCACCGAAAGCGTTTTACAAAGAGCGGGTCCCCCATCCGCGCCGCCAACGTCGCGCAGGGGATACGGGGAGCCGTCACCTCCAGAACCGCCGAGCCGACTTCCAGACGGTCGCCGATCTGCAACCCCGGGCTCTCTAATCCTGAAATCGTTAAATTCTCACCGAAAGTTCCAGGCTCCAGCTCGTAACCTGGCTCATCCGACCACCAATCGTAATCCGGGACGCCGTAGACGTATACGGCCTGGTCCACGCCCCCATGGTTTTTCGTGTCGGAGATAGTATCGCCCGCGAGTCCTTCGGCTGTGATCTCGACGGGCGCGTCTACGGGGCACTTGTAGATGCCGGTCTTTCCAGTCTTGCCGGCGTTCTCGATGGGTTCTTCTCGCCCCACGTTTACGCTGAGCAGTTGCACCTAGTGCTCCAGCGGCGTACCGTCGCGGGAGACCCGGTACGCGTCGTAGACGTCGGGGATACCCCGAATCTTGCGCATGACCTCCTGGACGTGCTCGGAGCTGGCCGCCCGGAAGGCGAATCGGCTCAGAGCCGTCCGGTCCTCTATTGTGTCCACCCGGGCCGAGAGGATGCTGACGTCGGCGTCCGAGATCGTAGCCGTAATATCTTTGAGCAGGTGCATCCGATCCAGGGCTTCGACCATGATCTCGACGGTAAAGAGCTTCTCCGGCCCGGCGGCCCACTCGACCTCTACGAACCGTTCCGGGCTCCGGGACTTTAGTGCCCGCGCGTTGGCGCACCCCACCGCGTGGACCACCACGCCCCGCCCCAACGAGACATAGCCTATGATCTCATCCCCCGGCATCGGCGTGCAGCAGCGGGCGAGCCGGGTGAGAATACCGCTCGACCCCACGACCCGCACCCCGGTCTCTTCCTCCGCGCCATCCGAAGTTCCCGGGAGCGGTAGCGGCGTGAGCGCCGGGCTTCCGCCCGGGGCGGGCTCCTCTTTCTGCTGAGGCTGGACGTGCTCGGTGATGCGGTTCGCCACGTTCTCCGCCGAGAGGCTCCCCGCCCCCACGGCAACGAGCATGTCGTCCGGGGTGGCGTAGTTGGTGCTCTGGGCGACCTCCTGCAAGATGCCCGACGGGACCTTGCCGATGTGACGCTTTTTGAGCAGGGATACGACCTTCTCCCGTCCGGAGGACAGGTTATCTTCCCGGTCGGCCTTGTTGAAGAACTGCCGGATCTTGTTCCGCGCCCGCCCGCTCTGGACGACCTCCAGCCAGTCCCGGCTCGGCCCGGAGGTCTTGCCGGTAATAACCTCTACCCGGTCGCCGCTGACCAACTCCGAGTCGAGCGGCACGATGCGATCGTTCACCTTCGCCCCAATGGTGCGCTGGCCGACCTCGGTGTGAACGTGGTAGGCGAAGTCTATGGGGGTGGCGCCGGAGGGCAGGCTTATAACATCTCCTTTAGGCGTGAAGACGTAGACCTCGTCCGCCCCGAGCTCGCCCTTCAACGACTCCATGAACTCCGTGGCGTCGGTCGTCTCCTTCTGCCACTCCATCATGCTCGTCAGCCAGGCTAGGCGATCTACATCGCCCTCCCTTCGACCCTCCTTGTACATCCAGTGGGCCGCGATGCCGTACTCCGCTGTACGGTCCATCTCCTCGGTGCGGATCTGGATCTCCAGCAGCTTGCCCTCGTGCGACATCACCGTCGTGTGCAGCGACTGGTACATATTGAATTTGGGCATCGCGATGTAGTCCTTGAAACGCCCCGGTATGGGCTTCCAGATCGAATGTATAACGCCTAGAGTACCGTAGCAATCGCGCACGTTGTCGGCCAGGACCCTCAACCCCGCCAGATCGTAGATCTCGTTGAACTCCTTGTTGCGCCGGACCATCTTGTTGTAGATGGAATAGAAGTGCTTGACCCGACCCCGCACCTCGGCCTCTATACCGGCCTCCTTGAGGTGCCGCTGGAGTTCCGCCGCCGCCCCGTTGATAAACGCCTCCCGATCCCCCCGGCGGGCGGCAACGAGCCGTTTTATCTCCTCGTAGCGCCGGGGATGAAGGGTGGCGAACGAGAGGTCTTCCAGCTCCCACTTAACGGAGTGGATACCGAGCCGGTGGGCCAGGGGAGCGTAGATCTCCAGCGTCTCCTGAGCCTTTCTCAGCTGCGTTTCGCGCTTGAGGTAGGCCAGGGTGCGCATGTTGTGCAGCCGGTCGGCCAGCTTGATGATAATGACGCGCACGTCCTTGCTCATCGCCACGATCATCTTCCGCAGCGACTCGGCCTGCGCCTCCTCCAGGTTCCCCGACGGCAGCCGCTTGAGCTTCGTAACGCCGTCCACGATCTCCGCTAGCTC
>JALYGE010000107.1 GCA_030777225.1 Actinomycetota bacterium
CGATGCCCATGCCGGCCGTGAACAACATGGCGAACCATGCCCACGTGCTGAACTCCGGCCGGCTGTCGTCCGGTCCCAATCTGACCCTACCGTATCGGGTGAACAGTAACCCTATCGTGAAGATCAGAAGCAAGCTAACGCCGATGATGTAGAACCAGCCGAAGTAGGTGGTGATGAAGCCCTGCACGGCCCCCGCCACAGTCTCTGTCGCACCGGTAAAGAGTACGCCCGCCGCGACAAAGGCCAGAATTACCACACCGGAGATGATGAAGACCGGCGGATTCGTGTGCCTTCTTAAGTATCGGCTCATCAGGCAATCACCCTTTCTTCCGTATTTGGGGTCAGTATACTGTAATGCTATGTAGCTTATGGCGCAGATATTTCATATAGCGCAACGCCACTACCGGTTACCAGCATTTTGAGCTTTGAAAGGCGTATTTTTGCAGGCGGTTACCGGGTTACTTTTCCTTTGGATCAAGGTGCGAGATAATTATGGGCATAGATGCCTGTAGTATTGGCTTCTAAAGACAGCGGGCGACTTTAGAAAGGGCGGATGAGGTGGCTGAAGAGTCTCGGGGCGCGCAGGAGACGGGCACTACGACGGCAAATGGCAACGACAGCCTTACCATAACGGACAACCGCACGGGTGAGGCCTACGAGGTGGAGATCACGGACGGCACGGTGCGGGCCATGGATCTCCGCCAGATCAAGGTGGACGAGGACGATTTTGGTCTGATGACCTACGATCCCGGCTTCTCGAACACGGCGAGTTGTCGGAGCGCGATCACCTACATCGATGGCGAGAACGGTATTCTGCAGCACCGGGGTATACCGATAGAGCAGCTCTGCGAGCACTCCTCCTACCTGGAGGTTGCATACCTGCTCATCTACGGAGAGTTGCCGACAGAAGATCAGCTCAACAAGTGGGTGTACGAGATCACGCACCACACCTACGTCCACGAAAACATGAAGAACTTCATGCAGAACTTCCGGTACGACGCCCCGCCGATGGGCTCGTTGCTCTCCTCGGTGGGGGCGCTGTCCACTTTCTATCCGGAGGCTCAGGACATAAGCGACGAGCGGGAGCGACACATGGCCGCCGTGCGTCTCATCGCCAAGATGCCGACCCTGGCGGCTTTCGCGTACCGGAGCAGCCTCGGCCTGCCCTTCGTCTATCCGGACAACGACCTATCCTACACGGGCAACTTCCTCTCCATGCTTTTCAAGATGGCCGAGCCCCGGTACGAGCCGGACCCGCGCCTGGAGCGGGCGCTCGACGTCCTGTTCATACTCCACGCCGACCACGAGCAGAACTGCTCCGCCGCCGCCGTGCGCGTCGTCGGTTCTTCGCTCGTAGACCCGTACTCGGCGATAGCCGCGGGCGTCGCCGGGCTCTACGGGCCGCTGCACGGCGGGGCCAACGTCGCCGTCCTCAAGATGCTTCAGCGCATAGGCTCGACCGACAACATCCCGGACTTCCTCGAAGGCGTCAAGAGCGGCGACGAGCGCTTGATGGGCTTCGGCCACCGGGTCTACAAAAACTACGACCCGCGGGCGCGCATCATCCGGGACCACGTAGACGAGGTGCTGGAGGCGACCAACAAAGAAAGCCCGTGGCTCGACATCGCCATCGAGCTCGAAAAGCGGGCGCTCGACGACGAGTACTTCACCGACAGGAAGCTGTATCCCAACGTGGACTTCTACTCCGGCCTGATCTACGAGGCCCTCGATATCCCGACCGACGCGTTCACCGTCATGTTCGCCATACCACGAACGTCCGGTTGGATCGCCCAGTGGCTGGAGATGCACAACGACGAGGAGCTCCGCATCGCCCGCCCGCGCCAGATCTACACCGGCGCCCTGGACGCGGACTACGTATCCATGAGCGACAGGTAGGACAGAAACTCGAATCGAAGCGCCGCACACGGGGCGGCGCTTCGCATTTCCTGTAGCAAACCGCGCTACGCGGGCCAATGTCCGCCGGGGAGGTGGGTCCCCGTTGGCTTTTCGATGACGTAGGTCCAGACCAGGATGCTGCGTGTCGCTGTTTCTGCCGGTATGAGCGCGCGCCGGTACAGGCTCCGGCCCTTGGGGTCGAAACCTTCCAGGCGATCCAACAGCGGCAGCCGCTCTTCCGGCTCGTCGAAGGTCAGTAGCTCACCGAAGGCCCGCGGTTCGTCCCGGAACAGGATGGGAGCGGTTTTGTTTAGCCGATGCTGGGTAGCGGCGTCGAAGATGGCGTCCTTCGTGCCCGCGGCGTGGATGGTCTCCTCCGGTACGAGCAGGGCTGGGAAGCCGAAGGGTAGGTCGTAGAGTCTGCCGCAGACGGACGCTTCCTCTATCTCTAGCGCGTCCTGGCAGAACTTATCGTGGTTCTCGAAGCCGCACTTCAGCGTACCGTAGACGAAAAGGAAGAAGGCGTGCTCCCGAAAGGGTCGCGACATTCGTCTAGCGCCCGACGAGGGCGGCGTAGTCTACCTTTATACAGCGGTCCATTACGACGGTAAGGCCGTTCTCCGCGGCGTGGTTCGCAGCCGCGTCGTTTACGACGCCGAGCTGCATCCAGAGCGCTTTCGCCCCGGCGGCGACGGCGTCTTCCGCCACGGAGGGCACATTCTCGCTGCGGCGGAACACGTTCACGATGTCTATGGGCTCCTCTATCTCCGCCACCGTAGAGTACGGCTCCTCGCCGAGAACTGGACCGGTCAGGTTGGGGTTGACCGGAAAGATCCTGTAGCCGAAGCTCTGCAGGACGCGGGCGATGGCGTGGCTGGTACGATACGGCTTATCAGAGAGGCCAACGACCGCCACGTTGCGCGCCCCTTCGAGCAGGTTCCGTATCTCTTCGTCGCTGGGATTCTTATACATTCTCTACTCCTCTGCGTAGTCCATGATGGCGTTACATCACAGAGACGAGTATAAACCGCGAACGTCTTACGCCACCCTGACGCCACCGGCAGCAGCGCCTGCTCGTTACCTTTGACTTCGACCATCACGTCGGCTTCGCGGCCATCCAGCGCGTCTACAAGGATGTTCCAGTCAACCAGGTCTATGGAGAAATCGTGGGCACCGGCTTGCTTCTCCGGGTTCTGGCTCGAATGTGGACGTTCGGCCACGCTCCCCGGGCCTCCCTGATAGGCAGTGATAGGTCCAGGTTTCGTACTTTCACGAGGGGCGCATAAGAGAGACAGAAAAACGCCCCGACCGTTGGGCCGGGGCGACGTTCGAGGGTAGCTATCCGCTACTGATCAGCTACGAGCCGTCCTCCAGAAGGAACGTCACGGCCAGGTTTACCTTGTAGCCGGTGATGTTGCCGTCTTCGATCAGGACGTTCATGTCCTTGACCCACGCTCCTTCAACGCCCCGCAGCGTGCTCGTTGCGCGGTCGATGCCTTCCTTGACGGCGGCTTCGAAGCTCTCCGAAGAGGTCGCGCTGATCTCGGTTACACGGGCAACAGACATACGTGCGCCTTTCGGTTGGGTTTCCCTATGGGCTTCTTACCCGCTAGGTAATGGGTTAAACTCTCTGGAGAGCCCCTCTATAGAGAACTTCGGAGAACGCTAAAAGCTGTCGCCGGGATCAAGTCGGGATGCTGGTCTGCAGCACGGGTTCGCTAGTGGGTTTCTCCGAGCCTCCGGCGGGCTCGATGGTTATCGCCACCGCGTCGGCCTGTTTGAGGGAGTCGTTTATGGGAGCGGCCACTGTTTTGGAGTCGGGGCGGAAGGTGCCCGCGGGTTGCGGGGTGCCGTCTTGGATTACCCAGATCTGCATGGTCTTACCTTCGGGCGCCGACGGCATGTTCTCCGCCATGACTACAGCCCGACCGTCTTCTAACTCGATGACTTCTGCGTTTACGTCTCTGGCCGCTCCCGAACTTTGCATCGCGAAGGTACGGCGCTCCTGGAGTTCGCCTTGCAAGTCCTGAACTTCTCCCTGCAGCAGGATGTTCCAGCCCAGCAGCGCGACCGCAACAATTGCCAGGGCGGCGGGCGCCAGCGTACGGAAGTCTAGATAGCCTCGTAACCGACCCAGTATCGAGGTCTGTTCGGCCTGCTCGCCGCCCGCCTCGGAGTTGACTATGTTCATCAGGTGGCGGCGTACTTCGGAGGAGGGTTCGTACTCTGCGGGGGCGAGCGCCAGCGTATTGGCTACAGAGCTAAGTTCCTCCAATTCCCGGCGCAGCTCGGGGTGGAGCGTCAGGTAGCCTTCGAGCTCCCGGCGCTCGGTATCCGAGAGCGCGCCCAACGCGTAGGCTTCCTTGAGATCTTCGAAGCGTTCTCGATCCATCTCGGTCATCCGGGTATCGCCATGCCTCTAGAGTCGAAGTAGTTTTTGATCTTTTTTAATCCGAGGCGCATCCGGCCTTTCACGGTTCCTAGCGGGAGGTCCAGTAGCTCAGCTATCTCTACGTGGGTGTACCCTGAAAAGTACGCCAGTTCCAAAACGTTCAACTGCTCCGGGGGGAGCGTACCCAGCGCCTGGCGGACCTGCTCTCTCTGGGTGCTGCGCCAGGCTTCGGAGAACGCCTCGCTCGGCTGAGATTTCTCCGCCGAGGCTTCCGCTTTGTCCTGGGTGCGGCGGCGACTGGCCCCGACCGCAGCAAATCTACACCCCGATGGTGGACTATGGAGAGGATCCAGGTACGCACGCTGCCGCGCTCGGCCCGGTAACTG
>JALYGE010000108.1 GCA_030777225.1 Actinomycetota bacterium
TAGATTACCCACGTGTTACGCACCCGTTCGCCACTTTACTCACCCCGAAGGGCTTTCTCGTTCGACTTGCATGTCTAAAGCACACCGTCAGCGTTCGTCCTGAGCCAAGATCAAACTCTCCGAACTAACTCGCTCCAGGCAAAGCCCGGAGCTAAAGTCACAGTTGGTGCGGGCGATACCCGCTCGGCGATCCACATTCTACTCTCGGACCGCAGAGAGTCAGTCTCGGCGTGTATTGACAGGTTTGTGTGTCACTACCTTATCTTTCGCTGCTATTCAGTTTTCAAAGCCTCCAAGCCCCTCGCCTCTCGGCGGAGCTAGAAACGGAAACGAAACCTCTATAAAGCGACTAAAACGCCCACCTTTCGGTGGGCCCGGTGCCTGATCCCGATCTGTCGGGAAGACTACCTGAAGCGCCTCAATTCGGTTTTCAAGTCGTTTACCGTCATGCCTTGTGGAGTATACCAACCTCCCTGCGGTTGTCAACTGATTTTCGGAGATTAAAAGTAACTTTCCGATAACCACTCGTTACAACCACGCCGGGTATTGTAGCAGCTAGCTACCGGGTTTCACGGGACCGTCCTGGAAAACCGCGCGTAGCGGCGTTTTCCGACTTGTAGGACCTGCCCCACCAGCGATTCCCGGTCCAGCGAGAGCTTCTCGTCCTGAATAACCCTTCCGTCTAGTCGCACCGCTCCACCGCGGATAAAGCGACGGGCTTCGCCGTTCGTGCTGGCGAATCCGGCGCGGGTGATGAGGTCCACGATCCAGACTTCATCACCCTCCGGCAGTGAAACTTCGGGTACGTCGTCGGGTACCTCGCGCCGGGCGTGGGCGTAAAAGTTTCTCTCAGCTTCGTCGACCGAGGACGCGCCGTGGAAGCGGCGCACCAGAGAACGGGCGAGCTCGCGTTTTTGCTCGACAGGGTCCGTTTCAGGACGATGCTGGTTGAGGAGCAAGGCGTAGTAATCTGGCATCAGCTCGTCCGGGATGCTCATGGTTTTACCGAACATGTCCTGGGGCGAGTCGGTTACGCCGATGTAGTTGCCGAGAGACTTGCTCATCTTCATCTTGCCTTCGGTGCCGACGAGAAGCGGAGTGGTGAGGACGCACTGGGGACGCTTGCCGTGGTACTCCATGATCTGGCGTCCCATCAGCAGATTGTAGAGCTGGTCGGTTCCGCCGAGCTCGACGTCGGCGTCAATGGCGACGGAGTCGTAGGCCTGCATCAGCGGGTAGAGGAGCTCGGTCAGCGTGATCGGGTCGTTCGCGGCGTACCGTTTGGAGAAGTCGTCGCGTTCCAGGATGCGGGCGACGGTCGTGGCGCGGGTGAGCGCTATAACGTCGGCCAGCGTCAGCGGCGCAAGCCACTCCGAGTTGTAACGGACCTCCGTACGGTCGTGGTCCAGGATCCGGTACGCCTGGTCCAGGTAGGTCTTTGTATTGGTCTGTATCTCCTCATCGGTCAATACGGGCCGGGTCTTGGAGCGGCCCGACGGATCTCCGATGCGGGCTGTGTAGTCGCCCACGATCAGGACGGCCGTGTGGCCGAGGTCTTGAAACGCGCGCAGCTTCTCCAGGACCACCGCGTGCCCCAGGTGTATGTCCGGGGCCGTGGGGTCCAGGCCGAGCTTGACGCGCAAGCTCTCGCCGCTTTCGAGGCGTCGCCCAAGCTCCTCACGGGGGATCACATCAACAGCATTGCGGAACAAACTCCCGAAGTCCATATCTCCAATTTACCGTATACGGAGCGGGTGTGACAGTGAGGGGGCTCGTGTACTATACGGGGTCGATGGCGCAAACCCGTCAGGAAAAAGGCCGCAGGCCGGCAAAATGGTCCGACGCCGGAAAGACGGTTCATCGCCTCTCGAACTCCAGGGAAAAGCGCGCGGCAAAAAACAGCTTCGCCTACAAACTGCTGCGGGGAGTAGGCGTTGTGCTCGCTTGCATGGTGGTCGCGCTCGTGGGTTTCAGCTCCGGAGCTTTCTTCGGGCTCATGCAGAGCGTAGGAGAACCGAAGGAGCTGGACCCGAAGTCTACAGCCCCGACGTACATCTATTCGCAGCCGCTGGGGGAGACGGAGGGGTCCCGGCGGGTTATCGGAACGATCTTTCACGGCGAGAACCGGAAGACGGCTTCCCTCAAAGAGATGCCCCCCAGCTTACTGAACGCCCTGGTAGCGAAAGAGGACGAGCGGTTCAGGGAGCATGCGGGCGTGGATCTGTGGGGCATCATCCGGGCTCTGTACGTTGACCTTCGGGCGGGCGAAGCCGTAGAGGGCGCCAGCACCATAACCCAACAGTACGTCCGCAACGCCTACCTCTCACAGGACCGCACGGTTGCCCGCAAGCTCAAAGAGGCAGCGATCGCGATCAAGGTAGAGCGCAAGATGGGCAAAGAGGAGATCCTGGGCAACTACCTCAACACGGTGTACTTCGGGAGCAACGCATATGGGGCCCAGGCCGCCGCCGAGACATATTTCGACAAGTCCGTCGAAGACCTGACGGTGGCCGAGTCCGCCGCCCTGATCGGCCTTCTCTGGTCACCATCTAGTCTCGGAGAAGACCGTGACGGCGCAACGGTGCAGCGCAACCTGGTGCTCCAGAAGATGTTCAACAACGGCTACATCACCGAGGAAGAGTACACGCGGGCCCTGGAGAAACCGCTACCGGAGAAGTGGCCGCTGGCGCCGGTGCTCGACCGGGGGCTGGAAGGCTCCCAGGTGAGCCGGGAGTTTGCCGGTCTCGTACAGGAGGAACTCATCAACGAACTGGGAGCCCGTGCGGTCATCGAGGGCGGGTTGGAGGTTTACACCACGCTGGACCTGGAGGCCCAGGTCGCCGCCCGCGAGGTCCTCTACGGTCCGTCCGGTTATCTAGCCTACCCGGATAACCCGGACGCGGCCCTCGTCTCCATAGATCCCACCTCCGGCAGAATACTGGCTATGGTCGGAGACCGCGACCAAAACTCGCAGTTCGACCTGGTTACCCAGGCCCGGCGTCAGCCCGGCAGCTCGTTCAAGACCTTTGCCCTCATCGCGGCGCTGGAACAGGGCATAGACCCGGCGACGCCCTACTTCTCCGGCCCCAAGTCTCACCAGGTCCAGCACGAAAACGGTCGATTCGAGACCTGGGAGGTCGAAAACTTCGACGGCGAGAACCGGGGACAGATCAGCCTCGAACAAGCCCTCTGGCACTCGGACAACTCCGTTTTTGCAGACCTCGTTATGAACACCGATGGCCGGGGACTCACCGGTGGCCCCGCGGCGGTAGTTGATGTGGCGAAGCGCCTCGGAGTCTCGGCAGATTTCGGCGACCAACTCCATCCCTCGCTCGTCCTGGGCACCGAAGAGGTCTCCCCGATAGACATGGCCCACGCCTACGCCACCATCGCCAACGGGGGCCGCCGCGTGGATCTACGCACCATCTCACAGGTGGTCGAAACCAACGAACAGGGAAAAGAGGAAGTTATCTATAAGGCTCCCGCACCCGAAGGGGAGCAGGTCATAGCTCCTGAGATAGCGGCGAAGGCTACGGAGATCCTGGTCGGCGACGTCAAGAAGGGCATCGCTTACAAGGCGGACCTCGAAGACCGCGCCGTCGCAGGGAAGACCGGAACCAGCGAGCGCTTCTTCGACTCCTGGTTTGTCGGCTACACGCCCCGGATCACGACCGCCGTCTGGATGGGCTACGCCGAGGGCGGCGCGACCCTTGAGGGCCTCCTGAACCTCGGCGCCCAGTACGTCGGTCCGATAGAGCCTCCCGCAGTTATCTGGCGCGAGTACACCCGGCGCGTGCTGGAAGGCGAACCTACCGAGGAGTTCGAGGGCGTGAACATCTCACGCTACGACCCCCCACCCCCGCCGCCACGCCCGGCACAACGGACTGGATCTGGGGTGAACGCAACGAATGCTCCTCCGGCGATTCAGCCCAGGCTCGCCCCGGGCGCGAGAAACTTCAGGCCGAACGCCGCAGGCCGCGTGCGTCAAGGCGCTTTGGCACGACAGACACGTTAGGGTTGCCCATCACCAGGTAGCGCCAAGGCAGGTCTGTCCCGCGGCTAATGCCGATACGGGTCGTCGAGACTATCTCGCCCTCCGGCGGCCCACCCCACGCTATGTTCAACGTCCCGTTCGTCAGGTCGTGGCCATCGTCGTCGAGCGTGACGCCGAGGGCCTGGGTAAGTTTGCCCGGGCCGTCACACAAGTCGAAGTCGCGTCCCCGGCGTTGCGCCATCATCGCTTCGCCTTTGAGAGGTTGCAACGCCCGGACCAGGACAGCGCTCCCGATACCTTCCTCCTCACAAACCGCGTTGATGAGATGGTGCGTGCCGTAGGAGAGATAGACGTAGGCGAGCCCCGGCCCGCCGAAGATGGTGCGGTTGCGCATCGTCGGTCCCTTGTAGGCGTGACACGCCGGGTCTTCTGGACGGTAAGCCTCGGTCTCGACGATGACGCCCGACGTGCGGCCTTCGGGAGATTCTCGCGTCAGGACGCATCCGAGCAGATCTACGGCGACCTCTCGGGGGTCCCGGTCGTAGAAATCAGCTCTTAGAACATCTTCGGGGATTCTTGCTCTCCGGTGAGTTCCGTTATGCGGCGCGACAACTGGTCCAGGTCGAGCCCGGCCTCCGAACGGATAGAGGACTTCAGCAGCGGCCTTACCTGGCCGATCTGCATCTGCAACTCCCGCAGAAGCTCCACGGTCCCGCTCTCAGCGCCGACCATGTCCCGCAGAATCGTGGTCTCGGTCCGTCCGGCGACCAGGGGCTCCGGGATGTTCTCGACGTAGACCAGCGTCCGGCGTCCGCTGCCCCGGTCCTCCTCTATGGGCACCAGCGCGACGATCCTGTCAGACCGCACGAACTTCCCGAAACCCAAAGAGACCAGGCGATCCGGAACGATCTTCATGTAATGAATTCTAACAGAGCATACCCTTTGCAAAACCGCTATATTTCACGCCGTGCCTTTGCTGGGAAGAACAAAGCGGCTGGAAGGCGAGAGCGTCGAGCTTCGTCGGCACGTCCGCGAGAACTATTCGCTGTACGCCCGGTGGTACGGAGATCCGGAGATCTGGCACCTCACGAGTTGGACCTCGGCTCCTCTGAGCCGCTCCGCCGTCGAGCGGCTCTTCGACGAGCGCGAGAAGTCCATCACCGACGAGTCCTTCGCCATACACGCGAGGGGTATGCGCGAGCCCATCGGCGTTATAAGCCTGATGAACGTCAGTGAGGCCAACGCCTCGGCGGACCTCTCCGTGATCCTCGGGCCGTCAGAAGAACGGGACCAGGGCTACGGCGCCGACGCGATCCGCACTCTTCTCGACTACGCCTTCGGAGAACTGGAGCTGCACCGTGTGGGCCTGAGCGTCTTCGAGTTCAACGAGCCGGCCATCGCTACCTACGAAAAGCTCGGTTTCCGAAAAGAGGGTCGCTACCGCGAAGCGGTAAAGCGCGACGGAACCTTCCGGGACGCCATTCTAATGAGCCTTCTCAGCCAGGAGTGGGACGGCGCTAACCCCTGATCCGGGCTCCAAACTCTTTCTCCAGAAGCTCCGCGACGCGACCAACTTCGGCGTCCACCGCCTCGTCGGTCAGCGTCTCTTCCCCTTGGAACGTAAAGCTAAGCGCCAGGCTCTTCTTGCCCTCCGGCACCTGAGACCCCTCGTACACGTCGAAGACGCGTACCTGATTCAACAACGGGCTGTCGAGAGCCTCCACGGCTCCAACCAACGCGCCGGCCCGGACTTCGTCGTCCACGACGACCGCCAGGTCTCGGACGACGGCCGGTACGTTCGTAAACACCTGGAAACGAAGTTCCGGGTCCGGCTCGCAGAACTCCAGACCCAGCTCCAAAGCCGCCACCGGCCATCCCTCCAGCCCGAACCTTTCGGCGACCTCCGGATGGAGTTCCCCGATCCAGCCGGCTTCCTCGCCGCCGATCAACACGCACGCCGAGCGACCCGGATGCAGAAAAGGCTCATTGCGGGCCTCGAAGGTCGCCTCCGGCACCAGACGCTCGATGATACCCTTGGCCTCGAAGAAGCCGGCGCGGCGTTCGGGCGAGTTCCAGCCGGCGGGCTGTATGGTCCCCGCGAGTACCACCGCGACCTTCGAGGTCTCCTCCACGCCCATAAGGCCGTAGGCGTTTTCGGGGTTCGAGACCACACCGGTAAAACGGAAGCGGGTCGCCGTATCTCTATCCTCTGAAGGACTGGCGATGAACGCGCTACCGACCTCGAACAGGGCGCCGCCCGGAACGCCAAATGCGCGGTTGCGGGCCGCCGCGTCGAGCAAACCCGGCAGCAGCGTGGTGCGCAGCTTACTGCCCTCCCGGCTCAGAGGGTTTTCGAGCTCCACCAATCCTCCATTACCATCTGTACCGAGGTCTCTCCACCACCGATGAGGACCGAAGGGATAGGTAATGGCCTCGGCCAGCCCGAGGTCCGAGAGCAGCCGGCGCAAGTTACGGGTCTCGCGCTGCAAGGGGGTCAGACCGCCAGGCTGCGGGACGCGCGGTAGTTCCTCTGGGACGAGGTCCAGCCCGACCAGCCGCCCAACCTCTTCTATGAGATCTGCCTCCCGCCGCAGGTCCCGGCGGAAAGTCGGGATCTCCACCGCTATCTTGCCGTCCTCGCTCCGGGGCCTGCAACCCAGCGAGTTCAATATTTCGGTCACTTCGTCTTCCTCTACGGGCATACCGAGTAGCAGTTCCGCGCGGTTCAGGCGCAGCGGAACCTCCCACGGCTCCACCGGCTCCGGATAGTGGCTTAGTGTGTCGTCGGCGGCCCGTCCCCCGGCGTGCTCCGTCAACATCCCGGTGACCCGGTCCATCGCGTAGTCCACCATGTTCGGGTCCAGGCCCCGCTCGAAGCGACCCGAGGCGTCGGTGCGGATACCGAGTCTCTGTGAAGTTTCGAGGACGTTGCGGCCGTTGAAGTTGGCAACCTCGATCAGCACGTCGGTCGTATCCTCACCGACCTCCGCATCCTCGCCCCCCATCACTCCGGCGATGGCCCGTCCCCGCTCCTCGTCCGCGATGACGAGCATATTCTCTTCCAGCTCGCGGACGGAACCATCCAGGAGCGTTAGTCTCTCTCCCGGCCACACCCGGCGAACTACGATACCCTCTTTTATCCTCGCGGCGTCGAACGCGTGTATAGGTTGCCCGGTCTCCAACATGACGTAGTTGGTAGCATCCACGATGGCGTTAATGGGGCGCATACCGGCGGCGAAGACCTTGCGCCGTACATCCAGCGGAGATCTTCTCCCAGCAGTAACCCCCGAGACGCGGCGCAGATCGTATCGCGGGCAGAGATCCGGATCTTCGACCCGTAGGCCGTATTCGTTTGTGGGTTCTCCACTCGCCTCGAAGCGCGGCTCGGGGATGCGAAAATCTGTTCGTAAGATGGCAGCAAGTTCACGCGCCACCCCGATCATACCCCACAGGTCCGGGCGATTGGGCATAACGTCTACGTCGAGCACTACCTCACCCACCGGGAAATAGTCCGCGACTGGCCGACCGACCTCGTACGACTCGTCGAGCAACAGTATCCCCGTGTGGTCCTGTGAGATGCCCAGTTCCCGCTCGCTCATCATCATCCCGTAGGATTCGAGTCCCCGCAGCTTCGCTTTCTTGAGCTTGGTTCCGTCCGCCATAACGCTGCCGGGCAACACGACGGGGACGCGGGCGCCCGGATACGGGTTGGGAGCGCCGGCCACGATCTGCACCTCTTCCCCTCCGAGGTCTACCTTCGCCACGCTGAGCCGGTCGGCGTTCGGGTGGGGTCCGAACTCCAGTACCTCGCCCACCACGACCTCTCCGTCGAGGACGCCAAGGCGCTCCACACCATCCACCTCCTGGCTGTAGAGGGAGAAGAGTTCGACGAGCTCTTCGGACGTCAGGTCGAAATCTACGTACTCGCGGAGCCAGCTTAACGGAACGCGCAAAAGCTTACCTCTCTAGAAACTAAAACTGCTTCAGGAAACGAAGGTCGCCCTCGAAGAACATCCGCAGGTCCGGGATGCCGTACTTGACCATCGCCATCCGGTCGGGGCCGAAACCGAACGCAAAGCCTGTATATTCCTCGGGGTCGTAGTCCACCTCTTCCAAAACAGCGGGGTCTACCATCCCGGCGCCGCCCATCTCCAGCCAGCCGGCGCCCTTGCAGACCTTGCAGTTTGGGTCCTCGCCGTCACAGACAAAGCAACTCACGTCCATCTCGACGCTCGGCTCGGTGAATTGGAAGTAGCTCGGCCTTAGCCTGAGACGCGCCTCGTCGCCAAAGGCGTGGCGGGCCATCGCGGTCAGGGTACCCTTGAGGTGCCCGAGTGTCAGGCCTTGATCTACCGCAAGCCCTTCTATCTGGTGGAACATCGGCGTGTGGGTCGGGTCGGAGTCGCGCCGGTAGACGCGCCCCGGACAGACGACGTACACCGGCGGTTCCTGGGAGAGCATCGTGCGGATCTGGACCGGCGAGGTGTGCGTCCGCAGCACCAGTCCCTCGTCCAGAAAGAACGTGTCCTGCATCCCGCGGGCTGGATGCCCCGGAGGGATGTTGAGCGCGGTGAAGTTGTAGTAGTCGGTCTCGACCTCCGGCCCCTCGGCGACCCGGTAGCCCAGCCCGACGAAGAAGTCCACCACGTCGTCGATCACCCGCAGCGTAGGATGCAGACTCCCCTTCGGATACGGAACGCCGGGAAGCGTAACGTCCACGGCCTCTTCCTTGAGTCGAGCCTCGCGTTCAACATTAGCAAGTTCTTCTTGCTTTTCCTTTAAAGTCGATTCTATGGAACGTGTAGCTTGGTTTGCCTCGCGTCCAACGTCTGGACGAGCTTCTACTGGTAACTCTCGCACGCTTCTTTTCAACTCTGTAAGGGGAGCTGAGCGACCGAGATATTGCACACGCACTTGTTCTAATTCAGACAAGTTGCTAGCAACCTTTATCGCCATCTGCGCTTGTTGAGCCGCCAACCGTGCTCTTTCAGCTAACTCTCTCGCATCTTTGATTATTTGATCTTTATCTAAAATTCTTGCTGCTTCAGCGGCATTCTGAGCTTGTCTATTTGCTTGGCTCACAGCCTCAGACGAATTGAGCTTCTGTGCAGCCTCACGAAACTGGCGTATGTCTTTCAAAAGTTGCGGAATGTTTATTCTTTCGGCCATCTTCGAACGGCTATGGTAGCACACGCATATACGCCTCGTAGAGCAGAATAGTAGCCGCCATCGCAACATTCAGCGACGAAGCTCGCGAAGGGATCTCCACGTGCTGCTCGCAGGCCGCGACGACGGCTTCCTGAAGGCCCGCCCCTTCCGGGCCGACCACAACCACGAGCTTGCCGACAGACATCTCCCGCGGGCCGCATCCACCCCCCAGCGCCGCCGCTACGGGCGTGAACCCCAAGCTTCGCGCCGACTCCAAAAACGCCAGGGTCTCCACCTCTCGCGCCAAAGGAGCGTGGAAGATAGAGCCCATCGTGGCCCGGACGGTCTTGGGATTGTAGAGATCTGCGCATCCACCGGAGAGCGCTACCCCCGCGCCGAAAGCGTGGGCCACCCGGATAATGGTCCCCACGTTGCCCGGGTCCTGCACCCCGTGCAGAAGAATTATCCGGTCGCAGGAAGCTACCAGATCGCCGGCTGAGATGTCCAGGAAAGGAAAGACCCCGACCGGGCCGGTCGGGGTCTTGAGCGCCGAGAGTCGGCGAACATCGTTTGGATCTTCGAAGAGCTGCCGTGGCGATCCAGAAGATTCCTCTATAAGAGATCTACCCTCCGCCAGGAACAGCTTTTCGGTCTCCCGATGCTTTTTCTGTTGGAGCTTCCCCGCGCGTTTGAGAGATATCGACCGCGAAGTTTCACGATCTTCGGAGCGCATAGAGCGTGGAGACCTGGCCTTTAGCCCTGCTCCTTTTCGGAGTCTTCGGCTTTGGCGGCCTCGTCTACGTCTCCTACCGTGATGCGTCCTTCGGCACCCGTGCCTTCGACGGTGGCGAGGTCTACGTCCAGCTCCTCCGCCTTGCGTTCCGCGGCGTCCGTGGCGTTGATCTCTGCTTCGGGTTCGACCTCTCCGGATTCCACTTCCGTAGCGCTCGCCTCCGCAGCCTCGCTACCATTCTGGTCGACGGGCTTTTCTACCGTAACGCTCCGCTGGACGGGCTGGCCATTCAGGGCGTTTTTGGCCTGCTCCACTACGGCGGCGAAAGCTTCCGGCTCGGTGGCGGCGAGGTCGGCAAGAATCTTGCGGTCCAGGTCGATCTCCGCGAGGCGTACCCCGTTGATGAACTGCGAGTATGAGAGGCCGTGCTCGCGGGCGCCGGCGTTGATACGCTGGATCCAGAGCGACCGGAAATCCCTCTTGCGCTGCTTACGCCCCTCGTAGGCGTAGACCCCACTCTTCCAGACCTGTTCCTTGGCCCGCTTGTACGAGCTCTTCTTCGTCCCCCGGTAACCTTTGGCCTGCTCCAGCACCTTCCGGCGCTTTTTGCGGGCATGGACGCTGCGCGCGGTACGGGCCATACTACCTCACCCCCAACAGACGCTTGACGCGCTTCTCGTCGGCGTTGCTGACCGAAGTCTCGCTGTTCAACCGCCGCTTCCGCTTGGGGTGTTTCTTCTCCAGGATATGGTTGTGGCCGGCTCGGCGGCGCCGAACCTTGCCCTTTTTCCCGACCTTGAAGCGCTCGGTCGCGCCCTGGTGGGACTTCATCTTCGGCATATTTTCCTCCACGTTTCGTCGTGTTACTTACTCTGAGGCTCGCGGCACGGGAGTCGAGGCCGGTTCGCCTGTGCTTGCTGCGGCAGGTAGTGTATCAAATAGTTACATTAGCTGCCGGCGGTGCTCTTTTCTCTTTTTTCCGTCGTCTTTGCTGTTTCTTTCTTGGGCGCCAGCACCATGACCATGTTGCGTCCGTCGAGGTTGGGCTGGCTTTCGACGCGGCCCAGGTCTTGCAGGTCAGCTTCGAGCCGGCGAAGAAGTTTCTCTCCCAACTCCGGGTGCTGCACCTCGCGGCCCCGGAACATAATGGTCACTTTGACCTTGTCGCCGCCTTTGAGAAAGCGCTCGACGTGGCCCTTCTTCGTCTCGAAGTCGTGGTCCCCGATCTTGGGTCGGAGCTTTATCTCCCGCACGTTGACTATTACCTGGTTCTTGCGGGCGGCCTTCCGGGCCTGTTCTTTCTGGTATTTGAACTTGCCGTAATCCATCATGCGGACCACCGGCGGGTTCGCATTCGGCGCGACTTCGACGAGGTCGAGATCCGCCCTCTCCCCGTAGTCCATAGCTTCCCGGATGTGCTTTATCCCTAGCTGTTCTCCGCTCTCGGAGATCAGGCGTACCGAGCGGGCCCGGATCTGGCCGTTAATCCTCGGTTCTTCTTCGGCGGCTACTGTACACCACTCCTTCCAAAACTCGTTTTTGGGGCTGTAAACCCTGCTCGCACGATACTCTGACGAGGCGCCGAACGGGCGCAGACCCCCAACTACACGCTTATTGTACCGCGCTTTTGCTACTCCTGTCTATAAGAGCCGCGCGCTGCAATCTCTTTCTTCGCCCGCTCGACGAACTCTTCGACCTCGATGGTCTTCTGCTGCTTCTCCCCCCGACGGCGCACGTTGATTGTTCCGGCCTCGGCCTCCCGGTCGCCGACGATGAGGAGGAACGGCACTTTCTGGCGGGCGTTCTCCCGGATCTTCTTCTGCATGCTGTTGATCGAATCGTCAACCTCCACCCGCATATCAGCCGCCGCGAGCCGGCCCTGCACCTTGCGGGCGTAGCCCAGATGCCGGTCGGTGATCGGGATAACGACGGCCTGCACCGGTGCGAGCCACAGAGGGAAGGCGCCGCCGTAGTGCTCGATCAGGACGGCCATGAAGCGCTCGGTGGAGCCCGTTACCGCCCGGTGCAGCAACACCGGCGTGTGATCCTGCCCATCCTCCCCGACGTACTCGCAGTCGAGCCGGGCGGGCTGGAGAAAGTCCACCTGGATGGTCGAGAGCTGCCACTCCCGCCCCAGCACGTCCCTCGCCATGAAGTCGGCCTTCGGGCCGTAGAAGGCAGCCTCGCCGGAGACCTCTTCGTAAGAGATACCCGCCGCGTCGAGCGCCGCACGCAGCTCGTTTTCGGCCCGGCTCCACTTCTCTTCGTCGGCGATGTACTTGGTGTCGTCCGGATCACGCATCGAAAGCTGGACGCTGTAGTCCGTAAATCCGTAGGTGTCGAGGGTCTCGCGGATGATCTCCAACGCCCGGCCGAACTCCTCTTGGATCTGGTCCTCCGTACAGAACACGTGCGCGTCGTCCTGCGTGAGGCTCCGAACCCGGGTCAGCCCGTTCAGCTCGCCGCTCTTCTCGTAGCGATAGAGCGTGGCGAACTCCGCGTACCGCACCGGCAGATCCCGATACGAGTGCGCCCGGGAGTTGAATAGCGTCATGTGGCTCGGACAGTTCATCGGCTTCAGCCGGTAGCGGGTTTCGCCGTCTACCATCGGCGGGAACATGGAGTCCAGATAGTGCTCCAGATGTCCGCTCTTGGCGTACAACTCCTCGTTTACCAGATGACCGGTCCACACGTGGTCGTAGCCGTGACGGGTCTGGACCTCGCGGACGTAGTCTTCCATGAGGTGCCGGAGCATCTCGCCCTTCGGCAGGAAGAGCGGGACGCCCGCGCCCACGTCCGGCGAGAAGGTAAACAGCTCCAGGTACTTGCCGATCCTGCGGTGGTCGCGCTCTTTGGCCTCTTCCAGGCGCCGGAGGTACGCCTTTAGCTGCTTTTCGGTCGGCCACGCCGTACCGTAGATGCGAGTGAGCATGGTGTTCTTTTCATCGCCGCGCCAGTAGGCCCCGGCGATGTTCTGTAGCTTGAACGCCCCGAGCTTCCCGGTGCTCGGCACATGTGGCCCGCGGCAGAGGTCGAAGAACTCGCCCTGGTGATAGATCGTGATGTCTCCATCTTCGAGGTCTTCTATGAGCTCCAGCTTGTAGGGGTTGTCAGCGTAGAGGCGCACGGCCTCTTCTTTAGAAACCCTCTCACAGTAGACCGGCAGGTCCCGCTCGGAGATCTCCTGCATCCGCTCCTCGACGCGCGGCAGGTCATCGTCCGTGATGCGGCCCTCTACCTCGATATCGTAGTAGAAGCCGTTCTCTATGGGCGGCCCGATGGTGAGCTTGCTGCCCGGATAGAGCTCCAGAATAGCCTGCGCCATCGCGTGCGCCGTCGAATGCCGCAGGACGTAGAGTCCCTCCGGGGAGTCCTTCGTAACGACCTCGAACTCTTGCGCTCCCTCCACCGGAGCGTCGAGGTCCACTACCTCGCCGTCCAGCTTCGCCACGAGCGCGTCGCGGGCGAGGCGGGCCCCAATCTTCTCGGCCACGTCCCTCGCCTTCTCACCGGGCTCTACTTCCAGCTCTCTACCATCAGGTAGCTTTACCGCTGCCATCTAAAATTCCTCCGAATACTATAAACAACACACAAACACCATCTTACGAGATTTTACCCGTCAGGCGCGGGCACCCGAAAATTTAGTTGACCGCTGAAATGCTCACAAGCTGACCAGCTAGAAAAGTGGGCAATAGTGGATTCGAACCACAGGCGACAGCGTGAATTGGACGCTAAAGCCGCGTGGGCGGAGGAGTACGACCGTCGTTTGCGGATATGGGTTGCTAATGGCGGTGCGGAGTCGGAGTTCGATCGAGTGTGGCCGGACCTGAAACACCAGATTCTCATGGAGCGTGTCTCCGGCGACGAGGAGCGCAAGAGGCGCCAGGCGTTTAGCGTATAGCCAGCGTTCGCTACGGGTACATAGCACGCCAACAGATCATGCCAGGCCGCACATCTCTCCCCTCCTATCATCTTCTAGCGTTCCGGCGATTGCTCGCTGGGGCCCGGGGGGTCAAAGCCCGGTATAGAGCCGCTAATCGCCATGAGCCCGAAAATCAATGCGACCACCGCGATGATGACAGCGGCGATCCCAAGTCTACGGGCACCTAACACATAGCCCGCGCCACCTAACGCGATCGCCGAGACCCCGGCTATCAGTGCAATGTTCGGGGTGAATGCTATCGAGATGGCCACCAGGATCCCGAGCACTGAGGCTACCCGCCCGAGTAACAGCCTAATCCCGCCGGCACCGCTTCTCTCTTCGCTAGACCTTCCCGCATCGTCTTCTTGGCTCATCCCTTCGCCTCCTGGCTCTAGCCTTTCCGCGCATGTACTACCATTGGGGTATGTACCCTAGTACCATTGGGGTATGTACCCTAATGCCTTGCCCGCGACACTGCTAGCTTGAAGCCGGGGTGGTGGCCGCATTCCCTGCAGCCAGGGCTGTCGGGTTCCGGTTTTTTCGAGGCAGAAATCCGCCGGGACGGAGTGGCTTGCGGCACCCGGAGTGGCTTGCGGCACCGTATCTTTCGGGAGTTCGGAGGGGACTTCGTGGTCCCGGCTTTTTCGTGCCTATAAAATAATCTTTACCACGAGAGAGTGAAGGACGGAGAGAACCGTGGGTTTGAAGGAGAGGGTATGGGCGGGGGCACTCGGCGGTGCCGGGGGAACTCTCGTTTTGTCGGGGTTGCGGGAAGCCTTGAACAGGCTCGGCTTGGTCTTCGACACCGCCCGATGCAGGTTGTAGATCGTATCGAGGAGTTCGTCCCCGTCGAGGGCTTCTCGCCGGGTGGGCTTGACCCCGGTTGGCGGACACACCAGAGTTTCGGATGTGAATGCCGACCAAAGGAGCCCAAAAGGTGCCAGGAGCAACACCCCGCTACACACCAGAGTATCCTGATGTGGTTGTCAAGCGGCCAGGGGCGCCTCCTGGTAGGTCGTTCCGTCTCTGAGCATCGCCCACAAGACGTTCACCCTGCGGCGCGCGAGCGCCACCACCGCCTGGTCGTGCATCTTGCCTTCGGCCCTTTTTCGCTGGTAGTAATCTCTGCTTTTCTCGTGGTGGCCGATCGCGCAGTACGCGGACTGGTAGAAGACCCGCTTCAGCGCCCTATTGCCCTTTTTCGCTCTTCGCTTGTAAGAGAGACTGCCCGACGCCCTGAGCACGGGCGCGATGCCCGCTGCTGCTGCGAGGCGATCCGGTGATCCGTAGCGGGCGATGTCGTCCACCTCTGCCAGAAACTCGGCCGTCAGGACCAGACCCATGCCCGGCAAGCTCCCGACGATCTCCCCGTTT
>JALYGE010000109.1 GCA_030777225.1 Actinomycetota bacterium
CGGGGCGCGAAGTCAAGTTCGAGACTTATGCGATCTCCAAGATCCGCTGGGCGATCCTGGACGAGGCCCGAAAAGAAGACTCGCTGCCGCGCCGGACCCGATCCCGGGCCCGCGCGGTAGAGGTCGCTCGTCAGGAGTTGACCCAACAAGCGCGTCGAGAACCGACCGAGTCGGAGCTGGCCGAAAAAGCGGACCTTAGCATCGCCGAGTACCGGAGCGTCATTCAACAGCAGGCGCGCTCACAGACGAGCTCGCTCGAAGTCCACGCGCCGGGGGAGGATGGTCATGGTCTCGCCCCGCAGATCGCCGATGACACCATAGAAGACCCGGAGAGCTCTGTAGAACAGGGCGAGATACGAGAAGACCTGGTATCGGCCATGCGGGAACTCAGCGACAGAGAGCGGACGGTGGCTACGCTCTACTTCTACGAAGACCTGACGCTCAGGGAGATCGGCCAGGCGCTCGATCTCACGGAGGGGCGTATCTTCAGATTCCGAAAAAGACGCTGGGTAAGCTGCGGCGCTTTATTGGGGAAGATCAACTAATTTCCGGCGGTTTCTCGTAGAAGGTTGTACGCCCTTGTGCTACCATCTCCGAGATTTTGACCACGCACGCCCGCGAGAGGGTCTAGAGGCCCAGGTGGTGGTCCATACAGAGGGTGGAGACGTCCATCTGGCGCGGATTGCAATAGACGGGCGGAGGACGCTAACCACCTGAAGGAGAGGTAGATAACGTGGAAAGCACCACCGAGCAAGTAGGTATAAGGGAGCTACTCGGAGCCGGCGTACATTTCGGACACCAGGCTAAGCGTTGGAACCCGAAGATGAAGCCCTACATCTTCGCCGAGCGCTCCGGCGTACACATAATAGACCTGGACCAGACGTTGCCGCTGTTGAACCGCGCCTGTTCTTTCGTACGGAGCATCGCGGAGGCGGGCCGGGACGTGCTCTTTGTCGGTACCAAGAAGCAGGCCCAGATCACGGTGGCCGAGCAGGCCATCCGGTGCGGGCAGCCCTACGTCGCCGAGCGGTACATCGGCGGCATGCTCACCAACTTCCAAACCATCAAGCCGCGCATCGAATATTTCAAGGATCGCGCCGCCCGTTACGAGGAGACGCCCGAGGAAGACCGCAGCGGCCGGGAGTGGTTCGCCCTCGCCCGCGAGTACCAGAAGCTACGCCGCAACTTCGCCGGTCTCACCGAGATGGAGCGGCTCCCCGGAGCGGTCTTCGTGATCGACCCCAAGCGTGAGGAGCTGATGGTCAAAGAGGCCAACCGGCTCAGGATACCGGTCGTCGCGATCACCGACACCAACTGCGACCCGGAGGTCATAGACTACGTGATCCCCGGCAACGACGACGCGATCCGCTCCATAAACCTCGTTGCGAAGTTGATCTCCGGCGCCATACTCGAAGGTAAGGGTGAAGACGAGGTTCAGCCCGAAGATCGCCCGCTGCCCCCGGTAATGGAGGAGACCGCAGTCTCTGAGGAGGCGCTACCGGAAGAGCCGGTAGCAAACGGCGACGGAACTTCGGAAAAGACCGTCGTTGCCGAAGCGGGCGTCCCCGAAGATGTAGTCGCCGAGGCGGAGGTTTCCGAGCCGGAGGTCTCTGGAGTGGAAGCTGCCGAAGAAGGCGGCGCGCCGGAGACCGGGGGCGAAGAACCAGTTCCCACCGTCGAAGATACGGACCCGGAAGCCGCCGGGGGCGACGCCGAGGCGGCTGCTGCTGCGGCGGCCGAGGCTGCCGCGGAGGACGAGGCGCAGGTAGAGCCGGAACCTGCCGGCACAGATGAGGAAGAAGAGGAGAAGTAGAGACTTTGGCGAGCGACATACAGAAGATAAAGCAGCTTCGCGAGGAGACCGGAGCAGGCATGATGGACGTCAAGAGGGCTCTGGACGAGTCGAGCGGTGACGTCGAAGAGGCTCGACGCGTTCTCAGAGAGCGGGGACAGGCGGCGGCGGACAAGAAGAGTTCCCGAGAGGCCGGGGAGGGCCTTATCGAGGCCTACATCCACTTCAACGGGCGGGTCGGGGTGCTCGTGGAGGTCAACTGCGAGACGGACTTCGTGGCCCGGACCCCGGAGTTCAAGGAGTTTGCCCGCAACATAGCGCTCCACGTGGCCTCGATGAACCCCGTGACTGTCAGCGTGGAAGACATCCCGGACGACGTGCTGGAGGAAGAGCGCCAGATCGCCGAGAAACAGGCGGCGGAGCTTGGCAAGCCTGAGAACGTTACCCGCCAGATCGTCGAGGGCCGCATGAAGAAGCGGACCTCCGAGATGGCCCTTCTGACGCAGGATTACGTCAAGGAGCCGGACAAGAGCGTCGAGGATCTGCTAAACGAAACCGTTCAGAAAGTCGGCGAGAACGTCGTCATCCGGCGCTTCGTCCGGTACGCGCTCTAAGCTGCCTTGGACGAAATCGCTTCTGCAGAGGGTAAGGGTGGGGCTGCGGGTCCTGAGCTAGGACACCTCAAGCGGGTCGTACTCAAGCTCTCGGGAGAGAGCCTCTCCGGCGATAGCGGGGATGGCATAGACCCCGGCAGCCTGGACTCCACGGCGACCCAGGTAATGGCGGCTGTCGAGGCCGGGGCCGAGCTGGCAGTCGTCGTGGGCGGTGGCAACATCTTTCGGGGGTCGCAGGTCGCGGACGCTTTGGGCATAGAGAGCGCAACCGCCGATTATATGGCGATGCTCGGCACGGTCATAAACGCCCTGGCCTTGCAGGCGGCGTTAGAGCGGCGCGGAGTCCAGACTCGGGTGCAGTCGGCCATTGAGATGCGGGAGGTCGCCGAGCCGTACATCCGGCGTCGGGCCATAAGGCATCTGGAGAAAAAGCGGGTGGTGATCTTCGCTTCGGGTACCGGCAACCCGTTCTTTACTACCGACACGGGCGCGGCTCTGCGGGCGCTGGAGATCGGGGCCGATGCCCTGTTGATGGCGAAGAACCGGGTGGATGGCATCTACGACAGAGACCCCCGGCTTCACGAGGACGCGGTACACATGCCCAGCCTGCGCTACATGGACCTGATCTCCAAGAACCTCTCCGTCATGGATCACACGGCCGCCACGCTGTGCAGCGGTGAGAACCTGCCCATAGTAGTTTTCGATATACTTAAGCCGGGAAACCTGCGCAGCATTTTGCAGGGAGAACACGTGGGCTCCGTGGTGTGGAACGGCGGGGCTTAGGCAGAGCCTGGGACAGAGCGTGAGCCGGAGGAGAACGAATGTCTGACATCATTGACCTGACGGCGGCCGAGCGCCGGATGAAGGGCGCGCTGGAGTCTGTAAAAAGGGAGTTCGGAACCATCCGAACGGGCCGGGCGAACCCATCCATCCTGGATCGCATCGAGGTCGAGGTCTACGGGTCTCAGATGCCGCTAAGAAGCGTCGCCAACGTGGGCGTCCCCGAGCCGCGGCTGTTGACCGTGACACCGTTCGATCCCACCTCTCTAAAGCAGATCGAGCGGGCCATAGAGAACGCGGACATCGGCCTCAACCCGCAGAACGACGGTAAAATCCTGCGCCTCCCTATCCCCGAGCTGACCGAGGAGCGGCGGCGGGACCTGATCCGGATGGCCCGTAGCATGGCTGAGGAGGGGCGCGTCTCCGTTCGTAACGTCCGCCGGGACGAGATGCGCGACGTCCACGAACTGCGCAAGGAAGGCGAGATCTCCGAGGATGATGAACACCGCGCCGAGTCCGAACTCCAGAGCCTTACCAACGACTACGTCCACCGGATAGACGCGCTCCTCGCGGACAAAGAGTCCGAGCTGCTGGAGGTCTGAGCGCTGGAACCCGTGCCGAAACATCCAGCCGGTTCTACCGGGCGCTTCCTGACACGCCTCGACCCCGGCGAGAAACCGCGCCACGTCGCCATCATCATGGACGGCAACGGTCGCTGGGCCCAGCGCCGCTGGCTACCACGCGCCGCCGGCCACCGCGCCGGCGTCTCCGTCCTCGAACCTCTTATCGAAGCGGCGGGCGAGGCCGGGGTCAAGTCGTTGACCCTCTACGCCTTCTCTACCGAGAACTGGACCCGTCCGGAGGACGAGGTGGGCACGCTCATGCAACTCTTCCTGGATACAGCCCGGGCCAAGGTCCCGGAGCTGAACGAGCGTGGAGCGCGACTGCGTTTCCTCGGTCGTCGGGAAAGGCTCCCGGGTTCGGTTCGCGAGGCGATAGCAGAGGCCGAGGAACTGACCGCCCACAACGATAAGCTAGACGTTTACATCGCGCTCAACTACGGCGGACGCTCCGAGATCGTGGACGCGACGCGGCGTATGATCTCCGACGGACTCCGACCAGACGAGGTGGATGAAGCCACCTTCTCTCGGTACCTGTACGCGCCGGAGGTGCCGGAGATAGACTTGGTGATCCGGACGAGCGGGGAGCTACGGGTCTCCAACTTCCTCCTGTGGCAGATCGCCTACGCCGAGTTCTACGTGACGGACGCTCTGTGGCCGGATTTTTCGCCGGAAGAGTTCCACCGGGCACTAAACTCCTTCGCTTCCCGGTCGCGGCGCCGGGGCGGCGTCTAAGCCGTGCTCCGCTGGCGCACCGTTACCGCCCTGATACTGGCGCCCATCGTGCTGGGGGCCATTATGCTGGGTCCCTGGGCGGTTTTGACCGTCGTATTCATCGTGGTGGTGCTCGCCGCCCGAGAGCTGGCCGTGGCCTTGAACCCGCTACCGTTTCCGGCGGCCGTGGGAGCCGGGATCCTACCGGTTCTACTCTCCATCCCCTACGGTCAGGGCGGCATACTGGCCGGCGCGGTCCTGAGCTTACCCTGGGCCCTTCTCTGGCTGGCCGGTCGGCCCGAGGCCCGCACGCTCCGGGCCATCCTGGCGCTGCTGCTCATGGCGCTCTGGGTCGGGACGCCGATGGCCCACCTGGGGCTTATCGCAGAGTTGGCCGATGGTCTGTTCCTTATCCTGGTCGCCGTGGTGGGACCCTGGATCTCCGACTCCGGCGCCTACTTTGCCGGCCGATTTTTCGGCCACCACCCGCTTTTCCCGAGCCTCAGCCCGAAAAAAACCGTCGAAGGCGCTATCGGGGGGCTCTTGCTCACGGTTCTGGTTGTGGGATGGGGTATGCATGACTTCTTGAGGTTCGGTATGTTTAAGGCCGCGTTGGTGGGGGCGGCGATCTCGCTTTTCTCCCAGAGCGGCGATCTCTTCGAGTCGATCCTCAAGCGCATCCTGGACCTTAAAGACCTCGGCGACAGTCTCCCCGGACATGGGGGCATACTCGACCGGATAGACAGCCTGTTATTTACCGCGCCCGCGATATACTACGTCTCGCTGTTTTTATGAAGCACGCTTCCACGAAATCCTCGCCGTGAGAAAACGCCTCACGATACTCGGCTCCACAGGAAGCATCGGCCTCCAGACCCTCGACGTGGTGCGCTGCTACCCCGAACGCTTCGAAGTAGTTGCCATCTCCGCCAACTCGAATGCCGACTTGCTCCGGCAACAGGCTAATGAGTTCGAACCGCAATACGTGGCGCTCGAACGTGGGTCCGACGCTTCGGACTTCGACAACCTCGGTGCGGAGGTGCTTCTCGATCCCGGCTCCGCCCGGACGCTGGCCGAGATGCCGGTAGACGTGGTCCTGAACGGGATCGTGGGCTTCGCCGGACTCTCCGCTACCGTCGGCGCCCTGCAGAACGACAACCTCGTAGCCCTGGCCAACAAGGAATCTCTCGTGGCCGGGGGAGAATGGGTCATGAACATCGCTCCCCGTGAACGCATAATACCCGTGGATTCCGAGCATTCGGCGATCTTCCAGTGTCTGGATGGGAGGCGCGAGGACGAGATAGAGAAGATCCTGCTGACCGCTTCGGGTGGACCTTTCTTCGAGAAAGAGAAGGTCGAGCTTCTGGAGGCCGGGCCGCAGGACGCCTTAAAGCACCCCACCTGGCAGATGGGGGCCAAGATCACCATAGACTCCGCCACCATGATGAACAAGGGCCTGGAGGTTATAGAGGCCCATCATCTCTTCGACGTTTCCTACGACGACGTAAAGGTGGTAGTCCACCGGCAGTCGGTGGTACACGGCGGGGCCACCTTCAAAGACGGCTCGTTGATACTGCACGCCGCGCTGCCCGACATGCGCCTGCCTATAGCTTACGCCCTTCTCTACCCGGAGCGGATAGACGTGGGCGCGCCGCGCGTGGATTTCGACGCGGCGTCCTGGACATTCGACGAACCTCGAAACGACGTGTTCCGATGCCTACCGCTCGCGGTCGAGGCCGGCAGGGCGGGGGGGGCTTATCCGGTGGCGCTCAACGCGGCCAACGAGGTCGTCGTCGAGGCTTTCCTTGAACAGCGTATAAAATTCTTGCAGATAGCAGACCTGATCGAGGAGGTCCTCGAAATAGTTCCCGACTTTGGAGAGATGCACAGCATGGAGTCAATAGAAGTCGTCGACCGCTGGGCGCGAAACGAAGCGAGCCGGCGCGTCGGGAAGGATAGCCGATGACGGTTCTCATAGCCCTGCTCGGCCTGATCTGCCTGATCGTCATCCATGAGCTCGGACACATGCTTACCGCCAAAGCCCTCGGCGTCCGGGTGCTGGAGTTTGGCGTTGGCTTTGGGCCCGCGCTCTTCAAAAAACGCTTCGGCAAAACTATCTATTCTTTCCGCATAATACTTCTAGGCGGGTTTGCCAAGATGGCCGGAATGCAGGACATAGGCAGTGTTGCGCAGGAGCGGGGTGAGATGGAACCTGATACCTACCCGGCTAAACCGCCGTGGCGGCGGGCGCTAATTATCTTCGCGGGTCCGTTCGCCAACCTGATGGCGGCGGTAGTAATCCTGGCCGGCGTGTACATGTATAGTGGTGCTCCGACGGGCAACGTCACCACTGAGGTGAGCAACGTCACCTCCGACTCATTGGCCGCCGAGGTCGGTATACGATCCGGTGACGAGTTGGTCGCCATAGATGGTACCTCAGTCCAGACCTGGGAGGAGTTCACAGAGGTCGTGCAGGCGCGGGAGCCGGGCGAGCAAGTCACCCTCACGGTCGAGCGGAACGGCTCCGCGAGGACTTTCTCCGGCGAGCTTGGCGCAAACCCGGAGGATAGGGATCAGGCGCTGGTCGGGGTAAGTCCGGTGCAGGAGATGCAGCGTTACGGTCCTATTGGGGCCTTGGGGTTGGCCGTCCAGCAGATAGCGGAGATCACGGTTCGGCTCGGAGGGTTTATCGGGCAACTCATAACCGGTGAGCAAAACTTCTACGACAACGTGACGGGACCGGTAGGTATAGCCACGGTCGGCAGCGCGTCGGTCGTACAGGGGTTCTTCCTGCCGCTTCTCGCGTTTATCAGCTTGAACCTGGCAATTTTCAATCTGTTGCCGATACTGCCGCTGGATGGGGGTCATCTGCTTCTCATTGCATTGGAGAAGGTGATGGGCCGTCCCGTGAGCCAGGAGACGATGGGCAAGATCGCCTTTCTGGGGTTGGCTCTTATATTGACTTTGTTCCTGTTCGCAACTTACGCGGACGTTAGTAAAATTATTCAAGGACAGCCGTTCATCCCGGAGTAGACTACCGGTACAGTTAGCAGCCTACGAGGAGCCTTAGATCAGATGACAGAAGCAGCCGTAAGAGAACGCCCGGTCACGAGTCGCCAGATAAAAGTCGGTGACGTGCCGATCGGGGGCGGAGCGCAGATCGCCGTCCAGTCCATGACCAACACCATGACCTACGACGTAGAGGCGACCGTTCAGCAGGTCTACGACCTCAACGCCGCGGGTGCGGATCTGGTGCGCGTCTCGGTCAACGGCTCCAAGGCGCTAAAAGGGTTTCGCGAGGTCGTCTGGCGCTCGCCGGTACCCCTGATCGCCGACATTCACTTCGACTACCGGATGGCTTTGGGCGCGGCCGACGCGGGAGCGGCGTGCGTCCGCATAAACCCCGGCAACATCGGAAACGATTACCGCTACCGGCAGGTCATCGAAAAGTGCCAGGAGACGGACACTGCCATGCGGATCGGGGTAAACTCCGGCTCGGTCGAGAAGCGTTTCTGGAACCTTCCGAAGCACGAGGCCCTGGTGGCGAGCGCCCTTCACAAGGTGGAGATCGCCGAGGAGATGGGCTTTTACAACTTCAAGGTCTCCCTCAAGGCGAGCCACGTCCCCGAGATGGTTGAGGCCAACCGGACGTTCCGCGAGCACTCCGACGCCCCGCTACACCTGGGCGTAACCGAGGCCGGTACGAAGGTCACCGGCGCGATCAAAACCGCCGCCGCCTTTGGGCAGCTCTTACCCTACGGCATCGGAGACACCATCCGCGTCTCGCTCGCCGAAGACCCGGTAGAGGAGATACCGGTAGCGTACCAGATCCTCTCCTCCCTAGATCTCCGCCATCGCGGCCCCAACGTCATTGCCTGCCCGAGCTGCGCCCGCACGCTGGGCTTCGACGTGATCGGGATGGCCGGAAAGGTCGAAGACGCCCTAAAACACTACGAAGACCACTTCACCGTCGCCGTAATGGGCTGCATCGTAAACGGCCCCGGTGAGGCCCGCGACGCCGACTACGGCGTGGCCGGCGGCAAGGACGACGGCGTCATCTTCTCAAAGGGTGAGCCCCTGCGGAAAGTAGACCGCGACGACATCTTCGACGCCCTCTTCGAGGAGATCGAGAAGGACGGGCGTAAGTAGTTCGTTAGAAGGTAAAGCTCAACCCGAAAAGCTAGCGCAAGGTTATATCTAGGATAGTGAGCAGGGAGGCTAGGGCCGCCACGATAGACCCGGCTATTACCCCCGCTTTCCTGACTCGCTTGACCAAGAGTTCCCAATCAGCTTGGCCCCTGGACGCGTTGGATAAGAGTGGGCGAACAACAAAACCATCGAGAGCTTGCGCTAGCTGAGTTACTCCAAACAAGAGAAAAAGATAAACAACTATTTTAGCGGTAAACGCGATAATACCCATCGCTCCCAGCGCCGTGATAGCTGCCCAGTGGGTGCTGCTGCTATTGCGAAGAATGTCGCAGCACCAAACATACCTTGCCATGCGTCTTCCCTACCCATAAAACTTGGCAAAAGAACTTTCAACTCTGGGTGTTTTTCAAATCCAGTGCTAGCAAAGGAAAAAACGAAAATTGCAAAAACCATTGCTGCAAAGTAACAAACGAGGGAAAGGATCAAACCAGCTATATCACCAAAGGTGGTCGGCAGCGCCATATATCTAGGAGCTGCGAATAAGAGCTTGCGCCAATAGGCGAGTAGCGTATGTGTCAAGGAGCCGTGAGGAGGCTGTCCAATCACTTCTAGAGTTTCCAAGTGCGAAAAGTTGCCAGCCTATTGGCGCGGCCTCTAAGAGAAGGGCCATTGATAAACACGCAAAGGAATAACCGAACTCGGTCCACTCACTGTTCTTCTGCTGCTCTTTGTCCGAAGTGTTCATATAATTTTCTTCCAATTTCCTCCTAGCAATAAGCTGATTGGGTAGTGTGCCAAGCTTGAATGACGAGAACGGCATGTTAGGGTGAGCGTATGGTTACCAAAGTCATCTACTGCCGCCACTGCGCAAGCGACGATGTCGTCAAAAACGGCTTCTCACCCAATAACGGTAAGCAGAAGTACCTCTGCCGTGCCTGCGGGCGTCAGAGCCGCCAAGACCCTTCCCCAAACGGCTACTCACAAGAGCGCAAGGAGGAGATCCTTAGCGCCTACCAGGAGCGTTCGAGCCTACGGGGACTCAGGCGCACCTTCGGCGTCTCACCCACAACGGTCATTAGCTGGATCAAAAAAAGGTAGCCGCCCTCAAGCTGGAAGATACCCTCCTGCAGAGACCCAGCGAGAAGATACTCGAACTCGATGAGCTATGGTCCTTTGTATACCGCAAGAGCGATAAGGTGTGGGTGTGGCTGGCCCTGTGTCGGGAGAGTCGGCAGGTTGTGGCCTTTGTGATGGGCGATAGGAGCCGGGCAACCTGCGAGCGCTTATGGCGAGCGATCCCCGAAAGCTACAAGAAGGCGCCCTGCTACAGCGACTTCTGGGAAGCTTACCAGGAGGTGATCCCCAAAGAGCGACATGAGGCCACCGGCAAAGAGGAGGGTCAGACCTGCCACGTCGAGAGGTGGATCAACACCTTCACTTCAGGCAGCGGCTTTCGCGCTTCGTTAGGAAGAGTCTCTCGTTCTCCAAGTCGCGCTGGATGCACCACTGTTGTCTGAAGCTGTTCGTCTACCGCTACAATCTGGAGCGAAGGAGTATCATTCTAGAGTGAGACACTACCCTCTGTTTTTCCGTCGGAGTATGGTTTGGCTAGGCGTCGATCGTCGAGCCGAACATCGAGCTATGCCGAGGACTCGGCGACCTGGCCCCTATCCGCCCGCCAGGCTTTGTAGAGCGAGAGAACCGGCGAGGCGATAAAGAGTGAGCTGTAGGTGCCGGCGACGATGCCCAC
>JALYGE010000110.1 GCA_030777225.1 Actinomycetota bacterium
AGGCCTAAGGGCGGCTCTTCAGGCAAAAGCGGCTCGATCACTTCCCACAGTCCATCGGTGACGAGTTTCTTAGTTTCTTAGCCATGCCTTCACCTTACCCGCCACCGGGTTTTGTTAGGCGCATTTAACCTCTACGTTCTGGAGGTTGATCAACTCCTCTACGCCTTCCCGGACGAACTTGTGGTGGCTGCCCCTGATACTCTCCGAGAATCCAAGCGCCTTCAGTAGCGTCCGGGCCTGCTCGAACGGTATGTTCGCATCTGACCGTCCGCTCAGAATACGTTCGAGCTGTTTCCTCCGACGCCCCACGCCCCTCCTCTCACCCGCTTTCAGGATATTACACCGGAGTCAGGGAAGCGGCGCTACCGGCGTCCGGAAGATGCGGGGAGGTCAGCGTCCCAGCAAGGGACGGACTGCGGCGGCTATCTCTTCGGCCCAGGTGAGGGCTTCGGCGACTTCTTCGGCGGTTATTGGGCCGGCGGGTCCGCCTACTTCGGCGGGGTAGCGGCTGGGGATGTAGTAAACGTTCAGGTTGTTGGCTGCGTCGCGCAACTCCGAACTATCCAAGTCAGGAACGCAGGTAATGCTCCTCCGAAGCAAGTCTGGTAGCGCGTGTATGCGGGGTGGCTCCTGATCGCTGGCCACAAGCAAACCCTTGAGATATTTCTCAGCCGACTGATGCGCATGAAAACAGATTACGGCAGCTAGAGCTTCGAGTCTCTCGTCTCGAACGAGAACCCGCGCAGCCTCCAGGTCCATGTCCGCGAAGCGCCGCCAGGTTCCCGGGTCGTCAGCGGCGTTCATACAAGACCTTCCCGTCGCGCTCGACGTCCCGGACCAGTCCCCAACGGGCTCGTTTGCCTCGCTCGTACTCATCAGGCGTGTAGATCACGATGTCCGCGCCGACCAGCCGATCCCGGATCAGAGGTGTCAGTCCCTTAACCCGCTCACCATAGCTGGCGTCGGTGTCCTTGACGACGATGAGGTCTATGTCGCTTCCCTCGTGGGTCTCGCCCCGCGCCAGAGAACCGAAGAGTATGATCTTCTCCGGCTTGTACCCGTCCCGGATGCGCCTTACAAGCCAGTCGAGGTCCGCCTTGAGGTCTTGCTCGCGCTGCATCTCTCCCTACTTCCGCTCGATGAATTCTATGCGGTAGCCGTCGGGGTCTTTTACGAAGAAGAGGCGGGTGCCGCTGCTCATGGCGTGCGGCTTGCTCTCGAAGTCCACGCCGCCGGCTTCTTCGAGCTCCTCGGCCAGGGCGTCGGGGTCTTCGACGGCGAAGGCGACGTGGCTGTAGCCGGAGCCCAGGTCGTAGGGCTCCTCCTGGCCGTGGTTGAGGGTGAGCTCCAGGCGGGGTTCGGGATCGCCGGGAACGCCGAAGAAGGCGTTGGTGGCGTCGTCGCCGATGGGGGTCTTGCGGACGAGCTCGAGGCCGAGCTTGTCACGGTAGAACTCTGTGCTCTTGTCGAGGTCTAGTATCCGGTAACAGGTGTGGACATACTGCAACTTCGCTCCTTTGGATAGCCGATCAGTCGGCCAGATTTTATTGCGGACCATTCTAGCAGGGGGCTCTTGTCTCTCTGTTATGCTTTCGGGAGTGGTTTTCCAGAGGGTTACACGGGGGCTTCCCGAGGGGGCGGCCCGGCGGGCGGCGGCTGTGGCGCGCGTAGGGGCGCGCTACGGGTTCGGGTTCGTGTTCCGGCGGCGGCTATTCCGGGGCCGGCGAAACGTGGATCTGGGACGGATCGGCACCCGCTTGCGGCTCTCGTTCGAGGAGTTGGGGCCGAACTACGCCGAACTGGGTCGTTTTCTAGCTACCCGCCGGGACCGCATCCCCCGGGATATAGCCGCGGAGCTTGGCCGGGCCTACGTCCCCCTGAAGCCTATCTCCCCCGCGGCGGTGCGCGCGCTTTTGGAACGCGAGCTGGACAATGAGCTTAAGCGGCTGTTCCTGGAGTTCCAGGAGGCGCCGGTGCGGGTCGGGGTGTTCACCCAGGCGCACCGGGCGGTCCTGCCCGGAGACCGTCCGGCACTCGTGGTGGTGAACCGTCCGGGGATACGTCGGGACCTGTTGGCGATGCGCCCGGTGGCCGACGTGACGCGGCGCAGGATCGGGGACCGGCTCCCCGTCAACCCCTCGGAGATGGTGGCGGAGTTCGCCGCCCACGCCGCCCAGCGCCGGGACATGCACTTCGCCGCCCAGACGATCCGTCGCCTCCGCGAGCTGGAAGATTTCCCCCTGCGCGTCCCGGCCGTGTACCGAGACTACTCGACGGGCCGCTGCATAACCCTCGAAGCCCCCACGGATCCAACACCGCCGGAGCCCTCCCAGTACCGCGGAGCCTCCGGGGCGCTCGCGCGGCTCGCGATAGAAGAGGGCATCTTCTTCGCCGACGCGGGACCGGAGCGGCTCGTGGCCGGGGAAGGGTACGTCTGGCTCTCGGACCCGACTGAGGTGTTCGCCCTCGACCCGGAGCGGTTGCGGGGCATCGCCGAGGTGCTGGCCGCCGTCCGGCGCGGGGATGTGGATGGGATCGTCAACTCGCTGCGGCCCGCCGGCGTCCTGTTCCCCAAAGAGCCCTCCGGGCTGCGGCGCGAGCTGCGCGAGGCGTTGGGCTCTTTAGGCGGTCCGCTGTGGCGGGAGCACTCGCTGGAGGAGATCCGGGGCCGCAGCCTGGAGGCACTCCAGGGAGGCGGCGCGAAGCTCCCGCCGGAGATGGCTCAGATGCTGGAGTCACTCGTCGCGGCCGAGAGACTCGGCCGGCGACCGGACGACCCCCGCTACGTCGGGACGCTCGCCGCCGCCGAAGGCGCGGAGACGCTGATCTCCCGCTTCCGGGACCCGGCGTACCTCATCCAGCGGACCGCCCGCCGCCTCTCCCAACCCGACACCTACGCGGACTACCCGCGCCAGATCCACGCTCTCCTGAACGAGCTGAAAGACGGCGAGGTCGAGGTCCAGTTCCGTCACGAGGGCCTCGACGACCTCATCTCCAAAGTAGACATCCTCGCCAACCGGCTCGTCTTCGCCGTGCTCATCGCCGCCCTGATACTCGGCTCCTCCATGCTCGGCGTCTTCTCCAAGACCGGGGCCACCCTGCTCGGCGTCAGCGTCTTCGGCCTCGCCGGCTTCGTCTTCGCCGCCATCCTCGGCCTCGCCCTCCTTATCGGCATCATCCGCTCCGGCCGGCTGTAG
>JALYGE010000111.1 GCA_030777225.1 Actinomycetota bacterium
GGGAGATTTGAGAAGATGGCATCTCCGGCGGCTGCCATCCATGGCAACCCTAACAGGTCGTCTTGGCCCAGCCTCAACAGTAGGGCCGCCGCCGGAAGAACGGCTATCGTGAGCATCAGTGAACGGCCGAGGTTCTGTACGGCTCCGAGAGCCCGGTCGCCTACACTCCTGGAAGTAGCCGTTTCACCAGCCATGATGCTCCTTTCTCATTCTCGTCACCAAACAAGGTGTCCGAGACACTGTGGGCTACGGTCTTCTCAAGGGCGGAGACGCCCCACTTCGCTTTCGAAATATCATTTAGCTCCCTTCCCTGAGAACTACTACCTTAGAGCTTGCGCCAATAGGAGAGTAGCGTATGTGTCAAGGAGTCGTGAGGAGGCTGTCCAATCGCTTCTAGAGTTTCCAAGTGCGAAAAGTTGCCCGCCTATTGGCGCGGCCTCTTATACACCGGATTGGATTATGTGTAAAGAACAGGAGATAAAGAAGTAGTGGGATCTCCACTAAGAGGCTTGCCCGCGGGTCAGGCTTCGGCATGCTCCAGCTACGTGTAGATCTCGCGCCGCCGGAACGCCAGCACCGCGAGCAAGACCAGGAACACCGCCACCGCCGTAAGGCCGACGAAGTCAGCCCAATCTATGCCGTCCAGGACGGCCGAACCGTAGTAGTGGAAGGCCGAAGCCGGCTGGTAATCTTCCAGGTCCTCCGAGATGTTACCGAGGGTATTCAGCAGGTACATCGCGAAGAGTACGAAGCCGGGGATCGCGATGGCGAGCGCCCGCCGGTGGAATAGAGCCGAGCACAACATTGCAAGCCCGCCGAACGCCAGGCTTATCGGCCACAGATTGAGGAAGCCCTCGACCGTGTTGCCGAACGAGAGGTCTATGTCCATTAGCGTCGCCGTCACCCAGCTCATGAGCCCTGCGATGGCGAGGATGCCGAGCAGCGAGAGCGCCGTGGCGACAAAGTTGCCGACGACGAGCTGCCAGCGCGGCAGGGGGTTGCCGAGCAGCACGTCTATAGAGCCGCGTTCCTCGGCCCCGGCTATCGCGTTCGCCGCCGCCAGGATGGTGAAGAAGGCGAGGGCCAGCGGGGCCAGGATGAAGATCTGGCCGTCCAAATAGCCCTCTACGCTGGTCATGTCCGTCATGCCGAATGCTTCGAGGAGGTCCTCGGGGTAGGCTTGCATGATCTGCTCGATCTGGGCGGGACTCCCGAAGGTTTTGTACGAGGCAACGATAGCGGCGCTGTAGAGCCCGACCACAAAGCCCCAGATGAGAATACCCCGCGTCTGCAAGCTCAAGGTGTGCCGGACGAGGGCCGCGAGCGTGCCGCGCGGCTTTCCGCCCTCTACGCTCCAGCGCCCACTCTCTTTCTGCACCTGTACGGTGCTCATGCCGCTTCTCCCTTCTTCCCATCCCCGTTTTCGCCGCCGTAGTAGGCCAGGAAGATCTCCTCCAGACTCGGGCGCTCGTAGCGCAGGTCCACGAGCTCGTGCCGGGCGGCAAGCTTTATCATTTTGTCCAGGTCCCCATGCAGGTCGAAGGAGACCTCCGAGTCTTCCCGGCGGAAGTCCTTGACCCCTTCGACCTCCCTGAAGCGCCTGGCATCTTCGTCACCCAGAGGCTCGGCGAAAGCGAGGCTCACGTGCCGGAAGGACTTGTTGATCAGGTCGTCCGTCGTCTCGATCTTCGCGAGCCGACCCTTGCGGATAATACCCACGCGGTCGCAGATGCGTTCGACCTCCGAGAGGTTGTGAGACGAGAAGAATACCGTCCTCCCCTCCTCCCGCACCTCGCGAATGATCCTCAGAAACTCCTCCTGCACCAGCGGGTCCAGGCCACCGGTCGGCTCGTCCAGGATCAACAAGGGCGGCCGGTGAAACATGGCCTGAATCAGCCCGATCTTCTGTTTGTTGCCCCTGCTGAGGCGGCGCATCGGACGATCCAAATCCGCGTTCAGGCGCCCGGCCAACTCGCGGGCGTAATCCAGGCTCTTGACGCCCCGGAGCCGGGCGAAGAACCTGATAAGCTGCTCGCCGGTCATCCGGTCCTCCAGGGTGAACTCGCCCGGCAGGTTCCCGACCAACGCCCGTATAGTGACGCTGTCCTTCCGCGTATCGAGACCAAAGATCTCCGCGTAGCCGTCGCTGGGTTTCATAAGCCCCAGCAGCGTGCGAATCGTGGTCGTTTTTCCCGCGCCGTTGGGGCCGAGAAAACCGAAAACTTCACCCTCGTTGACCGCAAGGTTTACGTCCTCGATACCCCGAGTCTTGCCGTATTTTTTGGTGAGCCCGCTGGTCTCTACCACGCCGCTCATGCGCTTCCTTTCATCTCTTCTTTGCGCCAACGTTCCGTTAGCGCGGGCAGCTCCCGCTCGTAGAAGGCCATGATGTCGCGCATCTCCTGTAGCCGGCGGCGGGCCTCCGCATCCTCCGAGTCCATTACCGCCAACCCGCGCTCCGCGAGCCGGCGCCAATCCGAGACGATCCTCGCACGCTGTTCGAGGAGATCCGCCCACACCCCGGGCCGGATGCGGAAGTAGTCCCGCCGCTCACCGGGGAAACTGACCTTGTCGATCAAACCCATCTGCATTAGTGACCGCGTCGTCATGCTTATGGAGCCCCGACTCGCCTGCAACGCCTTCGCCAGACTCTCCGCCGACTGATGCGGCGGGTCCGAGATCAACAAATACCCCCACACCCGCCCCGTCATACGCGGCAATCCCGCCTGCTCCAACGCCAGCCCGAAATCCTCGACGAAATGCTGCTGATCCTCGTTCAATAGACCCTCCGAAACTCGCCGATGCTCGAACGTAGTTTAGCTGCTATATTTGAAATTTTCAATACATACTGAAATTTGCGAATCCGACGGCGTTTGGTTCTTCAAGGAGACAGTTTGGCGGACGAAGGCTGACTGGCTGGAGTACCGCCGGCGTTAGCCGCCGAAGAGACGGGACCAGAAGCCACGGTTCTTCATAATTTTGAGTTCGGCTTCGAGGCGGGTACGTTCTTCGGCGAGGGCGGATTTTTCTTCGGCGAGCTTCTGATGTTCCTGGGCGAGGCGTTCGCGGTCGGCTTCGAGTTTAGCTTTCTCCTCTTCTAGGGTGGAGATGGTTTTCTCCTGGAGCTCGCGCTGGAACTCTATGAGGTTGAGGCGTTCGATCTCACCCCACAGACGGTCCATCTCGATGCGGGCTGCGTCGCGTTCTTGCCGGATCTCCTCCATCTGCCGGTTGCGTTCTTCGAGGCGAGTCTTGTAATCTTGGCCCTGCTGGAGCAGGCGCTCGTAGCGTTCGAACGGGACGGCGGGCAGGCGAGAACCTTCGGAAGGCTCTTCCCCCACTACCTCACCCTCGAAGATCTCCTCTTCGGCGTCCTCGATCTCCAGCTCGCGGGCAAGCTCCTCTATTTCGGAGAGCCGCAGCCGGTAATTGCCGTTGGCGTCGGGTTCGTTACTGAGACGCCCTGCCTCGACGTAGCGCCGGACGTCTTCTGGCGGACGACCGATGATAGCCGCCGCCCCGTTGATCCCGATACGCTCTTCGCTGGGGTCCATATCCCAGCATTTTACTTTAGCGTTCGGCTGTCAGCCATCGTCCCCGGTATTGAGAGGTGGTGCAGGGCGTCAGGCTTTGGTGACCTCGCCGTTCTGGACCTGGACCGGGATCTCCGGCAGAGGTTCCTCCGCCGGGCCCTGCACGACCTGTCCCCCGTTGGACGGATCGAACAACGAGCCGTGACAAGGGCAGGCGAGCTGGCCGTCCTGATAGGTGACCGTACATTGCTGATGGGTACAAACCGCCGAGTAGGCCACGAAATCTCCGCTCTGGAGGTGAACCAGTACGGCCGGTTGCCCCTCGTTGGTGAACGTCTGCACCGAGTTTTGCGGAACCGCCGAGGTTTGGGCGATGACTTCCCCGCCCGAACCCTGGGCACTGGTGGCCCCGCCGGACGGTTCTGCGGAGGTCGTTTCGCCACCACCGGAGGAAGTCGCGGTATCTCCGCCACCGCCGCCGCTCTCTCCGCCGCAGGCCGCGACCACCGAAGCTCCGGCGGTCGTAACTCCTACCGCGGCTCCGAGCCGGATAAACCTCTTTCGCGAGATCCCTTCTTCCAAAAAGCGCTCCTTCAGGTCGGCTACAGATCTCCCTTGTACCCCTTGTATACGCAACCCACAGGTATTTGGTTCTCCCGATCCTTTGAGGCTATCTGTGCGTATACTAAAACAAATACATTCTGCACTCCCGAGGAGGTCATGTCTGTGAAAGCAATGGCATTGGTGCGGATACTGGTCGGGGCCGTGTGGGTGAACGGCGGCATCGAGAAGCTACTCAACCAGGAGTTTCCCCAGCAGTTCGCCTCCAGCCTACAGGCCGGAGGGTTCGTTTCGCAGGCTCCGCCCTTTTTTCAGAACTTCATGCAGAGCTTCGTTATTCCCAACTCGGGGGCCATCGCCCAACTGATGCGGATCGGGGAGCTCTCGCTGGGGATAGCCTTGATCCTGGGTCTCCTCACCAACCTGGCCGCCCTGGGCAGCGTAGTGTTGAGCGTCACCATAATGCTCTCTCAAGGTGGCGTAAGCCTCGGCACCGGCCTCGGAGCCCCGCAGTTCCTGAGCGTCAACCTCATAATAGCTATCCTGTCGGCGATCATCCTCTTCAGCATCTCAGCCAAAGCGCTCTCCGTGGACGCCGCCATCGCAAGGCGTAGCCCCGGCCTCTCGCCGCTGCTCGTTAACAGCCGCAAGCGCCGAAACGCCTAGCAAACGCTTAGCGGCTCAGCTAAGGCTCCTGAGTCCCGGATTCTTCATACCCCGTTGTAGGATGGCACCCGCTACAGAAACGCCGGAACGAGCTCTCCTTTTACGAGGTCCGGATAGTGCTCCCGCTCGCGGACTACGGCCCAGCGGTCTCCTCGCACGAGGACTTCGGCGGGCTTGCGGCGAGAGTTGTAGTTGGAGGCCATGGAGAAGCTGTAAGCCCCGGCGCTCATTACGGCGAGCAGGTCGCCCTCGGCGGCGTCGGGCAGTTCGCGGTCGCGGGCCAGATAGTCGCCGCTCTCGCAGACCGGACCAACGAGGTCGGCGGCTGCAGTATCCCCATTTCCGTTCACGGAGAGTACCTCGTGGTGGGCGTCGTAGAGGCTCGGGCGCAGGAGGTCGTTCATGCCTGCGTCGGAGACGATGAAGTTTTTGTCGCCGCTCTTTTTGCGGTAGATGACGCCGGTTAGCAGTGCGCCGGCGTTTCCGGCGATGTAGCGGCCCATCTCGCACAGGATCTTGGTCCCGGTGGCTTCGAGCGTCGGTCGGATGGCGTCTACCAGCTCGGCGGGCGTGATGATCTCTTCGCCGTTGTATGGGATACCCAGGCCGCCACCAATGTTGAAGTAGCGGATATCGAAGTTCCGGTTTTTTAGCTCATAAACGAGGCCGGCGCTCTTTTCGATAGATTCCGTGTAGGGTTCCAGCTTGGTGATCTGGGAGCCGATGTGCTGGTGGACCCCGATCAGGTCTATACACCGGCACTCTTCGATCCTCTCGGCGAGCCGCAAGGCATCCTCTACGGGAATGCCGAACTTGTCCCGTTCCCGTCCGGTGGTCATGTGGTCGTGGGTCCCGGCGTCCACGTCGGGGTTTATACGCAGGGCGACGCGGGCGCGTTTGCCGTGCCGGGCGGCGAGTTCGTCCAGACGCTCTAGCTCGGAGGCCGATTCGACGTTGAAGAGCAGTATCCTCTCCCCGAGTCCCGCCATAAGCTCGTCTTCAGTCTTACCCACACCGGCGAAGACGACTTTTTTGGGGTCGAAGCCCGCCCGCATCGCGCGGTAGAGCTCGCCGCCGCTAACGATATCCGCCCCGGCCCCGAACGAGGCCAGAGAACGCAACACGGCCAGGTTTCCGTTGGCCTTGACCGCGTAGCAGACGAGATGATCCAGGCCCGAAAAAGCCTCGTCCAACTCTCGATAAGCCTTCTCCAACGCGGCGTGGCTGTAGACGTAAGTGGGGGTCCCGACGCTCCGAGCTATCTCAGAGAGCGGGACCCCTTCGCAGCAGAGCCCATCGTACTCGTAGTGGAACTCTTCCAAAACGTACCTCCTCGTTTCCCCGCGTCGCTATAGCATCTGCTATATTCTGGCCCCGGTAAAGAGAGCCCGTAGAAGGAATATACCCTTTATCGAACCCCGGCGCGACACGATATGAGCGAGTTTCACAAACCGGCTGAGGCTCCCACACCGGTCCTTCTACTGAACCCCGTGCTGGAGGGCGGAGGAGAATACCCGCTCTTGAAGATGGACGAGCGTCGTCGGGAACTGGAGGCCCGTGGCGCGGACCTGTTCGACTTCGGAACCGGCGATCCTCGCGAGCCGACGGACCCGAAAATTCGGCAGGCTCTCATTGACGGTATCCCCGAAACTAGCCAGTATCCATCCGTCACCGGAAAGTCCCGGTTGCGTAAAGCGTTTTGTAACTGGGCGGAGCGGAGACACAATATTGTGCTCGATCCGGACATGGAGGTTTTACCCGCTGCGGGTTCTAAAGAGGCTATCTTTCACGCGCCGCTGGCTTTTCTGCACCCGACGCACGAACGACGCGGCGTCGCCTACGGCACGCCGGGCTACCCGGTCTACGAGCGAGGTACGCTCTTCGCCGGGGGCGAGGCACTGCCCGTAGAGTTGAAGAAAGAGGATGATTTCCTGCTGCCGGTCGAGGGGATAGACGCGGAGAAGACTCGGATACTCTGGATCAACTACCCCCACAACCCGACCGGCGCAAACGCAACCTACGAATACCTGGAAAAGGTCGCGGAGTTCTGCCACGAACAAGATATCCTGCTCTTCTCGGACGAGTGCTACAACGACATCTACTCCGGGGAGCCGCCGCCCTCCATCCTGGAGGTGACGAAAGAGCGCGCTTTAGCTTTCTGCTCTCTCTCCAAGCGCAGTGGCATGACCGGCTACCGCTCGGCGATGATGGCCGGCGACCCGACGCTCATCGCCGCCCTCAAGAAACTACGCCCGTCTGTTGGCGTCGCATCCCCCTCCTTCGTGCAGGAAGCCGCCATCGCCGCCTGGAGTGACGACGGACACGTAGAGGAGCGCCGCCGCACCTTCGGGGAGAAGCGGACGCTGTTTCTAGAGTTCTTCCGGCGAGCGGGCCTCGAAGTTTTACCAACGAAAGCGAGCTTCTACCTGTGGGTTGCGGTCCCTGGTGGGGATGACGAGGCGTACGCGATCAAGCTATTGGAAAGTGGGATCGTGGTGGCTCCGGGTCGGGCTTTCGGTCCGGGTGGCGAGGGCTACGTGCGGATCGCGCTCGTACCGGGGTTGGAGAAATGTCGTAAGGCGATCCGTATTTGGGAGAAGCTAGAAAGCAGGGGAGGAACATGAAGGAAAAAATAGAAGCCGCGTTCGACGACCGAGGGTTGCTGGAGGACGAGGATCATCGCCAGGCCGTCTTCGAGACTATAACCGCCCTGGATTCTGGCGAACTGCGGGTGGCGGAGAAAAGGGACGGCGAGTGGGTCTCCAACGCCTGGGTGATGCAGGCGATCAACCTCTACTTCTCCCTGGCGGAGATGCAAACCATCGTGTCCGGACCGTTCGAGTACCACGACAAAATACCTACCAAGAGGAACCTGGCGGAAGCCGGCGTGCGCGTCGTGCCACCGGGGACGGTGCGCTACGGGGCGCACGTGGAGCCGGGCGTGGTGGTGATGCCCGGATATGTGAACATCGGGGCGTACGTGGGAAGCGGGACGATGGTGGACACCTGGGCGACGGTGGGCTCGGGCGCCCAGATCGGCAAGAACGTCCACCTCGCCGGCGGTGTCGGTATCGGCGGCGTGCTGGAGCCGCCGGGCGCGATGCCGGTCGTTATAGAGGACGGGGCTTTCGTCGGCTCGCGGGCCGTCGTCGTCGAGGGCGTGCGGGTCGAGAAGGAAGCGGTGCTCGGGGCGAATGTGGTGCTGACCGGCTCCACCCAGATCGTGGACGTAACCGGCAACGAGGAGGTTATCTACAAAGGCCGCGTCCCGGCCCGCTCCGTGGTCGTCGCCGGGACCCGCACGAAAGAGTTCCCCGCCGGCTCCTACCAGCTCCAGACCGCGCTAATTATCGGCCAGCGCCGCGAGTCGACCGACCAGAAGACCTCCCTCAACGAAGCCCTGCGGGAGTTCGGGGTCAGCGTTTGAGAGAGCGCCTTCTGGAAGACCTGCTCTGGTTTCTGGAACGCCCGAGCGTCATCGGCGACGAGAAACAACTCTGCGACGACCTGGAGACGCGGATAGCGGCCGCCCCGGGCTGGTGGACGGAGCGTATCTCCAACAACCTCTCTATCCGCCGCTCGGAGCCGGACCCCGCGCGGGAGCGGGTCGTGTTCGCCGGCCACCTCGACACCGTGCCGGAGCCGGAGGGCGGCATCGAAGTGCGGGTGGAAGGAGAGTACGTCTACGGCCGGGGAGCCTCGGACATGAAGGCCGGGGACGCCGTGATGCTCGCGCTGCTGGAAGAGTTCGAGTGGGAACGCTCCTGGGCGGAGCCCATCTTCGTCTTCTACGAGCGGGAGGAGGGTCCGTACCCGGAAAATGGGTTGGAGGCAGTCTTCGCCGGCAGCCCGTGGGTGCTCGACGCGGAGCTCGCCATGTGTCTGGAGCCGACGGCCGGCGCCCTGGAGGTCGGGTGCGTCGGCACGGCGCAGGTAGAGGTTACGTTCGAGGGCAAGTCCTCGCACTCGGCCCGTCCGTGGCAGGGGAAGAACGCGCTCACGGCGGCGGGAACGTTTCTCGCCGGGTTGCACGAACGCCCCGCGGAGAAAGTAATCGTAGAAGGACTACCGTTCTACGAGGTGCTCACGCCGACACTGGCCCGGGGTGGACGGGCGAAGAACGTGGTGCCGGACGAGTTCTGGGTCAACGTAAACTACCGCTTCGCGCCCGGCAGAGGGCCCGACGATGTAAAGCGCACCTTCGAGAAGCTGCTGCCGGACGGGGCGCGGTTCGAGATCTCGGACTTCGCCCCGAGCGGACCGGTACACCTGGACAATCCGCTGCTCCGGCAGCTCATCGATTCAGGGATAGAAGTCAGGCCCAAGCAAGCTTGGACGGACGTGGCCCGTTTCGCGGGGCGCGGCGTGGACGCAGCCAACTTCGGTCCCGGAACCCCGGCACAGGCTCATCAAGAAAACGAGCATGCAGAACTGCCGCTGCTAGAAGAATGCTACGCGAAGCTGATCTCGTACCTGAAGAGGGAGGGCGCCTGAGGGGCGGGGAGTCTCTAAAGCCGGACTCGCCGGAACAACGTTCATTGGCGTTTGTCGGCATTGCGCGTAGTAGGTAAGAAAGGAACACTGGCTATTGTCCGGCGTGATCGGGGTCCAGGCTGGACTTTGTCTGGAGCCTCACCCGGAAGAAGTCGAAAAAGACCCGGAGGACGGCGAGCGTCGGCACGGCGAAGACGATGCCCGTGAGGCCGGCGAGTTGTCCGCCGGCTATTACGGCGAAGAGCACCAGTATCGGGTGTACGTGCAGGGCGTACCCCTGAATGCGGGGGGTCAAGACGTTACCTTCCAGTTGCTGGATGGCGACGTATACGATGATGGTCAGGGTAACGGTCGTCACCGGGTTGTCTGTAAAGGCAGCCAGGATCACCGCGGGGATCGCTCCCAGAAACGCCCCCAGGTAAGGGATAATGGCCGTAAGCGACACCCAAACCCCGAGCAGCAGAGCGTACTGTATACCCAGCAAATGCAGCGCCAGGCCCGCAAGGGTGCCCTGGATCAGGATCACGAACACCAGCCCGCCGAGGTAGCGTGAGAGCGAGAGCCCGAAGGCGTCCCAAAGCTCTTGGGCGTCGCGCCGATAACTGTGCGGGGCGGCCCTGAGATATGCCGCCTTGACCTTCCGCACGTCCACCAACAGGTAGACGGCCACAAAGAGTATGCCGAAGAGCATCACCCCGAAGTTGAACGCGCCGGAGATGAGACCGACGAGGCTACCCAGCACGTTCTCGCTGAGCTCCCGCAGCCGGGTAAAGACGTCTTGCAAGATGCTGCCCACGAACTCGTCGGGTTGGGCGCCGCCGAGCAACTCGCGCTGGTCGAGCCACCGGAGCGTGTCGTTCAAGAGCCGGTCGGCGGTTGAAGCTACCTCGGGCGTAAAAGCTATCAGCCGACTCAACTGCTCTATCAGGATCGGGATGAGGTACACGAGCGCGAGGACCACGAGCCCAATAAGGGCGAGAAACGTGACCAGGATCGCCAACCCGCGGGGCATTACCCGCGACAGCGCCCGCACGGGGTAAGAGAGCACGATGGCGAGGGCCGTCCCTCCGAAAGCGATGATCAAGATTATCGGGGCGGCGTAGAGCACGAAGAGCAAAACCAGCAAACAAACCACCGCAATAACGGTAATGGTGCGGGATGAGACCGGTATGGGCGTTGGCGGACGTCTGGACTCTACACCTCGCCCTCTGCGCGTCACCGTCTTTCTGGCTTTCGTGTCCAGCTCTATAACTCCCGGTTCTCCAAAGGACCGCCCACTTTATTCTACGCCCAAAATGGTCTTTCTGGCCCGCACCCTCGTTTCGCCGAACATTGTGGAGAGTTTAGTGCTCGAAACTCTCTTCGCCGCGCTGCTGAATCTGGAGATCTGGCGCCTCAACGGCTAGGAAACCCGGAAACGCTATCCGGCTCGCACCGTTTCAGGCAGCATCGAACGGGTCATAAAATAACCTAAGTTGCCCCCTACAGGCATTGGATGGAGAAGGCTAAAAGGAAGCAGACGATCTTCAACTCGAAGCCCCTGGGCGTCACCGCATGGATCTTCCTGGCGAACATGGCACTCAACTCGCTGAAG
>JALYGE010000112.1 GCA_030777225.1 Actinomycetota bacterium
TGAGAATGGGTGAGAAGCCGTTTTTGACGACATCGTCGCTTGCGCAGTGGCGGCAGTAGATGACTTTGGTAACCATACGCTCACCCTAACATGCCGTTCTCGTCATTCAAGCTTGGCACACTACCCTCGGGGTGTAGGCGACGAAGATCTCCGAGACCTTCTGCAACGCGGGTTCGGCTTCGGAGATCAGATCCCGCCAGTCCGCCCGGCGGGGCAGCGTTACGTTCAGGTACTGGTCGCAGAAGAGCCCACTGTTGCGGTGATGTTGCTCCGCGGGCGTCGGCTGTTCTGGTGAGGCCATGCCACAAGTATAGAGGTCACGCGGCCCCGACCCCAACCGCGCTACATCTAGTCAAAGCGTAAAGCTCCTACGACAGGCAAGCCGCCGGACAAACGCTCTTGCCTGGCGCAGACGGCGTCCGGAAACCCTAAGGCTTCCGCTCGAAGTTGCTTGCGCATCCGTCTTCCGCTGCGGCTTAACCGCCGAATATCTCGAAGCCGAGGGCGGCGGCCCCGGTAAGAAAGGCTCCCCAGAGCAGCACGCTCGCGACCATCCAGTACAGAAGAGGTCGCGGGGGCGCGCCGAGGGCCAGGGCCAGGACGGTCGCCAGGGGCGCGCCGGTGAGCATCGGGGCCTGCAGGGCCACCCCGATCAGGCCGTAGCGGTTCCACATGCTCTCTATGCGCTTCCGGCGCTTGGCGAGCCAGCGGCGGTCGTAGACCCAGCGCCGCAACCACTCTCCGGCCTGGAGCACCAGCCCCACCCCGACGACGGCGCCCGCTACGGCCGCGAGCCCGCACACGACGGGAGAGAGCCCCACGGCGAGACCGGCGCCGAACCCGATCCACAGGTCCAGGGCCCCGAAAGCCGCCGTGGAGAGGAGCTTGAGAAGCATATCCATCACGATCGTAAACCAGGATTAGAGAGCACGACGCCGAGGGTAGCACAGAGCGTCCCGACGAACCCGGAGTTGGAAAAAGGGTATCAAGGGTGGCCGGTAGGTTTAGGATCCCGCCCCGAGGGAAATAGTACTTCAACAGACCATGCCGGGCCGCACATTCCCCCCTCCTATAGCGGTCCGGCTATTCTGTTGCCTTGGACAAAATAACCCACGACTCTTACGATGCCCGGTTGAACGGTAAACTGGGCGAGAGAGGTTGAGAAAGGAGCTTGCCTGTGAAGGTACTCGTAGCGGGGGCGAATGGCCAGACGGCCCGGCAGTTGGTGAGGATGCTCGTCGAGGACGGACACGAGGTTCGAGGTCTGGTCCGCAAAGAGGAGCAGCTAGAGAACGTAGAGTCGGACGGCGCGGAGCCGGTCCTGGTTGACCTTGAAGAGGACGAGGTTGACGGGAAGGTCGGGGAGGCTGTCGAAGGCTGCGACGCCATCGTGTTCGCCGCCGGGGCCGGACCTGGCAGCGGTGCGGAGCGCAAGGAGACGATGGACTACGGCGGGGCGGTAAAGCTGGTCGAAGCCGCCGAAAAGCGCGGCGTGCGCCGCTACCTGATGCTCAGCACGATGGGCGCGGACGACCCCGAGAGCCGCGACGAGAAGATGCAGCCGTACCTGCGGGCGAAAGGCAAGGCCGACGAGTGTCTGCGAAACAGCGGCCTCGCCTACACCATCATCCGGCCCGGACGGCTCACCGACGACGCCGGTACGGGCAATATAGAGGCGGCAGAGTCGCTGGGCCGGTACGGGGAGATCCCGCGCGAGGACGTCGCCCGCGCCTTCGCCGCAGCCCTCGAAGCCGAAAATACCCACGATAAAACCATCGAGATACTCTCCGGCGACACTCCCATCGAGGAAGCAGTGGAGAGCATCTAGGTGTCGCGTATGTGGAGACGGAGGAGAAACCTCGGGACGTTGCTCGGCGGGGCTGCGCTGGCGGCGGGCGTATACTACGCCAACAGGATCGAACCCGCCAGGGTCGAGGTCAGGGAGCGCTCGCTGGTGCTGCGTCGGCTGGACAAAGAGTTCGACGGCTACAGGCTGGCTCTTATCGGCGACATCCACATGGACGGTTGGATGACCCCCGACCGAATAACGAGCATCCTCGGGCTGTTAAACGAGCAGGAGCCGGACCTCGTGGCCATATCCGGCGACTACGTTACCGACACGGTGGCGCTCGACAGCCGGGAGCTGAGCAATGCCCTGAGCCAGATCGAGGCGAAGGACGGCGTGGTGGGGGTGCTCGGCAACCACGACTACCTGGCGGACCAGCGCATGATCCGACGCCTCATCCACGAGAGCGGCATAGTCGAGCTCGCGAACGACGTTTATACCGTACACCGGGGCGACGCCGCGCTGCACGTCGCCGGGGTAGATAACTTCCGGCAGCGCAAGGCGCGGCTGGACCTGGTGCTGGAGAAGTTGCCGGAGGAGGGAGCAGCGGTCCTGCTGGCCCACGAGCCGGACTTCGCCGACGTATCGGCGGCGACCGGGCGCTTTGACCTCCAGCTCTCGGGCCACTCCCACGGCGGACAGGTGCGTCTCCCCTTCGTGGGGCCGGTGGTGCGGCCTCTGTACGGGATGAAGTACCCCGACGGACTCTACGAGGTGGACGGCATGCTTCAGTACACCAACCGGGGCTTGGGGCTACTCGGGGCACACCTCCGGTTCAACTGCCGACCGGAGATTACGATTCTGACCCTCCTGGCCCCGCTATAGTATCGGCGGCCCGGCGTCGGACTTGCAGGGTTACCCGGGCGCTTCCCGAAATTCCCGGCGGTACGTTCTAGTCTGGGAGGCTCAGGCCGGCTTTGCACCAAAAGTCAGTGTTGAACCTGAATTACGAGTGTTTGCTAGGTAGAGGACGCCGTTTCGGTCGCCGCGTCGTTCTCTAATGACTCTACGGTGAGGCGCACGCGCCCCAAATCGCAGTAACCACTGCCTCCAGGAAGTTGGAAGTGGTCCACTAGCAACTTCCCCACATACTCGCCATCAAGGAAAACGAAAAACTTCTCTTTGGGGCCTATCTCCATCTTCCCTTCGGCCACAAACTTATCGTGCTTCATCGTCGTCCCCTATCCGCCACCACGAGGGGCTATCCGTTTGTGAGATATATATCAAAAGGGGGTGAACTCTATGCACGTTACGAAGATTTTTCTTCCAGATCGCTCAGGCCCTCTCGCCGGCCGGCGTGAACTCTATGAGTGTCTCTGAGGTCAGGGTCCGGTGTACGGGGCACTTTGCGGCGATCTCCAGGAGCTTCTCGCGCTGGTCCTCTTCGAGGTCGCCTTCCAGCTCGATGTCGAGCCCGATACGGTCTAGCTTTCCGTTCTCCGTCTCGCAGCTCTCGCAGTCTTTGGCGTGGACCTTCTGATGTTCCAGCCGGACCGTAACGGAATCCAGCGACCAGCCCTTCCGGTCGGCGTACATGCGGAGGGTCATCGCGGTGCAGGCGCCCAACGCGCTCACCAGGTAACCGTAAGGGTCGGGTCCCGCGCCCGTCCCACCGAGGTTCTTCGGCTCGTCGGCCACCAGCGTATGGCCATTGACCGAGATCTCGGTGTGCAGACCTTTTCCCGTGCGTACCGATATGTAGTCGTTGTCCCGGCTCATGTCGTGTCCTCCCTTTCCGAATGTTGTAGAAGAGTACCCCAAACGGTACTCCTCCAAAAGCCTTCCGGGCTAGAAGGTGATCACCTGGTAACCCTGAGACACCAGGCGCTGGAGACTGGGATGTCCGGAGTACTCCTCCAGCAAGGGAACCTCGGTCTGCTCTATATCTTCCCTAACATGGAAAGCCCCGGCGCAGTAGTGGCAGGCACCGGCGACGACGTCCTTCACGGCCTCGAAGTTGCCGTGGAGCATGTGATCCGGGTCGGAGAGCTTGGGAACCCATCGGGTACCGGCGCCGTCGAAAATGACCGTGGTCTCCTCACCGGCCTCCTTGAACTCGCTTGCCGAGGTCAGCGCGTTGGACACCCGGCCCAGATCCCCGTGCGTCTCCGCGTCCGCCAGAACGACTATGCCTACTTTCGCCATCTTGCTCCTTTCGCACGATTTTTCTTTCCTCGACGGTAGCCCGGCAATTCTCGGGAATGCCGGGCAATTTCGTCAAGATGTCCCACTATGGCAGTCGGAACCGCCAGCTACCGTTTTTTGACCGCAAACGAGTTACCTGCTATTCGTCTCCTTCGGTCCGGGATGCGAGCAGCAGGCCGACCGGTAGGCCGAAGAAGAATGTGTGGGCGATGAACTGCACCACGGAGTTTGCCATCGCGAACCAGTCCCAGCCGAGTATCGGTGCCATCACGTAGAAGTTCACGATCCAGAGCCCGAAACCGAAGACCGTAGCCGCCGCGATGAGAAGGCTGCGGCTGCTCCGCAGGAAGCTTAGGCTACCGGCGACAGTCCCGAAGACTACCCCGAAAATCGCAGACAGCGTGAAGTGGACGAGCAGGGCGACGGGTAGCGCCGTGCCGATGCCGATGGAAGGTGGCGGGGGCAGGGCATCCTGCCCGAGTACGGTGGCATTCACCATGCGTGGCGGCCCGAAGGCGCTGGCCCCCCAGGATACCGGCCGCCAGCATCTCGAAAGCCAGAAAGATCACCCCGGAGATCAGGCCGGTTATCAGTCCGGCTATCGCCCAGCTTCCGGCGCCGGATCGGGTGTCGAGGTGTGTTGTGCTCATGTACTTCTCCTCTCGGTCTTGCTTACAGCCCCTACACCGATACCGACTACGCGCCCTCCGGGTTTCTTACTTCGAGTTAGATTTTCGGTTGCCGGTCACCGTAACTTGGTCCCGTCCGGCAGCAACACGCCGGGTTTGAGGTATAGGATCAGGACGCCTTCTGCTCCGGGTAGGGCTCTTCTGCGAGCCATTCCAGGGCTACGGCGGCGGTCCAGGACTGGTCTTCGGCCCCGAGGGATTCTCCGGTAAAGGGGTCGAAGTATTCCCCGAAACCGTGCTCGGAGATCTGGGCGAGGGCCGTCTGTCTCAACCGGTCGGCCAGCTCCTTCTCTCCGGCCCTCTCCAGCGACCACCACAGCAGCCACGTGATGACCGGCCAGAAGGGGCCGCGCCAGTAGCTGCGCCGCATAAAGCCGGGGTCGTCGGGGCTGGTAGAGGGCGGCAGCGGACGGTACAGGTCCGGGTGTCCCAGGAACTCCGCGGACTGCAAGCGGGTTACCAGGGCTTTGAGCCGGGCAGGTTCCAGTCCGCCCGCTACGAGGGGTGCGAGAAAGCCGGCCACGGTGCGAGCCTGGAGCAACTCACCGGCGAGCACGTCGTAGTCGAGGTAGAGCCCGAGGTCTTCGTGCCAGCAGCGCTCCAGGCCCTCTCTTCCGCGGTGCGTCCAGGCCCGCATGAGTTCCCTGTCCTCGTCGGGAGCTTCCAGGATCTCTGCTATCTCCAAGAGGGCCTCGTTCGCCGCGACCAGTATGCCGCTGGCCAACACGTCTTTTACCTGGAATTGCTGCGCCTCGTAGATGGCGTCCTCATCGCACACGGCTCGTTTCATGGACTCGACGAGCCAGATGTATCGTTTGTACTCGAAGTCCGTGGGCCTCTCCGAAGGATCGTCTACGTGCTGGAGGTCCCGACGCTCGAAGTCCGGCATGTCGCCTACCTCCACCCGTCCCAGGGCGCCGTCCCACCGGGGAGAGTTGTCCATGCCGCTCTCCCAGGGATGGTAGATGGTTACGAGCCCCATCTCTTCCCGGTCCCTGTAGGTCAGCAGGTAACGGTGCCAGCCGAGCAGCTTCGGGTAGATGCGCCCCAGGAAAGCTCGGGACTCGTTCGTTGAGCCCCCATTCTCCTCGCGCGCGACCTCCCAGATGTGACGCGCGGCGATGGCGTGGACCGGCGGCTGTACGAGGCAGCTCGTGTACGGCGGGGCGGGAGGGGCGTCGGGGGAGTCGGCGGTACAATACCAGTGGTCGGCGCCAGGAAAGTAACTGTCTGCGGGGGCATCCTCGTTAAAGACGATGTGCGGAACCTTGCCGGTCTTCCACTGTCGATCGAAGAGGGTTTCGAGTTCCCGGGCGGCGCGCCGGGGGTCGAGGCGGGCGAGCCCGATGGCTATAAGGGCGCTGTCCCAGCTCCACTGGTGCGGATAGAGGTTCGGGGCGGCTTTCGTCCAGCCCCCCATGTCGTTGTTCCTCAGGACCTCTTTGGCCTCGTGGGCCAGCCCCCGACCGCTGTCCGCGAAGCTCCTCGGCGGGTCCTCTCCGCTCATCCGGCGGTCCCTATCCGACCCGAACGGCCACGCGTTGGGCGACGTTGACGCCGTATCCGCCCAGGTTCCAGGTTTCATCGCCCCCGGTTGGTTGTATATTCCCGGATGCATCCGTCGCCCGGACGCGCAACTCGTACTCGCCGGGCCGGGCGTCCCACTCGCAGGTCCACGAGGTCCAGCCGTAGCGGCCGACCGACTCCCCGAGCCGGGCGTCTTCCCAGGTCTCCCCGCCGTCCGCGCTGAACTCGACCCGCTCGATAGGGCCGAACCCGGACCAGGCGCGCCCTTCTATCGACGTCTTTCCTGTCTCCACGCGTCGCTCGCGGGTGAGAAAGTCCGGGATGCCGGGCGGGACCATCAGGGCGTGCGGATTTTTGCGGGTTACGGGGGTGCCGGGCTCGTCCTCGGATCGCCGGTAGTTGTACGCGACGACTTGTTGGACGCCCTCGAAAGTTCTGTCTACGACCGAGATCTCCTTTAGCCACTTGACCGACGCCATGCCGTACCAGTCCGGTACGACGAGCCGGAGCGGGAAGCCGTGTTGGGGCGGGAGCGGCTGGCCGTTCATCTCGTAGGCGAGAAAGACCTCGTCGCGCAGGGCGTCCTCGACCGTCAGGCTCCGCTCGTAAGCGTGCTCGACGCCCTGGTCTACGCCCCGGTCGTGACCGGAGAAGACTACCTCCACCGCGTTGTCCAGCAGGCCAGCCTCTTCGAGGATCGGGCGCAGGGACGTGCCTGTCCACTCGGCGCATCCGACCGCCTCGTCGCGCCAGGGGGCGGAGATGGGGCGCGGCGAGAGGTGCGCCCGGCCGTTGCCGCCGCACTCCATCATCACGGGCATCGTGACCTTCGGCCGCGCTTTTATGTCTTCGAGGGTGAGCCTGAGTGGGTTGCGGACCCGGCCCGTCACCGGGAGCTCGTAGGTCGCCGGGTCTACGTGGGGGATGTCGAAGTGGATCAGCAAGTAGTGCATCCCGATGGGCGTGATCGGATAACGCAACCCTTCGAGTTGCATGCCGGGGTTGCGGAGCGCTAGCCCCACCTCTTCCCGGGAGAACTCCGGGCTCGTGCTGGTCGCGGCCATGTCTGCTCCTCCTTTAGAGATGATCCCTAATTATTTCACAGGACCGCTTCTCGGGGGTCTACCTGCGAGCGTCGTAGAGAACTGTTGCCAGAGTACGCCCGCGTCACGTACCTCAGACCGTTAGAATGACAACCAATCGTGGAAAAGCGTACCAACGAACAGTGGATCGGCGCGCTCCGGGGGCCGGGACGGGACGAGGCTATAGCGGACCTGCGCACTCTCCTGGTGCGCGGCCTGCGGGGCGCCCTGAGTCGACGGAGCGGTGTTTCGGACGCGGCTATCGAAGACTTCGTCCAGGAGTCTCTGATAAAGATACTGAACAACCTGGATTCCTTCCGGGGCGAGAGCCGCTTTACCACCTGGGCACAGAAGGTCGCCGTCCGTGTGGCTTTTACCGAGCTCCGCCGCAAAGAGTGGCGCAACGTCTCACTACAGGAGTTGACCGACCGGTACGACATCGGTTGGCCGGAGCCGCGGGAGATGGCCGACCCCCAGCCGGCTCCCGAAGAGCTGGCGACCAAACAGATAATGTTCGATACGGTACGGCGGCTCATCCACGAGGAGTTGACGGAGCGGCAGCGGGAGGCGATAGTAGCTGTGATGCTGGGCGGCATGCCCCTCGAAGAAGTCGCCCGGCGCATGGACACCAACCGCAACGCGCTATACAAACTGCTGCACGACGCCCGCAAAAGGTTGAAAACGCGTCTGATCTCCCAAGGGATCTCTCAGCAGGACGTGCTGGCGGTGTTCGGTGGTAAGTAAGGGGTACAGCGTGTATATAGTCTGTACAGACGTCGAGAGCGGAGAGAAGCGGCAACGATGCTAGATCGCGACGAGCTGAACAAGTTGATGCGGGCCGTCCTGGAGACCAGCGATCACGAACTAGGATGCGACGAGTGCCTGGACCAGGTAGACCGCTTTGTCGAGATGGAGCTAGCCGGGCTGGACGCCGCCGCGGCGATGCCGCTGGTGCATAACCACCTCCAAAAATGCGGCGACTGCCGCGAAGAGTTCGAGGCGCTGCTGGTCACAGTACAGGCTATGGAAGGACGGAACGGAGACAGCATCCTCGACTCCATGCGCCGTCTCTGGCGCGGAAGACGGGGCGGCTCGTAGAGTTCCCACCAGCCTTCTGGGACCGGCAGGGTGCCGGACTGCAAGCCTACGCTTCAGCCGTGGTTGGGTCTATGATCGTCTGGACCTCGGGCTTCTTTTACCGACCAACTCTAGAACGGATACACGACGAGCCCTAAAGCCCCTAGCGCATACCACCCCCCGAAAGCTATGCTCAAAACCCCGAGCACCGGAGCTATCCGCTCGAAGTTTCTTGCAACCAGTCCTCCCGCGATGGCGAGTCCGAAAGCGGTCGAGAGCAGCGCCATCGAAGCCGCCGTACCCGCCGCGAAAAGCAACAGCGCGCTCGTAGCCTCGACC
>JALYGE010000113.1 GCA_030777225.1 Actinomycetota bacterium
GACGTCATCCAGAGCATGATAAACACCGTCAAACGATAGAGCCGGGAGGAAAAGATGGCACTTCCACTGTACAAAAACGAGCCGTACCTGGACTGGTCGGACGAGTCGAACCAGAACTCCATGCGGAACGCTCTCCAGAGCGTAGAGGCTGAGCTTGGCAAGAGCTACCCTCTGATCATCGGCGGAAAAGAGGTCGAGACGGACGGGGAGATCACCTCCGTCAACCCGGCCAACCCGGCGCAGCTCGTCGGCCACGTCGGGCGCGCCACCGAGAGCGAGGCCGACATGGCCCTCGAAACGGCCACGAAGACCTTCGAGAGCTGGAGCCGGACGGAGCCGGAAGCGCGGGCCAGGATACTCCTGCGGGCCTCGGGCATCATGAAGCGGCGCAGGTTCGAGCTGCTCGCCTGGGAGATCTATGAGGGGGGTAAGCCCTGGGCCGAGGCCGACGCGCAGGTGGCCGAAGCCATAGACTTCCTGGAGTACTACGCGCGGGAGATGCTGCGGCTCAAGGACGGCAAGGACCTCTACTCGGTTGCCGGCGAAGAGAACCAGTACTTCTACCAGCCGATGGGTGTGGGGGTCGTCATCGCGCCGTGGAACTTCCCGACGGCCATCCTTACGGGGATGTCCAGCGCGGCCATCGTCACCGGCAACACGGTAGTTCTCAAACCTTCGGAGCACACCTCGGTGATCGGGGCTCAAGTGGCGGAGATCTTCGCGGAGGCCGGCCTGCCGGAGGGCGTGCTGAACTTCTGTCCCGGCTACGGCGGCGAGATCGGGGACTACCTCGTCGGCGACAAGCGCACACGCTTCATCTCGTTCACCGGCTCGATGAAGACGGGCCTCAGAATCAACGAGCTCGCGGCCAAGCAGCAGGAGGGGCAGCGCTGGATCAAGCGTGTAATAGCCGAGATGGGCGGCAAAGACGCCTTGGTCGTTGACGACTCCGCCGACCTCGACGCCGCCGCCGAAGACCTCGTAAAGAGCGCCTACGGCTACGCGGGCCAGAAGTGCAGCGCCGCCAGCCGCGGCATCCTCCACGCCGACATCTACGACGAGGTGCTGGAGAAAGTCGTTGAGAAAGCCCGCGCTCTCAACGTCGGCGCCCCGGACACGCCGGAGGTCACGGTGGGACCCGTCCAGAACGAGCCCCAGTTCGAGAAGGTCACGAGCTACATAGACAGCGGCAAGCAGCAGGCCGAGCGGGTGCTGGGCGACGAGCCCGGAGATCCCAAAGAAGGCTACTTCGTAACCCCCACCGTCTTCGAGACAGACCGGGAGGCCCGGATAGCGCGGGAAGAGATCTTCGGCCCCGTCCTCTCCATCATGAAAGCCCGCGACTTCGACGAAGCCCTCGACATGGTCAACGAGCTACCCTACGGTCTCACCGGCGGCGTCTACTCCAAGAACCGCGACCATCTGGAGCAGGCCCGCACCGAGTTCCGCGCCGGCAATCTCTACTTCAACCGGACCATCACCGGGGCCCTCGTCGGTGTCCAGCCCTTCGGGGGCTTTGGCCTCTCCGGCACCGACTCCAAAGCCGGCGGCCCCGACTACCTGCCGCTGCACATGTTGCCGAGGACGGTGGTAGAGAGATTCTGAAGCGCGCCGGATAGCCCGGTAAACTTACTTCAGCCAGCGGAATGCGCGGCGAACCCTTCTGCTCCTGGCGCGTAGAGTTTCGGATGGGTTAAAGAGAGGAAAGGAGAGCCACGGTGAGCCGTAGGGAATTCCTCAAGCGGGGCATAGCAGGATTGGTGGCGGCATTTGCTCTGTTCGTCGCCGGATGCGGAGGCGGCGAGGGCGGCGAAGAAGAGGAGAACGGCGAAGAAGAGAATGGCGAGGAGGAGAACGGCGAAGAGGAGAACGGCGAAGAAGACGGTGGCGGTTACTAACCCTCGCGACATTGTCGCTACCCGCATTCGCTACATAACCAGGCTGCTCTCTCCGGAAATTCAGACGAGAAGAGCCGGGAGGAAAATGGGAGGATGGACCCGGCCCCGGATGAGGGTTGAAGTGTAGCCGGGTCCCATTCCCGCGGGAACACGAAGTCCGGAGCCGCGGAGGGGGAGTGGGCGCCAGCATTCCGACATAGAAGGGCTGGCAGGAGGAGTACACGACGACATAGATCCCTCGCAAGAGGGATCTTACCGATAACACATGAAAGAACCGAGGTCCCGTAGAACCCCGGCATCTAGCTCAAGTGTATTTGCCGCCTGGACCAGTCGCTTATCCCTCAAGCTCGAAGGTGATCGCCACGTTGACCTTGTAGCCACGGATCTGGCCATCGCTTATAAGGACGTTCATGTCCTTCACCCAGCATCCTTGTACGCCCCTGAGCGTCTTGGTGGCCCGGTTGACGGCCTCGTTGATGGCGTCCTCGAAGCTCTCCTGTGAGGTGGCGCTCAGTTCGGTAACCCTTGCAACAGTCATATAGCCTCCCTTACCTCTAGCTTACTACTTCCATAATATATAACCTGACACGGCAACAGCTAAACGTCAAAGAGCCGGAACCCTTTAGCATTCCTTGCCGGCCGGCTCGAA
>JALYGE010000114.1 GCA_030777225.1 Actinomycetota bacterium
TTTCTACAACCGGGTTCGATGCCACTCGTCGTTAGGCTACCTGAGCCCGGCCGACTACGAGCAAGCTACAATGGAGGAGGTTGCGGTGGCGTAAGAGAAAACTGTCCGCCACCTCGGGGTAATTCCACCTCAAGTCTATCTCAAGACTTTCAAGACTTCGAAAGTCTATAATGAGTGTCTTAACCCCCGATCTGGCTCATAGTCCGGTTGCGCGACTCCTCGGGGAGCGTGAGTCCGGCCGCCGGCTTTATCCCCGCTGTGTGCCAGAGGACCTCGTGGATGGCCGGTCTCGGGTCTTCGGAGCGGATGGCGTCCTTTACCGGCACGTCGAGGTCGGTGAGGAGGCAGGGGTGGAGCTTGCCGTCCGCCGTAAGTCGCAGCCGCGAGCAGCGGGCGCAGAACGGTTCGCTGACCGGCGTTATGACGCCGAAGGTTCCGGGGGCGCCGTCAAACTTGAACTCGTCCGCCGGGGCCGCCGGGTCCTCTTTCTCTATTGGCCGCAGGTCGCCTAGCTCCGCCTGGGCGCGGTCCAGGATCTCGCGCCCCGAGATAAAGAGCGACCGGAAGCGGGAGCCGTTGGTGTCGCCGTTTAGTGGCATCAGCTCGATAAACCGCATGTGCATCGGGTACCGGAGCGTCAGCTTCGCCATGTCCGCTATCTCGTCGTCGTTCACCCCGCGCAGCGCCACCGCGTTGAGCTTCACGGGGGAGAGCGGGGTTTCGAGGGCGGACAGGATCGAGCCCCATACCTTCTCGAAGTGGTTGCGGCGGGTGATGAACCGGAACTTCTCGGGCTGCAGCGTGTCCAGCGAGATGTTTATGCGGTCCAGGCCGGCTTCTACCAGGTCTTCGAGGTAGTCTTTTAGCAGAAAGCCGTTGGTGGTCATGGTTACGTCCTCGAAGCCCAACGCCTTGAGCTGCTCCACGAACCACACCACGCCGCGCCGGACGAGCGGCTCGCCGCCGGTGACGCGGACTTTGGTAACGCCGAGCTGCAGGCAGGCTTCGGCGAAGGTGAGCATCTCTTCGAGGGTGAGGATCTGGCTCTTGTCCTGGAAGACGATGTCTTCCGGCATGCAGTACTGGCAGCGGAAGTTACAGCGGTCGGTGACGCTGATCCGCAGGTAGTCCATTTTTCGGTTGTAGGAGTCGGTCAGTTGCGTAACGCTCGTTTTCAAAACTCCCTCCTTTGGAGCTATTGTAACCGCTAGCGGGGCAGAATGGCTGCATTGGACGCGAGATTCGGCACCCCGTTACAATTACAAAAGATCGAAGCGAAACTGTCGCGACAATCGACGGAGTTGGAGGAGATCGAGGGCTTTGAGCAAGCCTTTACCGAACAGAGTAACGGGGAGATGTTCCCGGAGGCGGCGCGCGTGTAGAGGAAGTCGCTGCTGACCGCGGCGCTGGTTCTCGTCCCGCTGGTCCTGGCCTTGCTGGCCGCGCCTGTAGCGGTGGCTGTGGGCATGATCCGGACCAGCTTCGCGGCTCCGGCGGGGGCGGCGGTCACCGCGCTGGCGTTCGGGGCGACGCTGCACGGGTGGCTTTCGGGCGGAGGAGAGGTAGACGTCCCCTGGGCGACGACCCTCGACCTGCGCTTCGCCGTCGAGCTGGATGGTCTCGCCGCCCTGTACTCGCTGCTCGCTACCGGCATAGGTTTTCTGGTGGTCGTGTTCTCCTCTCGCTACATACCGCTGCACCTGCACCACGAACACCGGCCGCAGGGCTACGCCGTCAGGTTCCACTTCTTCATCCTTATGTTCATGGGCTCGATGGTCGGGCTCGCGATGGCCCAGGACCTCATCCTCATCTTCGTCTTCTGGGACCTCACGGCGATAGCCTCCTATTACCTGATCGGCTACGACGCCCACCAGGAGGAGTCCCGCTCCTCGGCGCTCATGGCGCTCCTGGTTACGGGTATTACCGCGGTCCTGCTGCTTATCGGCGCCCTGATGTTCTACCGGGCCTACGGCACCTTCTCGGTGCCGGAGCTCGCGGAGCTTACGGAGCCGGGACTGTTCTTGATCGTGGCCGGCGGGCTCATCGCCATCGCCGGGCTCGCCAAGAGCGCCCAGGTGCCGTTCCAGTTCTGGCTGCCGCGGGCGATGGCGGCCCCCACGCCGGTCTCGGCGTACCTCCACTCGGCGGCGATGGTGGCGGCGGGGGTGCTCCTCATCGGGCGGGTCTACCCGCTGCTTCAGAAGAGCGAGTTCCTGCTCGGCGTTCTCACGGTTATCGGGGCGGCCTCGATACTGGTCGGCGGCCTGATCGCCCTGACGCGCGACGTGCTGAAGCAGCTTCTGGCCTACTCCACGATCTCCCAGTACGGGTACGTGGTCTTTATGTTCGGGATGGGCGGCAAGTACGGGGCGATGGGGGCTTCTTTCTACGTGATAGCCCATGCTCTCGCCAAGAGCGCCCTGTTCCTGACCGCCGGGGCGGTAACGGAGGCGACGGGAGAGAACAGGCTCTCCCGCCTGGGCGGTCTCGCCCGCTCCATGCCGCTGCTCGCGGCGGCGAGCGGCGCCACGGCGGCGGGCCTCGCCGCCGTCCCGCTGACCATCGGGTTTTTTAAGGACGAGTTGCTGTTCGGCGCGGCCCTGGAGGAAGGGCCACTTTTCGCCGGTATGGCGCTTCTGGCGACGGTGCTGACGCTCACTTACACCTGGAAGTTCTGGAGCGGCATCTTTCTGGGAGAGGAGAGGGCCGAGGCGCACGGCATACCGGTGGCGCTCGTGGCCCCGATCGCGGTTCTGGGGGTACTGGTGGTGCTCGGCGGCACCCTCGTAGGACCGTTCGCGGAGCTGGCGCGGGCGGCCGGCGAGGTCTCGTACGCCGCGCCGATAGAAGACGTAGAACCGGCCTATCACCTGGACGCCCGGCCCGAGAACCTGCTGGCGCTCGCCACCTTCATGCTCGGGGCGCTGCTCATAGTCTCGCGGCCGGTGTGGCAGGGTGCGGTGGATCTTTTCGCCTGGATCGGGGAGAAGGTGGGGCCGGAGCGGATGTACCACTTCGGCCTGCGGGAGCTGAACAAGTTCTCGGACGTGGCCCACCGCGCGGAGGTGCGCGATACGAGGGTCCGGGTCACGGCGATACTGGTGCCGGCCGGGATACTGGTGGGCCTCGGCCTCATATTCACCGGGACGGGCGGTGTCTACGAGTTGGGCGGGTTCTCGACCAGCGATTTCCCGCTGTTGCTCGCGCTTATCGGGGCGGCGATGGCCTCGGTGGCGACGTGTTTCGTGCGCAAGCACGTCACCCTGGCGCTCGTCATCTCGGCCGCCGGGTTCTCCATAGCCGTCGTCTACGCCTTCTTCGGGGCGCCGGACGTGGCGCTGGTCGCGGTGCTGATCGAGACCATCGTAACGCTTATCGTCCTCGGCACGCTGAAGCTCATTCCCTACGATGTCCTCAGGCGTGGGGCGCGGATACCGGTGCAGTATGTCAAGGCGAAGGTTCTGGTAGCGGCCCTGGCCGGTGGGTTCGCAATGGCGATAAGCTGGGCGACGCTCTCCCAGACGACGAGCCGGGAGAGCGCGGCGGAGGGGTTGCTGGAGCTAACGCCCGAGGCGCACGGCTATGACGCGGTAACGGTCATCCTGGCCGATTTTCGCGGGTTGGATACGATGGGTGAGATCTCGGTGGTCGCCCTGGTACTGCTCGGCGTGGCTACCCTGCTCTGGCGCGGGAGGCTGCCGTGAAGCAGAACCCTGAGAGCATTACCGGCGGCGTGCCGGAGGGCGTTACGAGCGTGATGACGCGGGCCATAGCGCGGCTCCTGCTCCTGCCGACGATGGTGGCGGCGGCGGCCGTTCTGGTCAAAGGTTATGTGCAAGTTGGGGATGGCTTCTCCGCGGGGGTGATCGCCGCTCTGGGAATACTCATGCAGTATCTGGCCTTTGGGAGGGAGCAGACCGAGCGGCTGCTGCCGCTGCGCGGGATCGGCTACGGGGCCTACGCGGGGCTGCTGCTGACGCTCGCCGTGGCTGCCCGGCCGCTGTTCGTCGGCGAGCCGCTGATGACCCACTGGCCGCCGCCGGGGGAGCACGTCATAACCTTCGGCACGCTGGAGATCATAACGGCCGTCGCCTTCGACGTGGGGATATTCCTGTTGGTGGTCGGGTACGGCACAGGGGTGATCAGCCTCCTCGCCCGGCTTATCGGGCGGATAGAGCGCCGCGGGCGCGAAGGGGAGCACCGGGATCCCGACGAAGTCTTCGGAGAGGGACCTGGATGACGTTTATAATCGCGCTCGCCATCTCCCTCATCTTCGGGGCGGGGGCCTTCCTGGTCTTGCAGCGGAACCTGATCCGGGTGGTTATCGGGATCGTGTTGATCTCGAACGCCGCCAACATATTCATCGTGGCGGCGGGCATTACACGGGGTCAGGCCCCCATCTACCCGCTTCCCGAGGGCGTAGAGATCAGCGACCCGCTGGTGCAGGCCATGGTGCTGACAGCCCTCGTGATCAGCTCCAGCGTGACCGCCTTGCTTCTCGCCCTGAGCTACCGGCTCTACACCACACACAGCACCATAGACCTCGAGGACATCTCGCGGGCCGAAACCGAGGCGGCGGAGGCCCTGGAACGCGACGAGTACCCGGAGCACATAGACCCTGAGCGCAAGGAACCTGTTTGATACTGATCTCTCTTACCATAGGCGTAACCTGGGTGCTGGGGGCGGCTCTGGCGATGCTGAACGGGCAGCGACCTATCGTGGGCTGGATCGCGCTGGCTGGCCTGGGCACGAGCTTCGTCTCCGCGATCCTCCTGGTTGTCCAGGTCCTCCGGGACGGGCCGGTCGTCGTGGTCGCGGGCGACTGGCCGCTGGGCCTCGGTATAGCGTTGCGGGCCGATGCTCTGGGCTTGACCTTCGCCGTCGTCTCTTGCGGCGTCATCCTGGTCTCGCTGCTCTACGAGCTGATCCTGGGCGTCCGCTCCCGGACGTTCCCAGCCCTGATCCTGTTTCTCAACACCGGGCTGATGGGATTGTTTCTTACGGGAGACATGTTCAACTTCTACGTGTTCTTCGAGATCGCGATGACGGCATCCTTCGTCCTCGTGGGCTACCGGGAGCAGGACTACCAGGTGCGGGCGGCGTTTATCTTCGCCGTCGTGAACTTGCTGGGGTCGGTGATCTTCCTTATCGCGGTGGCGGCCCTGTACCACATAACGGGTACGCTGGACATGAGGATCGCCGCGGAACGTATCGGGGACGTTGGCGCGAACCCGACCATCGTGATAGCGTCGGCTATCTTCGTCGCCTTCGGCCTGAAGCTGGGACTGTTCCCGTTCCACTTCTGGCTGCCGGCGGTCTACGTGGGGAGCCACGCGCCGGTGGCGGCTATTCTGAGCGGGGCGCTGGCGAACATCGGCAGCTACGGGCTGCTGAGGTTCGGGGGGTACATAATGCCCGACCAGCTCGCGTTCGGGGCGCCGGTGGTCCTGATCCTCGGGACGGCTAGCATCATCTACGGGGCGCACCAGGCGGTAGCCCGGCACTCGCCGGTGGAGGTGATGGCCTACTCGGCTATCGGACAGGCGGGGTACATCATGATCGCGCTCGCCATCGGTGGTCCTATTGGTTATGCCGGCGCGGTGCTCTACGCGGTGGTGAACGCGCTGAACAAGACGCTGGTCTT
>JALYGE010000115.1 GCA_030777225.1 Actinomycetota bacterium
GATAACCCCACCGGGTTGTTAGCTTTAGCCAACGAGTATCAGAAGGCCGGTCGTCACGAGGACGAGGCGGCAGTGCTAGAACGCTACGTCTCCGTCCACAGCGAAGACGAAGGCAATGCGTATGCCCGGCTGGGTGACGTACTCTCCCGTCTCGGGCGCAAGGACGAGGCGAGAAACGCCTACGAGAGGGGTATCCAGCAGGCGGAGAAGTATGGCCACAGCGGGATGGCCGAAGACCTGCGGCACGCGCTCGTACAGCTAGGCGAGTGAGGCCAAGCTGAGGTGTGTCCCTCCAGCAGGGACTCGCTCTCAGGGAGGGCCCCGGCGCCGGCGTGGCCATCGCTAAGCGCTCACCAGTTCTATCCGTCCGGCGTCTTCCCCGGTGAGCGGTGCGCGGAACTTGATGTGCTGGGAGGTGTGTTGCCTCGCCGTACGTTCATCCTCGTGCTGTGCGACGTACCGCTCCAGGGTCACCGCCTCGTCCTCGAACCGCTCGGCTTTGCCGTACTCGTTCGCCAGCGCCAGGAGCCCGGTAGGATTGTCCGGGTTCTCCGCCACCATCCGCTCGAAGTACTCGATCCTGTTCTGCCATCCCTCCAACGGAAGAAACCTCCAGTTAATTTTGTCTGCCGGTAGGTTAGTATAGGCACGATGGAACCTCGCCGCGCACAAGAGAGAGACCGAAAGAAAAGTTTCGAGACCCTCGCCGTCCACTCCGGCGAAAAGCGGGCCGTATCCGCGAACGGGTTCGGAGAAGCAAGGGCGGACGGCGAGTACTATCCCATCTCGACCCCCATCTACGCCTCGACGACCTTTTCCCACCCGGACGTGGAGACGACGGACAAGGTGCTCGGCGGCGAGCAGGAGGGCTACAGCTACGCCCGCTACGACAACCCCACGGTCGTCGCCTTCGAGAGGGCGCTGGCCGCCCTGGAAGGTTCGGGGCGGGCATTCGCCTTCGCCTCCGGGATGGCGGCGATGCACGCGGCGCTGTCGTCGGCGGAGTGCAGCGGCGAGTGTACGGTTCTGGCCGCCGACCAACTCTACGGCTCGACGGCGACGCTGTTGGTGCAGGTCTTCGGCATGGGCGGCGTGGAGACTCGCTTCTTCGACGCCAGCGATCCCGAAGACCTGGAGTCAAAGCTAGAAAAATACAGGCCCCGGGCTGTAGTAATAGAGACCATCTCCAACCCTCTCTTGCGGGTGGCCGACACGGAGCGCATCGCCGGGACGGTCCGCGACGCCGGCTCGACCCTCATAGTGGACAACACGTTCGGGACGCCCTGTCTGCAGCGTCCGCTGGAGTTGGGAGCGGACATCGTCGTTCACAGCGCGACCAAGTACCTCTCCGGCCACGGGGACCTGACCGCCGGGGTAGTCGTCGCCAACCCGCCCTACGACGCGGCGGTGGAGCAGATACGCAAGCTCGTGGGCGGGACGTTAGGGCCGTTCGAGGCCTGGCTCGCCCACCGGGGACTGAAAACCTTGCCGCTGCGGATGGGGCGCCAGTGCGAGAACGCGCGCGAGATCTCCGCCTGGCTCACTTCCCGCCCGAAGGTCGCGAAGGTCAACCACCCTTCTCTTCAGGACCACCCGGACGGCGAGACGGTCCGTCGCGTCCTGGCCGACACCGGCGGCCTCGTCTCCTTCGAGTTGGCGTTGGAGAGCCGCAAAAACGCCTTCCGCTTCCTCAACGCCCTGGAGCTCTGCGTAAAAGCCCCGAGCCTCGGGGACGTGTACACCCTGGCGATCCACCCGGCTACGTCGTCACACCGGGAGCTCTCGCCCTCGCGCCGGGAACGGCTGGGCGTCAAAGAGAACCTGGTGCGGCTCTCTTGTGGGATAGAGCATCCTGGAGACGTGATCTCCGACCTCGAACAGGCGCTCGAACAACTCTAAAGTCGGCCGCCATTGTAGTAGCGAAAGCTTCGGTCCACAATCCAGATAGTAAAATCATTGCCGTATGAAACGTTATCTGACCCTGATCCTGGCGCTCGGCGTGGCAGCCATGCTCGCGGTTTGGGGGACGGAAGATTCGGTCGCCCAGGAAGACGAGCCGGAGGTCTTCGTCGCCGATGTCTCCAAGACTACGGGACGCAGCGACGAGCTGACGGGCAAGACGGTGCGCTACCTGGAGCGTGTAATCTCCGAGGCCGGGGAGGCAGACGCCGAGGCCGTCGCCATCGAGCTCAGCACCGCCGGCGGACGACTCGATTACACCCAGGACATACTCAGGATAATGGGCGACGCGCAGGACACCCCGGTCATCGTCTACATCACCCCCCGCGGGACGCAAGCCGCGAGCGCCGGGACGTTCATTCTCATGGGCAGCGACGTGGCGGCGATGGCGCCGGACACCCGTACCGGGGCGGCCACGCCGGTGACGTTTTTCGGCGGAGATATCCCGGGAGACCTGGGCCAGAAAGCCCGCAACGACGCGGTGGCCCTCATAACCAGCCTCGCCGAGACCCACAACCGCAACGAGGAATGGGCCGAGAGAGCCGTAAGGGAGGCGGAGGCGATCAACGCCGAGGACGCGCTGGAGATCGGGGTCATCGAGTACGTCGAACCCGACCTCCGCTCGCTTTTGGAAGCCGCCGACGGGGAGACGGTGGAGGCGAAGGGGATAGAGCTGAATACCGCGAACGCGGAGCTCGTAGAGCAATCCCTGACCTTCAGGGAGCGGTTCGGCTTCTCCCGATGGTACGTCATAGTCCCGGCCGTTTTGCTGGCGCTCTTCCTGGCCGGGCTCGTATTCGCGGTGGTGAATACGAGCCGGCAGCGCGTCAGCACGGGTAGGGAGGGCATGATCGGGGAGGTCGGCACGGTTCGGCGCCAGATCGGCAAGGCCGGCGGCACCGTCTTCGTCCACGGCGAGCTGTGGACGGCCATCGCGGAAGACCCCCAGATGACCCCCATAGAGCCCGGCACGGATGTGGAGATCTCCGGCTTCCGTCGTACATCCATCGTGGTTCGGCCGGCGAGTTAGTTCTGGCCCGGATATATCCGGCGCGTGTTTCTGGAACTAGCTCTGTTCGCGCAACTCGGAATCAGCGGGCAGCACGGTAAAGGCGCCTCCCTGTAGTGGAGCCAACGTCCTGAAAGCCCGTTCGTCGAACGTAACGATCCTGCGCGTGGCATACCGGTGTGCGAGAACCACTATCGATACGTCGGCCAGTCCAAGCTCCAGGTCGCGATGACACCGGGCGAGATCCCGCGCCACGCCGAGCTCGTTGCGGGTCAGGCTTTCTACCACGAAAGTTCCCTCCGCCAGATCGTCCAGGAAAGCCAGCTCAACGTCGATCCCGAGGCGGGTCAGGATCAGGTAGTCAGCCTCCGCTACGGCAACGCCGGAGGTAACCAGAGGTCCGCGCTCTTCACGGAGTAATCTGACCACTGCTTCGTGATAAGGGTCTGCCCGATCTGCCTGAGCGTACAGTCCGCCAGCGTCGATCAGGAGCGCCAGACAGCCGCCTCAGGCTTGCCCGAGCGTCTTCTCGCGCAACCCATCAGGACTCCACCGCGGCCGAACCTCGCCCGTTCCCACGCCTTTGCCCATGCTGTGAAACCTCCGCTCCTCTCCCTCTCGCAACAACCGGCGAACCCCCTCGCGGATCAACTCCGCCTGAGATTCCCCGCTCGCCGCCGCGAGCCTACGAAGTCCCTCGGCCTCTTCTTCACCCAAATACACCGTAGTCTTGCGCATGCCCTATGTATATCACCGTCCGGCGAGTTGTTCAGCGAGCTCCTCAGATTTCGTAGTCGGGCTCTGGCAGGCGTAACCCTCGCAGACGTAGGCGGTGGCCGCCCCGTTGCGGGCGGAACGGTCGGCCAGGAGCGGGATCAGTCCGGCGGGTTCCTCATCATCTTCGGCGCGCCCCGCCACGACTTTGTTGGGGAGGTAGCGAGAATACACGGTGTCTACGAGGGTCCGGGTATCGGCGGCTCCGGGCTCCCCGATTATGGCTACCTCGCGGGGCCGGGAGAGGTGGAAGTCGAGCGCGGAGAGCAGGCGTCCGAAGGCACCGGGTAGCTTCTCCAGGCCACCGCTCAGGTTTTCGAGCACCGTTTCGGCCCGCTGACGGTAGTCGTTGCGATCTAACAGAAGCGCGAGCTTTAGCAGCACGTCTACGGCGACGGAGGTCCCGGCGGGCGTGGCGTTGTCGTAGATGTCGCGCGGACGGGTCACAAGCTCCTCGTGGTCGGCGGGGGTATCGTAGAAGGTGCCGCTCCCAGCGTCCCAGAATAGCTCGAACACGGCGCCGCACAAGGAGTCGGCCTCCGCGAGCCAGCGCGGCTCGAAGGTCGCCTCGTAGAGCGCCACGAGCCCGTCGGCGACCATCGCGTAGTCTTCCAGGTAGCCGTTGAAGCGGGCGCGGCCGTCTTTGTAGGAGCGCCGCAGGCGGCCGTCGGATTTCAGCTTCTCTAGCAGGAACGCGGCGTTCTTCTCGGCCACCTCGCGGTAGTCGTCGCGGCTCAGGACGCGGGCGGCGAGGGCGAAGGATCGGAGCATGAGCCCGTTCCAGGCGGCGAGAACCTTGTCGTCGCGGCCGGGCCGGACGCGCTGCTTGCGGACGGCAAAGAGCTTCGACCGAGCCTCTGCTATTCGTCCGCGCAGATCCTCCGGCGAGATACCGGCCTCCTCGGCGACGACCTCCGGCGGCCGGGGGACGTTGAGGATGTTCTTGCCCTCGAAGTTTCCGGCCTCGGTCACGCCCCAGTAGCGCATCGCCAGCTCCGCCTCTTCGGGCTCCAGCGCCTGCTGTATCTCGGCGGGCGTCCAGACGTAGAACTTCCCCTCCACGCCTTCGGAGTCGGCGTCTTCGGCGGAGTAGAAGCCGCCCTCGGGGGAGGCCATGTCGCGCACGACGTAGTCCAGGGTCTCCTCGGCGACGCGCTCGTAGAAGGGGTCGCCCGTGGCCTGGTACGCCTCCAGGTACATCTGGACGAGGAGGGCGTTGTCGTAGAGCATCTTCTCGAAGTGCGGGACGAGCCAGTAGGCGTCCACCGAGTAGCGGGCGAAGCCGCCGCCGAGGTGGTCGTAGATGCCGCCGTTGGCCATCTTCTTCAGGGTGAGCTCCACACCCGACAGCGCATCTTCGTCCCCGGTGCGGTGGTGGTAGCGGAGCAGGACCTCCAGGTTCATCGGCTGGGGGAACTTGGGCGCGCCGCCAAAGCCGCCGTGTGTATGGTCGAGTTGGGACTTGAGGGTTTCCGCGGCGGTGTCGAGCAGTTCGGGGCCGAGGGTGGACTTTGGGATGGCGGCACTGGTCGCGGCCTGGAGGTAGTCGCGGACGCTCTCGGCGCTCTGGAGGACTTCGTCGCGACGGTTCTCGTAGGCGTCGGCGAGGCTGAGGAGGACTTGTTGGAAGGAGGGCATCCCGCGGCTCGGGACGGGTGGAAAGTAGGTGCCGCCGTAGAAGGGAGCGCCGTCGGGGGTTAGGAAGACCGTCATCGGCCAGCCGCCGTGGCGGGTGAGGGCCTGGACGGCGGACATGTAGATCGAGTCTATGTCCGGCCTCTCTTCGCGGTCCACCTTTATGTTGACGTAGTGCTCATTCATCATGCGGGCGGTCTGCTCGTCCTCGAAGGACTCGCGCTCCATGACGTGGCACCAGTGGCAGGCAGAGTAGCCGACGCTCAGCAGGATCGGCTTGTCCTCTTCCCGCGCCTTCTCCAGCGCCTCCTCGCCCCACGGGAACCAATCCACGGGGTTGTCTTTGTGCTGGAGTAGGTACGGGCTCGTCTCGTTTGCCAGGCGATTAGCCATCCTCTACACCTTCCTTCGCAGCCGCTACGGGAGAACGTACCACACGGCGACGCGGACGTTCGCGGGCGGTTCGTGGCCTTTCGAGAATGGATACCCATAAAGGAGGGAATCGAAAAGGAGGAGCGCGGCGAACGACGATCCAGCCGGGGCCGTCAGACAGGGTCCCGCCTACCTCCCTATCTCGATCGGCCGCCACAGCCAACCCTCCTCTTTCTTGAGAACCCGCCCCAGGTTCGGGAAAGGAGGGAAATGGTGGGCGAACACCAGCGCCTCTTCCTCCGCCGCAAGGTCGAAGATCCGGCGTTTGCTGGCGGCCGCTTGCTCGGGCGATACATCGAAGACCGGAGTCCATTCCGGGTGCT
>JALYGE010000116.1 GCA_030777225.1 Actinomycetota bacterium
CGAGTGGCTCGGCAAGCTTCTCTTCTGGTGCGGGGAGGACAAGATCATCTACGGTTCAGAAGCTCCCATCTTCCACCCCAAGTGGGCTTTAGACGCCTTCTGGAACTTCGAGATACCGCAGGACCTCATGGAGGGCTACGGCTACCCGCAGCTCACCGAACAGGCCAAACGCAAGATCCTGGGCGAAAACCTCCTCCGCCTGCACGGCATGGACGTAGAGGAAACTCGCCGGAGTCTCAACGGAGCAGCTTAGAAACGCGGGAAGCGGCACTATCGGTCCCGGGTGTCCAGCGCGCCGAGGTCATGCTCGACGAACATCACGCCTCAGGAGAGATATAAACGCTGGTGTGGGAAACGAACTCGGTTTCGACGACTCGTTCGCTGGCGAGACTAGCGGCGAAGCGCTGGACGAAGTGGGCGCCACTTTCCGGCGCAAGTCTTTTATCCGACGCCAGGAGATACTCAGCCGGGTCCTCATGTCCGACGGCGCGACTCCGCAAGACCTGGCCGGTATGACGCTCTCTGAAGTTCCCTCTTCGCCGGAGTTCGACATCTACCGGGAACGGCGGGCCGAGTTGGGCATCAGCGTGTCGCCGGAAGCGCCGCTCGTCGTTGACCCTGACGGAAGGCGGGTACCGGAGGATGCGGTCGTGGAGCAACTCAGGTTCGCCCGCACAACGCGGGTCAGCATCGAGGGCAACGCCGCCCACTGCCTGGGGCTACTCGCCGCCCGCTACGACATACCAGAAGACTTACCAGAGAAAGAGGAGGCCAGCCTGTGAAAGCCGCTCGACTGTACGAGTACAACGAAGAGATAGGTACCGAGCCGCTGAAGCTTGAGGAGGTCGAAGAGCCAACGGTCAACGGCCCCCTGGACGTAGTCGTCAGGATCGGGGGCGCGGGCCTCTGCCGGACCGACCTTCACGTCATAGAAGGGCAGTGGGCGCCGCTGACCGGCATAGAGCTACCCTACACTCCCGGCCACGAGAACGCCGGCTGGATCGAGGAGGTTGGTTCTGCCGTATCGAACGTCGAGGTCGGGGACGCAGTGATCGTGCATCCCCTCATAACTTGCGGCCTGTGCCGAGCCTGCCGGGGTGGGGACGACATGCACTGCGAGAACAGCGCCTTCCCCGGCATAGACACGAACGGCGGCTTCGCTCAACTTCTAAAGACCAACGCCCGCGCCGTCGTCAAATTACCCGAAGGCGTCGAGCCGAAGGACGTGGCGGCCCACGCCGACGCCGGGCTCACCGCCTACCATGCGGTAAAGAAGGCCGTACCGATGCTGCATCCTGGCACCCGGACGGTGGTCATCGGGGCCGGCGGACTCGGGCATATCGGGATACAGTCCTTGAAGGCGCTCTGTGCCACCGAGGTCATCGTTGTAGACCAGTCAGAAGAGGCCCTGGAGGTTGCCAAAAAGCTCGGAGCGGACCAGACGGTGCTGGCCGACGGGTCCCAGGTGGATACTGTAACGGAGATGACGGGCGGTCAGGGGGCCGAGGTCGTTCTGGACTTCGTGGGTGAGAAAGGCGCCCAGGTAGATGGGTGGAACATGACTCACGCGGCGGGCTCGCACTTCATCATCGGGTACGGGGGGAAGATCGAGATCCCAACCATAGACATCATCTCTACCGAGCGCAACATTATCGGGAACCTGGTCGGTACCTACAACCAACTGGCCGAGCTGATGACGCTCCAGGCGCGGGGCAAGGTTAGCCTGCAGACCCACACCTACTCGCTGGATGAGATCAACGACGCCGTAAACGACCTGAACAATGGCCGCCTGCCGGGCGGCCGGGACATCCTGATCCCCGAGGCCGCCTAAGCGATATGTAGAAACTCGGTCTATCCCTCCCCGGCGTACTCCGCCAGGGAGGGAATACCCGGTATCCCCTTCGCCGCTCGCACGGCGCGCAGGATAGATTTCTGCATCATCTGTGCACCCCAGGCTCCCACCACATCCGGGGCCGTCTCTGTCTCGCCCACCCCGGCAACGAAGACCACGTCGCCATCCACGCTGGTATGCACTGGGTATATGGCGCGGGCGAGGCCGTCGTGGGCCATCTGGGCCACTTTGGTAGCCTCGGGCTTCGTCAGGCGGGCGTTCGTGGCGACGACGCCGAGGGTGGTGTTCTGGCCCCAGCGCATCCGGTCGGCCGCCTGGGGCATCAGGTCTACGCTGTCGGCCAATCCGCCGTCTTCCCGGCGGGGTCCGGCGAGGATGTTTCCCTGCTCGTCCCGCACGTCGCCGACGGCGTTTACGACGGCGAGCGCCGCCACGATTAGGCCGCCGTCGAGCCGGGCAGACGCGCTGCCCACACCGCCCTTCATGGCGTTCTCCAGGCCGAGTATCTTGCCGACCGTGGCGCCGGTTCCGGCGCCCACGCTACCCTGCTCGAAATCTTCGCTTCGCGCTGCCGCTGCGGCTTTGTAGCCCATATCGGCGTCGGGACGGGCATCTGGGGAGCCGAACATGAGGTCGAAGATCACGGCCGCCGAGACGAGCGGTATCTTCGCCACCCCGATGTCGAGCCCCACGTCCTTCTCTTCGAGAAACCGCACCACGCCATCCGCCGCCGCCAGCCCGAAGGCGCTGCCGCCGGTCAGGAGGATGGCGTGTGTGTCCCGCACGATGCCTAGAGGACCGAGGCGATCCGTTTCGCGGGTTCCGGGAGAAGACCCCCGCACATCAACGGCAACAACCGCCGGACGGTCGAAGAGGATTGCGGTGCAGCCGGTGAGGCCCTCGTAGTCGGTGGCGTGTCCGACGAGGACGCCCGGTACGTCGCAGAGGTTATCCAGCACGAGAGGCCCGGCTCACTCCTCCGCGTCCACGGGTTCGATGTCGTCGTTGTCGGCGGCCAGCCGGTCGAGCGGGACGAGCTCCTGGTCGCTGCGTTTCTCGCCGAACTGGACGAGGACTGAGTCCTGGACCATCGAGTAGTCCACGACCCGGCCTTCCTGCCCACCGAGGACGACGGTGGTGTTCTTGAAGGGCGCGCGCTCTTTGAACTCCTTGTAGGTCTCGTGCTCGTAGCGCATGCAGCACTTCACCTCGCCGCAGCAGCCAATGATCTTGTCGTTAGGCGTTACGCCTTGCTGCTTGGCAAGCCGCACGTTGACCGGTCCCAGGCTCCGCGCCCCGCTCCAGACCGCGCAGCACAGCGGCAACCCGCACGTGTCGCAACCCCCGGCATCCCCGGCCCGCTCGATAAACATGAACCGCCGGAACACCACCTGGGCATCGTAGCGGTCCTCCAGCCTGTTCTTTACGGGATCTAAATCCCTATCCTCCTCTGCCTCGTACTTCACCTCTATATAGAGCCCGTCGAGGGAGATGTCGCACCCGATAAACCGGACCTTCTCGATACGATAGTCGCGGGCGAGCTTCTGGGCTTCGTTGCGTACCTCGCGCCCCAGCTCCCGGTTGGCGTCTTCTCTCCGGTCGTCCTCGTCGGTAACGACCCGGGTAATATCGTACGGCTCCGTGTAGGGTTCGCGGCGGCGGGGAGTCAGGGAGACGCGACCGATCAACTCTCCCACCTCGGTGTCTACGACCACCCGGTAGCCGACCCGGAGGTCGAGGTCCCGGGCGTAGCAGAGCCTCGGGACGCTCCAGCCGGGGACGCGAACGTCTACGAGCCGGGGGAGCGTTCGAGTATCTTCTGCCGTGTCCGTGATAGCGTGACCTCCAGGATCGCCTCTGGAGAGACATTATACGCAAGGCCAGCGCGGGCTTCCCCCACCCGCGACGCAGCCCCGGCCCAGTCGGCGTCTGGATGCCGTTCCGTATGACGCTGAATCTCCGCCACCTGGTCTATGTTTGCAACCAACTCCCTCGCTCCCACCCCAACCACCGCCGCGTCGCGATAAACCAGGGCGAGCAACTCCAGCGCCTCCCGTACGGCCCCGTCCCGCGCCGCCCGGGCGGCGCGCTTCGCCGCATCCTTCGCCCGCCGGCTCTCAGGCTCCTCGAACCCGGCGAGGACCTCCGTCTCCCTGGCAGTTCCTACCGCCTCGGCGCGGGCCATGATCTCCGATGCCGCCCGGTGCCGGTCCTCGAAATCTCCCCTGTACGAAAACGCGGCCTCGAAGACCGCGTTTCGCAACTCCTTTAGCTCTGCCTGCCCGGCATACCTCAACGAGAGCCCCACGCTTCCGCGCCCGAGGGCGGCGGCCAACTCGGGCTCTTCTACACCCTGGTCCTCGAGGAACCCCGCCACCTCTTCCGTTGGGACCGGATCGAACCTTACCGGTTGCGTCCGGGAGACGATGGTCGGCAAGACGCCGTCCCGCGAACCCGCGAGCAGCACGAAGACGACCTCTCCCTCCGGCTCTTCCAACGTCTTGAGCAGGGCGTTCGCCGCCTGGACGTTGAGCGTGTCGGCCTCCAGTATGAAAACGCGCCGGTCCCCCTCGTAGGGGCGACTCGCCGCCAGGGTCACCACTTCCCTCACCTGGCCGATCGTGGTGAAAGTGCCCTCTGGCTTTACTTCCCGCAGGTCCGGGTGCAGCCCCCGGCGGGCCCGGTCCTCGGCACCGGCATCGCCGGCCGCCACCAGCGCTGCCCCGAACCGCCGGGCCACCGTTCGCTTGCCGACGCCGGACGGACCGTAGAAAAGATAGGCGTGCGAAGCCTCGCCGGTCTCTAAAGCCTTCTCCAGCCGGCGCAGCACGACCCCGTTGCCCAGTATGCCGTCGAACGTTCCCAATTACTGAACGACTCCTATCTTCCCGTTCGGCCGCTAAGGCGCCGCCGCTCCGTAAACTCCGTAAAGGCCCGCGCCACTGTCTCCGCCAGCATTTCCGGCGGGCGGGTGGCGTCCAGCGCCTCAATCCTCTCGGGCTCTAGCCGGACGAGCTCCTCAAAGCCGGCCTCTACCCGGCCGGCGAACTCCGCGCCGACCTTCTCGATCCGGTCCAGCAGCGCCCCGGAGTTGCGGGCCCGCCGGGCGCGCTCCTCCGCATGCAGACGCAGATAAAAGGTCCTGTCCGGGACGACCTCCCCAACGGCCCAGGAGTTCAGCTCGCGAACCGTCTCCACGCCGAGCCCGCGCCCAAAGCCCTGGTACGCCAGGCTGGAATCCAGGTAGCGTTCGCAGAAAACATTCTCTCCGCGCTCGATGGCCGGTAAGATCTCCCGCCGCATATGATCGGCGCGGGCCGCCGCGTACAGGTACGCCTCGGTCCAGGCGTCCATGTCTAGCTTGGGGTCGAGCAGTATCTCGCGTATCTTCTCGGCGACGAGCGGCCCCCCCGGCTCGCGGGTAAAGAGCGTCGGAACATTCAAATCCGTAAGGAGCGGTTTCAAGGCGCGCACCAGAGTAGATTTGCCGGAGAAGTCCAGGCCCTCAAGGGTTACGAAGATGCCCCTCCGGGAAGAGGACACCGGGTCTCTAGGCTACAGCCCGGCGCACGGCGTGCCGCTCGGCCTCCGCGACGTGGGCCGCGAAAAAGCGCCGCTGTTCGATCCCGGCCTCCCGCATAGCCTCGGCGTGCCACTGCACCGCCACGATCCACTGTTCGGAGAGGTTCCGATACTCGACCGCCTCCACGAGGCCGTCAGAGGAACAGCCGGACACGATCAGGTCATCCGAGAGATCCTTTACGGCCTGGTGGTGGTAAGAGTTCACTTTCACCGTGCCGCTGCCCGAGATTTCGGCGGTCCGGGTGCGGGAGTAGAACTCTACCTCGTGCGTCGGTTGCCACTTGGGCGTTTCCTGACGATGCTTGACGAGGTCCGGCCCGACCTGCGAAGCCAGGTCCTGGTACAGCGTCCCACCCAGGGCTACGTTCAACACCTGCAAACCCCGGCAGATGCCGAAGATCGGTATCCCGCGGCTCATCGCGCGCTGCAGCAGCGCCATCTCGAACGCGTCCCGCTCCGGGATCGTTACGTCCAGTTCCGGGATCGGCTCTTCGCCGTAATAGCTCGGGTGCAGGTCGCTGCCGCCGCTCAGCAGCAAACCATCCAGGCTGTCTACGATCCTCGCAACACCCCCGTCTTCGACCACCGGCGGCAACACCACGGGCACACCGCCCGCCTGGGCAACGCCCTCGACGTAGTCGAGGTCCGTCCGCACAAACCGGCCGAGAGGCCGCGTCGCCGCAGCCTCCACATCTTCTTTCAAAGTCGCTGTTACGCCTATTACCGGGGCCAAGTTATCTCATCAATCACGAAAATATTCATCTACTTTAACGTATCTAGGTTACAGGGCGGCAGAATAGCAGATAACCGCCGCCAACGTCCACAAGATCAGGTACCCAGAGAGCCGGGTGTAAATAGAGGCTCGTCGGGGAGGAAGCTCTTCCTGGTGATAGAGTTCCAGCCGTCCCTCTATGTGGTGGACTTCTCTAGTTCCTTCTCGCTCTCTCCCGATGACCGCTCACCTCCCTCGGCGGCTGCTTCTTTCTCTGCCTTCTCTTTGGCGGCTTCCTGCTTCTTGGGACAGTCCATGTTGATGCAGGTGATCCAGGGCCGCCGCTTGCCGAGCACCTTGATCTCCGGCGCGCCGCAGGCGTCGCACGTCGTGCCGAGCGGGATTATATCCCCCCGCTGGGGCAGCGGATAGGTCACCCGGCAATCCGGGTAGCCCTCGCATCCCACAAAGCGCTTGCGGCTCTTGCGGTTGCGGCGGATGATGAGGTTGTTCCCGCACTCCGGGCAGGAGCCCAGAGTCTCGTCCACCTTGATGCCGCTCCGCACGATGTCGGCGAACTGCTCCTCGCTGCTCTCCAGGTGCTCGTAGACCCGGCGCAGGATGTCGCGGGAGGTCTCTACGACGTTCTCCTTGCTGTCCTTGCCCTCGGAGATGTCGTCCATGCTCTTCTCCAACTCGGCGGTCATCTCGTGCGAGGCGATCTCCGACGCGAAGTCTTTGAGCGCCTGCGCCACCGCGATGCCGGTCTCCGTCGGGATGAGCGGGTCGGCGTGAACGTAGCCCCGGTCGTAGAGGTTCTGGATGATATTCGGCCGCGTCGCCTTCGTGCCGAGCCCCAGGTCCTCCATCACCTTGATGAGCCGGCCCTGCCCGTAACGTCCGGGTGGCTGCGTCTCTTTGCCGAGGATCTCCGCCTCCCACAACCGGACCTCCTGGCCCTCTTCGAGCACCGGAAGCTCCTCATCCGAGCGTCGGCTATAGGGGTACACCCCGAGCCAGCCCTCCTCGGTCACGACCGTTCCGCTCGTGACCAGCGGTTCCCCGCCCGAGTCGAAGCGTAGCGTGGTCCGCAGGCTCTTTGACGGGGCCGACAGGGTAGCCAGAAAACGCCGGACGACGAGCTGGTAGATCTTCCACTGGTCGTCCCGCAGCGCCTTCTTCGAGGCGCGGGCGGTCGGGTAGATCGGGGGGTGGTCCGTCGTCTCCTTCTTGCCCCGCGTCGGCGAGAGTTTCTCGTTCTGGAGCAACTTTTCAGCGTAAACCCCGGCGCCCTCTACCCCCTTGAGGTATCCCAGTATCTCTCGCATGTCCAGCGAGCGCGGGTAGACGGTGTTGTCCGTCCGCGGGTAAGAGATGTACCCATCGGTGTAGAGGTCTTCCGCGAGGCGGGACGCTCTCGATGGGCTGATGCCTATACCCGCGGCCGCCGTAAGGAAAGCCGTCGTGTTGAACGGTGTCGGGGCCGGGCGGGAGGCGGTCTTCTGCCTGACCTCCGTCACCGTGGCGGTGTCCGTCAGGTTCTCGTAGGCGGTCTTTGCGGCGGCCTCTTCTTTGAAACGCCCGTGGGCGTGACGGACGGTGAACGGCTCGCCGTTCTGGAGGTTAGCCTCGATCTCCCAGTATGGCTCCGGGATGAACGCCCGGCGCTCCCGCTCCCGCTCGGCGATGAGGACGAGTGTCGGAGATTGGACGCGGCCCACCGAAAGGAAGGCGTTACCGTAGCGCTTGGTGGCTCGCGAAACCCAGCGGGTCAGGGTGGCGCCCCAGATCAGGTCAATATCCTGGCGCGCCTCCCCGGCGTCGGCCAGGTCCCGGGAAACCTCGTCGAGCTCGTCGAAGGCGCGGGAGATTTCTCCCTTCGTGAGCGCCGAAAAGCGGGCGCGCTCGACGTGATTCATCAGGTTCGGGTTGGCCTCGAAGGCGAGGCTCAGGGCCTCAACCCCGATCAACTCTCCCTCCCGGTCGAAGTCCGTGGCGATAACCACCTTGTCGGCCTTTTTGGAGAGGGCCTGAACGGCGTTCGCCACACCCTTTTCGGAGACGTTCTTTTGGATCTCCGCGTCGATCAACTCCGAAGGCTCGACTTTCTGCCAGTTGGAATATTGCTCGGGATACTCGGGGTTCAGCACGTGCCCCTTGAGCCCCACCGACACCGTTTCCTCGCTCTTCCAGGTAAAGGTATGGTGCGGCACGCTGCGGTGCTTGCCCTCCTTCACCTTGTCTTCGGCCAGGAACTGGGCAACCTTTTTTGCCGTATTTGCTTTTTCAGAGATTATTAGTCGCATATTGTTCCAGGTTATAACACAATGCCGTAGTTTGACTTTTCAGCCCCCAGCACTGGCGCCCGCACAGTTCACGGGATACCAGCGTTTGTGCTTAGAAAAAATATCCGGACTGTGCCGTCAGCGCGGATGCGAGCAACTGGCGAAACGAGACGTCATCCTCGACCAGCAGAAGGTGCTTTTTGCCGGAACTTTCGACCGCGTGCTCTGTGTGCGCCCCGTCAGGGCCCGGAAGCTCGGGGAGATCCGCAAACCCTGGCTCCACGGGTAGTTTCAGGCTCCCAGCTTTCCAGACCCGAGTTCTAGAGTTCTAGCGTGGGAAACGGAAATCATTCTGTACTATCGCTCAGGTTTCGCGGAGGTGTCCGGCGCATTCGGTTCTGGCTCGACGGCGCCGAGGAGTAGTCGCACGAGGAACAGACCAACCAGGCCGAGCAATATAGCGAACCAGAGGGTTGCCAGCCGGATCACGATGGTCAGCGCCGCCGCCAGGCCGTCCGAAAGTCCTGCGAGGGCTATAAACTGGCCCGCCAGCCCCGCCTCCGCCGGCCCGATGCCACCGGGCAGCATGCTCGCCACGCCCACGATAGAGCTTACGGCGAAGATAAATACCACCATCAGAAAGGGGACTTCCGCCCCTATACCGACCACGCAAAGATAGACGGCCACTATCTCGAAACCCCAGGAGATAAAAGATATAGCGGTCGCCACGACCAGTGCCCTTACACTTAGCAACTCGCTCGACGCCCCGTGAAAGTCACCCAGATACGGCGCAAAACGGTTGAGGAACGGCAATCTGGACAGGGCGCGCTCGGCCAGGAGCGAGAGCTTCTTGGAACGCAGGACCGCGATCCCGAGAACCGTAAAGGCGAGAAACGCCAACAACAAGCCCGGTCCGAAGCTGAAAGCCAGCGCCCCCAGTAGACCCCAGAGGATCATGCCCGTCCCGTCCGTTACCCGCTCCGCTATTACCGTCGGCGCGGTGCGGGCAACCGGCGCACCGGCAACCTGCCGGACAAAGACGCTCTTCAGAACCTCACCCAGCTTGCCGGGCGAGATGGTCATGGAGAGGCCCGCGGCGAAGATGGCAGCGTTCTCCCTGAGCGGCACCGATACGTCCAGGATACGGAGGTAATAAAGCCAGCGCGCGAAGCGCCCGACGTAAGACGTAAAGACGAGGCCCAGGATCCCGGGTATCAGCGGCCAGCGGAACTGCCCAAAGGCTTCTCGCAGGTCTTCGAAGCCGGTCAGTACGGCCAGTACCAGGTACACCGCCACGCCCAGACCCAGGGCGAGGACGAAGTTTTTCCCCAGTCGTGCCACTCTAGAGTATGTAGATGACCGTCATGACCACGACGAGCCAGAGGACGAGCGTCGTCTGAAGCGGGCGATCCTGGAGCAGCAGCGCGTCCGGGTTGTCGCCGCCGTCCCGGTGAACCAGGAGCATGTATCGGAAAACCCCGTAGATCACGAACGGGATGCTGGACATCATGTACACGTCGTCGTAGACGGTGAAGGTGTAGAGGACGTAGGCGATGATGGTCGCAGAGACCATGATGTTCATCATCTCGTCCAGCATCGGCACCGAGTAGTCCCGCAGGTTCCGCCGGTGTCCGACGGCCCCGCCTCCCAGCGTGGCGATCTCGTACCGGCGCTTGGAGAACCCCAGAAAGAGCGTCAGCAGCCCGGTGCAGACGATCAACCACGGCGATACCGGGCTATCCACAGCCGCCACACCCGCGAGAGCCCGGATCACGAATCCCGCTGAGATGCTCATGACATCCAGGATCGCCATGTGTTTCAAGAACAGCGTGTAAACTGCCTGGAGCAACAAATACCCGACCCCGGCGGCCCCCACGCCTACACTGACAACAAAGCACAATGCCAGCCCCCCGAGTCCGAGCAACGCCGCGTAAACGGCCGCCGACCGGGCGGAGACCTCACCACTCGCCACGGGACGAGACCTCTTCAGGGGATGGATCCGGTCTTCCTTTACGTCCAGAACGTCGTTCGCCGCGTACACTGCCCCCGACAGCGCGCAAAACGCCACGAACGTCAGCAGGGCCGAGACTACCGACGAAGCCAGCAGGGCTTCCCCGGAGAAAATCACCCCGGCCAGAACGAAGCCGTTCTTGGTCCATTGCTTGGGCCGGGCCAGGGCCAGGTAAGATCGGAGAATTCCTCGTGTGTTGTCCGCTTCCATACGAAAGCGGTTTCTACCACAAAGTACCCGCCAAGTCTTCCCGGACCACCCTACGGTGAACGGTCCGTTTGAAAAAGTACGCTCCCCCTTACAGAATTATCCTTGCCCCCGAGAGAACGGAAACACTATTGAACAAAACCTTGGAACCTGCAACCTACGAGACGGATCGTATCCAGACCGGAAACGCGGGCGGAGTGTATGGGATCTAGTCGCGACATTCTGGCCGAATGGTTCTGGCTGGCGCGGCCATTCAGCCTGACCGCCGCGGCCATACCGGTGCTCTTCGGAACGGCGCTGGCGTTTACGGACGGGGCTTTCGCCTGGGGACCGTTTCTTGCAATGCTTTTTGCGAGCCTCCTGATCCAGGCGGCCACCAACATGTTCAACGAGTTCTACGACGAGCAACGCGGCCTCGACACCGAAAGCTCGGTGGGTATCGCCGGCTCTATAGTGCGGGGTCGGTTGAAGGCGCGGGAGGTGCTTTTAGGGGCGCTTTTCTGCTACACGCTGGCGCTTTTCCTGGGACTCTACCTGGTCTACGTCGGCGGCTGGCCGATACTGCTGCTCGGATGTCTCTCGGCTTTGGGCGGCTACGTCTATTCCGCGGGGCCCCGGCCCGTCGCCTACACGCCAGCGGGCGAAGCGACGGTGTTCGTGTTCATGGGGCTCGTCATAGTGGTCATAACTTACGGAGTTCAGGCAGGTAGCTATCCTCTCTCTGTCCCTCTGGCGGCCACCCCGATAGGAGCCCTGGTCGCCGCGATCCTGCTGGCCAACAACATCCGGGACCTGGAGTCAGATCGCCGGGGCGGCCGTAACACCCTGCCGGTCGCGCTCGGGCGGCAGGGAGGCGTCACCGTCTACCGGGCTCTGCTACTGGGTTCTTACCTGCTGGTTGGCGCTCTGGCGCTCGTCGGGACCGTTCCTTTCGGAGCCCTGCTCGCCCTCTCGAGCGCGCCTCTGGCGGCCCGTCTCTGGCGCAGGGTATCTTCGTCCATCATACCGGAGCGTCTGGACCCGGTGGTCAAGGGAACCGCCGGCCTACACGCCAGCTTTGGCCTGCTCTACACCATCGGCTTACTGCTCCCGTTTTGAGCCGCGTGAGCCATCCGGTCCGGGCCAGCTACCTCATCTCCGGCGTAGACCAGAGCCGGGCCTTCGAGGCGCTTCTGAATGTAGAGGATTTCCCTAAATGGGGTCTAGGACTGCGCGAGGCGCGGGCGCTAGACGAGTCCGGTATGATCGAGGAGTCCGAGATACGTCCGGGTACGCGCTTCGAGTTCACCTTGAGCGCCGCGGGTTTCACCCACAAGGTAGTCAGCACCGTGGCCGTAGTCGAGGCGCCGCGAAAGATAGAGTGGCGCTACGTAAAGGGGGCCGTCGGCAATGGTGGCTGGAATCTCGAAGCTTCGGGTTCTAACGCAGTGGGGATTACGCTCTTCACCGACTACCAGGTAAAGCCCGGTTGGCTAAATCGTATCGCCCACCGCCCCTTTTTCCGGGACATCACGGAGGATCTACTGAAGCGCTCCATGCGCCGGTTCGAATCCCACCTCAGAGAAAGCTAGTAGCGATCCTCGTTATTTTCTTCATACTCGTCATCCTCCACCAGAGCATCCAGGCCGACTTCGTCGGTCACGGGGTTGACGTACACGGCGATAAGAATGCTGACTTCGTAGAGTATTATGAGGGGAATCGCCAATAGGATCATGCTAAACACGTCCGCGGGGGTAAGGGCTGCGGCGAGAACGGCGTTGACCACGATGGCAGCACGCCGGTATTTCCTCAGAATTTCGCCCGAAATAAGGCCGAGCTTCGCCCCCACGTAAGTCGCCGCCGGCATCTCGAAGCCTATGCCGAACGCGAATAAGAAACGGGTTGCAAAAGAGAGGTAGTTGTCGGCGGTTATGATCTCCCCGAAGCGATCCCCGCCCCAACTCAAAAGGAAGTTCGTCGCTATCGGCAGGACCAGATAGTATCCGAACGCTATCCCGGCCAGAAACAGTGAAGAAGCCAGCGTGATCAGGGTGTAGGTAAAAAGGCGTCCTACCTCCCCTACCGCCGGCGCCACGAATGCCCACGCCTGGTAGAGGAGAACTGGGATGGTGAGCACCAGCGCTGAGTAGAGCGTCAGCTTTACGTCGGTCAGGAACGGCGCGGTGAGCGACGTAAATTGCAACTCTTCGAGGCCCGAAGGCTCCAGAAGGGCGTTGTAGATGCGAACGTGGAATATCCACGCCACGACGGCGGCTACGAGAAACGCCGCGCCGACCTTGATGATCCTGGAGCGTAGCTCGTCCAGGTGGTCTATCAGGGTCATCCGCGCCTCGTCGTGAGGGCGCAGGGGGAGTCTCAGACGACTCGCCATCTAGCTATACGGCAACCGGGGAGATTTCAGCTCTTTTAGCTCTGCCGCTGCTCTTCGCGGTCGGCATCTGCGGAGGAGTCAGCTTTGACCTCGTCTTCCTCGCCACCACCGGCGGTCAGCTCTTCTTCCTTCTTATTCTCCTCGTCCACCTCGTCGTAATCACCGGAGCTGCCCTTGCGGAACTCTCGCATGCCAGACCCCAACCCTTTGGCCAGCTCCGGGATACGCTTTGCTCCGAACAGCAGCAGGATGATGACCAGGAGTATGATCAACTCTGTCGGTCCGGGGACGCCCATCTACTTCCTCCTCTTGGTTCGTGGTAGCCGTTACTAGGCTCTACGTAACATTGTACTATCCCAGATCACCGAGTCCTACGGCTGCGTGCTCCCGGCTCCGGGTCCTCCGGTGGTCATTCCACCTTCCAGTATAGCCGAGATGCGCTCTTCGACGGCCTCAGCCTGCTGCCCTTCAGGTTCCAACTCCAGGTAGACGTTCCAGTACTTTATGGCTTCGGAGGGTTGATCCGCCTGGTCATACGCGTCACCGGCCGCCAGGTAAGCGTCTTCGTTCTCTTTGTCTATCTCGGTCGCAGCCGCGTACGCATCACCAGCTTGCGCGTAGAGGTTTTTCTGCTCCTCGCCCTGCGCCGCCTGGGCCTGCTGGTAGTAGACCTGTCCCAAGAGCATCGCTATGTCTTCTTCGTTGGGAGCTACTTCTCGACCCCTCGTGAGAACTCTCTCGGCTTCTTCTAGCTGGTTGTTCTGGTAGTAGAGAGCCGCAAGCGTGACGATGGCATCCGGGTCTTCGGGGTTCTGCTCCAGTTCCTGCTCGGCGTTCTGGATCTGGTCTTCGAGCCCAACGGTCTGGCCCGCCTGCTGATCATTGCCTCCGCCGAAGATGTCCATCGGACTGTAGGCGACGTTGGAGCCAATGCCGAAAAAGACGAAGGAAGCCACAAAAACGACGGACAGGCCGATAGCGATGCCGCTCGCCCAGCAGCCTAGCCTTCTGCGGTCCATCATCATGTCGAGAAACTCCTCCGGTACGCTACGCTTCGACCCGATTGTATATCAGGTCTCCGCCTACCACCGTCGCCGCGACCTCACCTCCGGCAGCCGCCTCCAGCACCTCTTGCTCCGGATCCCTGCTATCCGCGGCTGTCTCGACCACCGCCAGGTCTGCCCACTTTCCGGCCTCTAGACTGCCCGTCTCGCCTTCGATGCCGAGCGCCCGAGCCCCCTCAAGGGTCGCGAGCCTCAAGCCCGTAACTCCGTCGAAGCCGTGAAGTTTCACCGCGAACAGGGTCTCCTCGAACAGGTTCATGCTCGGGCTACTCCAAAGCCCGTCGGTCCCCATTCCGACCCGGATGCCGCGTTCCAGCATCTGCGGAACGGGCGCGACGCCGCATCCTAGAGAGTCGTTCGAGCGGGGACAGTGGGCGACCGCCGTGTCCGTGCGCGCCAGGATCTTGATGTCTTCCTCGGAGACTCCGGTCGCAAGGTGCGCCGCTATAGTCTGCGGGGCGAGCAGCTCTATGTCCCGGGCGTAGCGGACCGGCGAGACACCGACGCCGCCCCACTCGTTTCGGGCGAAGATGTTAGCGAGGCCCCCGGTCCCGTCCCGGACGAACTCAACCTCCTCCGGGCTCTCGGAGAGGTGGATGGCGAGCCGGTCTCCCCTCTCCCGCGTCCGGCGGGCGGCCAGCCGGGCGGATTCGGGGGCTACGGTGTACGGAGAGTGGACGCTGACCTGCGCGTCTACGCGCTCCGGCAGACCTTTTCTCAACTCCTGGGCTTTGTTCAGGATAAACTCGACGGCTTCTTCGGGAGCGCCAATCTCGTGCGGAAAAAATTCGGCGTAGACGGTGCCGGCCATGCCCGATCCGGCGAGCTGCGGCAGGCACTCGCCGTAAGGGGAGGATTCAGCCATAAAGGTAGTGCCGGCTTCGATGGCCTCGCGGGCCGAATCGCGGGCGGCCTCGGGTGTCCAGGACTCCTTCTCGGGGAGGCGTTCGATCAGGCGCGAGAGCCAACCCGAGAAAGTCCCTCCCCCCGGGGCGTCTTCCCGGCGGAAACCGAGGTGCGCGTGGACGTTGACGGCCCCCGGTATTATGGTTGCACCGGCAAAGCTCCTTACTTCGGCGTCAGGATTCTCTCTCCTGATCTCTTCCAGATCCCCGACTTTCGCGATGCGCCCGCCCCGGACGAATACCGCCCCGTTGCGTACGGTGGGGGCAGAGACCGGCAGGATGAAGTCCGCAGCAAAGATTTGATCAGGCATCCCTGCCAACGACCTCGGTCGCCACGAACTCCAGCAGGCTGCGCTCGGGGCACTCCGGGAGCAGCTCCAGACCTTCAATGGCGGCCTCGATCTCATCCTGGGCCCACACCTCGGTCTTGGCGACGGCGTCCGTAGAGAGCACGGCCTCGATGCCGGCCTCCAGGAGTTCTTGTGGAGGGTTCGGGGTGGTGAGCACCTCTCGTATCAGGTCCGCGTCGCCTTCCCGCAAAGCGAAGATCACGGGCAGCGTCACGGTCCCTTCGGCGAGGTCCGTCCCGATGCCCTTGCCCATGAGACCGGGTTTCCCGACGAGATCCATCACGTCGTCGGACATCTGGAAGGCGATACCCAGGGCCTGTCCGTATCTCGCGAGGGCGTCTATCTGCCGCAGCGAGAGCCCACCAAGAGACCCTCCGGCTACACACGCGGCCTTGAAGAGCCCGGCGGTCTTTTTTCTGATGTGCTCCAGGTAGGCCTCGACCTCGACGGTCGCGCCGCTGGCCCGGTACTGCTCAAGCTCTCCCGCCGCCAGCCCTTCGGCGGCTTCCGCAAAGGCCCGGACGAGCCTCGGGTCCCCGATCTCTGCCAGGTCATGGAAAGACTCGGCGAACAGGTAGTCGCCCGTCGCCACGGCGAGGTCCCGGCCGTAGCGGGCCACGGTTGTCGGCAGTCCCCTCCGGCTCTCCGCCCGGTCCACTATGTCGTCGTGGATCAGGGTAGCCGTATGCAACACCTCGATAGCCGTCGAAGCCTTGAGCAGGTGGTCGTGGTCCGGCTCCCCCATCCGGGCGCTCAGCACCAGGAGCAACGGCCTCAGACGTTTTCCACCAGAGGTCAGCGCCTCCAGCGCCGGCTCCACCAACAGGTCCGGGGCGCGCTTCGCGATAGCGGAGAGCAGCGCCTCGACCTCTTCGACGGTTTCGAACGCCTCGTCGGGGAGCTCGGTTTGCGGGTTAGAGGCTTCCCGCTCCGGACCGCTTTCTTCCACGGTGGAGCGTGATGATGCCGCCGGCGAGCCTCTGCCATGTAACATTTTGTAATCCATTACGCCTCATTATGTCAGCTAATTCGTCAGGTGCCACGAACTCTTTCACGGATTGGGGTAAATACGAGTAAGCCCAGGAGTCTCCCGAGACCTTCGCCCCGAGCCAGGGCACGATTTTATCAAACCACAACCCGTAGAACGCGGAGGATAATCTACCGGAGGGACGGGCTATCTCCAGGCACACCACGGTTCCTCCAGGCGCCACGACCCGCGCCATCTCCGAGAAAAGCGCGTCCAGGTCCGGTATGTTCCTGGCGCCGTAGGCAATGGTGGCCGCGTCGAAGCTCTCTTGCGAGACTCCTTGCAGGTTCGTCGCATCCCCGAGACGGTACTCGACATTGTGCCTGGACCGGGCCTCGGCGACCGTGAGCATCTTTGGAGAGAAGTCTATGCCCAGAACGTATCCTCCGGGGCCGACTTTTTTGGCGAGGTCCCGCGTCAGGCTCCCGGTTCCGCAGGCGAGGTCCAGCGCCCGGCCGTTTCGTTGGAGTCCCGTCGCCTCGACCAGCTTTTTGTTCCAGATGCGGTGCATCCCGGCGGTCATTACGGTGTTAAGCAACTCGTAGCGGCCGGCGATCCGGTCGAACATCTCCCGCACGAGCCGGGCCCGCTCCTCGCCCGAAGGCAGACGTTCGCCCAAAGTCTGTCCGTTCTGTTCGCCCGGCGGTCCTCCCCTGGAGTCGCTCACAGCGCCTCTCTACCAGCTTGCAACTCGTCCGCCGCTTTTCGGATGCAGGCCCGGGCAGTCTCACTATCCTCCCCGGAGATTATCCGCAAGAGGTCCGCGAGGTGGGGAACCCAGAGGTCCAACCGGACCTCGTTGCCCGCGGAGATCTCACCGGCCCCGTCCCGGATCATGCGGCTCGCCACCGCCACGAACCGGGGCTCGTCGAGCCGGGCTATGGTCTCTACCGCCCACGCATAGGCGTTGTCTCCAACCAGTATGTCGTCGTCGGTGGCGCCGGCCCCGTTCTTCGCGTAGTGGGCGTCGAAGCCTTGTTGCAAGTATCCCAACGCTTCCGCCACGACCTCGCTCTGCTCCTCTTCGTCGTCCAACGCCGAGGCCGCGCGGCGGAATATCTCTTCCAGCGAAGTTTTCGGCGTCCGGCCTACCATCTAGCCTCGTCTCTTCTCAAACCACTCCCGGGCGGCCTCGAAGGTGTGCTCCAAATCTTCCTCAGAGTGAACGATAGAGATAAAACCAGCTTCATAGGGACTCGGCGCGAGGTATATCCCTCGCGAGAGCATGTGCCAGAAAAAGTCCTTGAACGCCTCCGCGTCCGCGCGGGCCGCCGAGGCAAAGTTCACCACCGGTCCTTCGGTGAAGAAGATGCTCACCATAGAACCGACTTGATTGATAGCGAAGGGAATATTCCCGGTAGAGGCAACCTCACTAATACCCTCTCTCCAGCGCTCCCCAAGCTCCTCCAGCCGTTCGTAGAAGCCACGCTCCCCGGTAGCCCGCAGCGTGGCGAACCCGGCGGCCATCGCCAGCGGATTTCCGGAGAGGGTTCCGGCCTGGTAGACGGGCCCGTCCGGCGCTACCCGCCGCATGATCTCCGCTTTGCCCCCGAATGCTCCGACCGGGAGCCCGCCGCCGATGACCTTGCCGAGACACGTCATGTCGGGTGCGACGCCGTACCGCTCTTGCGCCCCGCCGCGGGCGAGCCGGAATCCGGTCATGACCTCGTCGAAGATTAAGACCACCCCGTACTCGCTCGTAACCTCCCGGAGCCCTTCCAGGTAATCCTCTACGGGAGGTATACACCCCATGTTTCCGCACACCGGCTCCAGGATGACCGCTGCGAACTCCTCACCCTGTTCCTCAAAGAGCTCCCGCACCGCTTCGAGGTCGTTGTAGGGTAGGACCGCGGTATCCTGCGCCGCCCCCTTCGTGACGCCCGGGCTGTCGGGCAATCCCAGCGTCGCGACGCCGGAGCCCGCGGCGACGAGCAGGGCGTCCCCGTGCCCGTGATAATTGCCGTCGAACTTGAGGATCTTTTCCCGCCCTGTATAGCCGCGCGCCACCCGAATGGCGCTCATGGTCGCCTCCGTGCCAGAGTTCGTCATCCGCACGACCTCGACCGAAGGGACAGCCTCGCACACCAGCTCCGCGAGCTCTATTTCCAGCTCCGTCGGCGCGCCAAACGTGGTGCCATCCTGAGCAACCCTCGTAACTTCCTCGACCACCCGCCGGTCGGCGTGGCCCAGGACGAGCGGTCCGTAGCTCATAACGTAGTCCACATAAGAGTTGCCATCTACGTCGACAATGCGAGAGCCCTCACCCTTTTCAATAAACAAAGGGTTTCCGCCCACGGCCCGGAACGCCCGCACCGGGCTGTTCACGCCGCCGGGTATCCGTCGCGCGGCCCGCTCCATCAGCCTCGCAGAACGGTCCATCGTGAGCTTCGTCTTGGCGTCTGTTCTCTCTCCGCTACCTTGCAACCGCGCGCAACTCCCTTCGACACGTCGTATCCAAGTTATACCCGCATTTAAGCTGGTTTGACGTAAGAAACTGTCTGAAAAGCATCATGAGCGGGCCAACCGCCTCACCATCAAGCGACTCATCGCCACGTACATGGCCACCTACATCAACGCCTCTCCGCTCTCCGGCGCCCTCTCGTAATCCTTGCTCAT
>JALYGE010000117.1 GCA_030777225.1 Actinomycetota bacterium
CCCACTGGTGGGTGGAGGTGTCGGGTGCGAAGGTGAGATGGTGCTCGGCCTCGGTCCTGTCCGAGAGCTGGTCGCGAATGACCCCCGGCTGTACGCGTGCTATCTGCTTGTCCGGGTCTACCTCCACAATCTCGCGCATGTACTTGGAGGTGTCTATGATGACCGCCACGTTCGTGGTCTCGCCGGAGAGGCTGGTCCCGGTTCCGCGCGGCAGGACGGGCGCGCCGTGCATGTGGCAGACCTCTACCGCCGCCACCACATCGTCGGCGTCCTCCGGTACGACGACCCCGAAGGGGACCTGGCGGTAGTTGGAGGAGTCGTGGGCGTAGATGGCGCGGGTGCCGGCGTCGAAGCGCACCTCGCCCTTTACCCGGTTGCGCAGGTCGGCCGCCAGGGCCAGGGCGTTGACGTTCATGCTCTGCCGCTGGCTCAGATTCCTGTTTCCGTTGGCGGTGTCCGTCATCTGTCGGCCCCTTTCTATCTTCAGGCGGCGTACTGTTCGGCTTCGGAGCGCTTTAGCTCTATCCCCAGCCCCGGTTTTTCCGGGTCCGGGCGGAGATGGCCGTTTTCGGGTCGGAGCACACCGTCGAAGAGCATCCCTTCGAGGCGGGCGTGGTCGTGGAAGTACTCCAGGTGCAACAGGGTCTCCATCGCACAGCCTACGTGGGCGTGGACCTGCGGGGCGCAGTGTCCCGAGAACGGTATGGAGCGCGCCTTGCACAGGGCGTCCACCCGCAGGAGGTCGGTGATGCCGCTGCAGCGGGTAACGTCGGCCTGCAGCACGTCTACCGCGCCGGCCTCGAGCAGGCCGTTGGAGTAGAAGAGGTTCCAGCTATACTCCCCGGCCGCGATGGAGAGACCCGCCGGTCCCCGGTCCCGGATCAGGCGCAGCCCCTCCAGGTCCTCCGAAGTCACCGGCTCCTCCAGCCACGTTACACCGAACTCCGCGAACCGTTCCGCCCAGTAGAGCGCCTGCTTGCGGGTGTAGGCGCCGTTGGCGTCTACCAACAGTTCCGTATCTTCGCCGATGGCATCCCGGGCGACTTGGAGGCGGTGCTCGTCTTGATCCGGATGGCGCCCAACCTTCATCTTCACGCGCGGGGTGCCCTCCTCGACCCAACCGCCGAGCTGCTCCTGGAGCTGCTCCATCGAGTACGACGTAAAGCCGCCGCTACCGTAGATCGGGACGGCGTCGTGGAAGCGCGGGAAGAGGTCGGCCAACGGTACGTCGAGTATCCTGGCCTTCAGGTCCCAGAGGGCGATGTCTACGGCGGAGATCGCCATGGAGCCGACGCCGGGACGACCGGCGTTGCGGATCGTCTGCTGCATGGCGGCCCACGCCGCCGGAGGCTTCATGGCGTCCATACCCTCGACGAGGTTGGCAAACTTCGACTCGATCATTTTGGCAACGGATACGTCGCCGTAGGTGTAGCCGAGGCCGGACGCGCCGCCGCCTTCGACCTCGACCAGGACCATGGTCGTCGAGTCCCACGCCAGGGTCCCGTCCGACTCCGGAGAGTCGGTCGGGACCGTGTAGGCGGAGACCTGGAGCTTGTCTACGGTGGCTGCGTTCGCCCGGCGCGCCATAGCTCTCCCTAGCGTTCGGTGAACTCTTTGAGCTTACCCTTGAGTGACTGCTTGGCGATCTCCACCGTATTCGGCTCGCCTTTGGCTATCGCCTGGGCCAGGCTCTGGGCCTGCTCGAAGCGGATATGCGGCGGCAGCGGCGGGACCTCGGGGTCGGTAACGGCCTCGTAGACAACGGGCCGGTCGGCGTTCAGCGCCTCGTCCCAGGCGCCGGCCACGTCATCGGCGTTGTCCACCCTCAAGCCTTTGAGCCCGAGCATCTCCGCGTACCGCGCGAAGGGGAAGTCGGGCAGGTTCTGGGAGGCTTCGAGCTTGGGATCTCCCGCCAGAACTCGTTGTTCCCAAGTGACCTGGTTGAGGTCCTGATTGTTCAGCACGATAACGATGAGTTGCGGGTTGCTCCAGCGGTGCCAGTACTTGGCGATGTCGATCAGGGTAGCGTTGCCGATCATCTGCATCGCGCCATCGCCGACCGAGGCGATCACCGGCCGGTCCGGGTAGGCGAACTTGGCGGAGAGGGCGTAGGGTACGCCCGGTCCCATCGTCGCCAGATTGCCTGACAGTCCGGCCAGCATCCCCTCGCGCAGCTTGAGGTGCCGCGCCCACCAGTTGGTCGCCGATCCGGAGTCGCCGGTCAGGATGCAGTGGTCGGGCAGGCGGTCGCTCAGCTCGTGGAAGACCCGCAGCGGGTTGAGCGGGTCGGCGTCCTGCATGGCGCGGTCTTCCAGGATCTCCCACCATCGGGATACCTCTTCTTCGATGTTCTCACGCCAGGAGCGGTCCTCTTTGCGTTCCAGCATCGGGATTAGCTCTTGCAGCGTGTCCCGGGCGTCGCCGGCGAGGTTGACCTCCATCGGGTAGCGGATGCCGAGCATCTTGCCGTCGAGGTCTATCTGCACGCCGCGAGCCTGGCCCGGCTGTGGAAGCCACTCGGAGTAGGGGAAGCCCGAGCCGATCATGAAGAACGTGTCACAGTTCTCCAGCATCTCGTTGGTCGGCTTGGTGCCGAGCAGTCCCGCCGAGCCGGTGACGTAGGGTAGGGTATCCGGCAACACTGCCCGGCCGTTGAGGGCCTTCGCCACGCCGGCGCCGAGTATGTCGGCTACCTCCTTAACCTCTTCGGCGGCGCCGAAGGCTCCCGCGCCGATCATTATCCCGACCTTTTCGCCTTCGTTGAGCACGTCGGCGGCGCGCCGGAGGTCTTCTTGCTGGGGAATCACGCGGGGCATCTTGGGCAGCGTCGTTTCGCCCGCGAAGACCGCGCCGTGCGCCCGCGGCGGGTCGTCGTAGTCCATCTCGGCCACGTCGTCGGGCACGATGATGCAGGTAACGGAGCGGGTCACTTTGGCGATGCGGATGGCCCGATCTACCAGGTGCCGAGCCTGTGAGGGGACCATACAGACCTGCACGAACTCGTGCGCCACGTCCTTGTAGAGGCTGACCAGATCCACCTCCTGCTGGAAGTTGCTACCCAGCCCCATCCGCTTCTGCTGGCCCACGATGGCGACGACCGGCTGATGGTCGAGCCGGGCGTCGTAGAGGCCGTTCAAAAGGTGTATCGCTCCCGGCCCCGAGGTCGCCATGCACACGCCGACCTCGCCGGTGAACTTGGCGTGGGCGCTGGCCGCGAACGAAGCTATCTCCTCGTGGGCCGTCTGGGTGAACTCGATCCTGTCGCCCACTTCATGAAAGGCACCGAGCAGGCCGTTGATCCCGTCGCCGGGGTAGCCGTAGATCCGCCCTACTCCCCAGTCGGCGAGACGGTTCAGGATGTACTCTGCGGTGTTCAAAACAAACCTCCCTACTCGTTGCTTGCATACGCGACGGTGCTCATCAGCGCGTTCTCGGCCTGCCGCGAGTCCAGGCGCGTGTGCTGCACGACTATCGGAACGTCGGACTCGATCACGCTCGCATAGTCGGTGTCTACCGGGATGGGCTCCGGGTCCTCCAACTCGTTGAACCGGAGATGTAACGTGCGCCGGGCCGGGACCGTTATCCGGTACGGGCCGGCGGGTTCCCGGTCTGAGAAGTACGCGGTGACCTCCACGTGTGCCTCCTCATCCGAAGTGTTCAGCAAGCAAGCCGTTTCATGACTCGTAAATTGCGGCTCCGGGCCGTTGCTCCAGCCTGGGATGTATCCTTCGGCGATGGCCCAACGACGGTGTCCTATCGGCTCGCTCATCCGCAACCTTTCCCCGTACTCCCTTTTGCAACCTCTTGCAAACTCCGCAAGCTATGTGCCCCCTTTTACTGTTTTGCTTCCCACACTAATGATTACCTTAAACTTATTTTCCAGACGGGGCTTGTATTCTCCATTATTCTGATTAGGGTTGTGTAAGAGTTTGGTTAAGGTTTGTTTTCTCGCTTTTCGGGCTCCCTAAAAGAAGATGAGGGGGCCGAAGGAGATCAGGATGAAGAGCAGTATCATCATCAGAATGATCATCAACAAGAACGTGTTGCCGCTCACTTCGCCCACTCCTTTCCGAGCCGGGCGAGTCCCGGTACCATCTTCCGCGGACCCGTAACCGCCTGAGTTTTCTTTTACGCAACCCTTATACCACTGAACCACCCGAGCAATCGAGGCTTCCGGCGGCGGAGCGCCCGTGCCCCGGAGGCTCGGTTCGAGCATAATGAACCAGAAGCTCCGGAACGGAGAGTACGCGAGCTACCTCGATCTTGTCACCGACCTACGAAGACAGTATACGTTGCGCCGGACTTCCCTACCGTACCTACCGGTTGTGGTAGACTGGATTTCCCTGACACCCGTAACAAGGAGAATGGCATGCGGGAGCGTCTAGCGTACCTCATCATGATCGGTATGCTGCTCGTACTGGTCACCTTCGTGTTCGCCGTAGTCGGCAAGGGGGAGTACCAACCGCCGCCGCCTGAGCATCAGGGGAAGCAAGGGAGCGTCTCATACTACGGGTTACTCTGAGGGCGGTCCATCGGCCGGCGAGGCCCGGCCGTCAACACTACAGCCGCAACGTGGAAAGACCAGGGCCTGAAGGTATCCCTGGTGTCCATAGCTGGCGGGCAGGTGAGCGGGGGCGCAACAGACGCTTTGGGTGGCTTCCTACCCCTTTTCTCGGATACACTACCCTTGTCTATTGGGGTAAGCCCACGGAATAGATCGAGAGGGTTAGGGTTCGGTAAAAGCTCTATAGACAACCGGCCTAGAAGAGGGAAGAAGGCTACACTGAGGACGTCAGGAGGAGCGGTGCATCCAGGGGCACTTGTAAGGGACTTCACCGGCCCCGAAGAGGGGCGGGCAAAGCCGTGATGAGAAACGTCGCTGGCGCGTTGGGGGTTGTTGGGTTGTTCGCCGCCATAGTGCTCGGGATGTTCGCGACCTTCGGAGTCTTTGGTTCGAAAGCCTCCGTGGAAAGCACCGTCGCGGGACTAGAAGCCACGACGGAGGCCACGAACCAACGAGTCGAGCAAGCGGCTTCCATTGAGGAAACCGTGAGAGCTGGGGACGTATCGTGGACCGTGACCGCCGCCTATCCAAAGGAGGAGGTGAGCAAATACACATTCCCTCCGGAGTCCATACCCGGCAGTTATGTGCGCCTGGATTTCATCGTCGAGAACGTGTCCGAGAGGCCCGTCACCCTCACCGATGAGACGATCGCCCTCTACGACGCGGCGGGGATAGAGTACCTGCCCGAGCCGGACCGTAACTCCACCTACGTGCCCCCCGAGTACAACATACTGTTCAACGAGCTAAGCCTTCTCCAGCCCGGCGAGACCAAAGAAGGGAAGGTCAACTTCGGAGTCCTGCCCAACGCTTCGGACTTCGTAGCCCGACTCGGAGATACGGATCCAACCGTGGACGAAGAAAAGTATGTGGATCTGGAGTTCTAGGCCCGGGTGTATAACGGCGGTGAAGGGGTACAAGAGGCGTAGCCTCGGGTGTCGAGCAGAGGAGGTGGTTTCGTGAGGGGCAAGTTCGTCGTTCTCTTGAGCGGTCTGCTTCTGGTGTCCTTGATTGGGGTCGGCTGCGGCGGCTACACGGAGCTGGAGTTTCGCGAGCCCCTGGACACCATCGAGATGGACCTGGTCGGCCCGCGCATGCTGGAGCCGAGCGAGATCACCCTGGATCGGCCCGGAACGTACGCCGTGAAGGTCGAGAACGTTGCCGACAGCAACACCACGCACGCCCTCGAGATCACGAGCACTGAGGGCTCAAAGGTTAATTACAAGGAGGGATCAGTAAGGAGCCCGGACCTGAGCCCCGGTGTGAGCGCCCCCGAGTTCAAAGTGCATCTCGAGCCTGGCACCTACGAGATCTACTGCCCGGTGGGTGAGCACAGAGAACAGGGCATGAGAGGCACGCTTACGGTCGAAGAGGGTTAGGAAGCGCGAACGGCGCTCAATCCCTACTGGCTTGGTCTGCCCTTGAGCTTCTTTACCTTGTCTATCAGCCCTTCCTCCTCCGGCTGGTCCACCTGCAGGGCTTTCTGGAACAGTACCCCGGTGCTTTGCTCGGCTATCTGCGCCGTCTCCTCCTCTTGCCGGAGGTTCGTCTGGAGCAGGTTGTCAACGACCGTGGACTGTCCCATAATCAGCCGCGCTCCGGCGATTAAGCTCCGATAGCTTCCTATCTCGAAGTGCTCCACCTTGACGACCGCGGCGTTGATCATGCAGTCGCGTAGAGCGTCGCTCTGGGTCTCCTGGACACCCTCCTGGGCCTCATTCACCAACCTCTGGGCCACCTCGTTCGTCCATCGCCGGGGCTCCTGACCGATTTCCCTGAAGAACTGTTCCAGGTTCCGGATGTGCTGCCGGGTCTGGTAGATGTGGCTCTCGATGGAGCTCTGGAGATCCGAGTCTGTGGCCTCGTGAACCATCTGTACCTGCCCCTCCAGGAACCTGTGCTCGGCATCGTAGAGTTCGCACAGCTCGTGCGGGAGCAACTCCCGCGTATTGGCGATGGGCATTTCTTATCCTCCTGTTAGCCGCCGGAATCTCTGTACCCACGGCCTCGAAGCCGGAAAACCGGACGAGGGCGTAGCGGGTCTCGAACCGCTCGACCGGAGCAGGGTACCTTCCTTCGCTCCTCACTCACCCGACGAAGGGCGTGTGGCCCCGTTCATCGGCTCGTCGTAAGTGCCCGGTATCGCGGCCGGACCTACCAGTAGTCCGAGGAAGAGTGTGGCGATAGAAAGGATTACCACCACGGCCCCGAAGACGCGGGCTCCCAGGAAGTAGCCCACCATCCCCAGGATCATACCCAGAACGGCGGTCGCTAAGGAGACGAAGAATGCCCCTACCACGGCGAAGCCCAGCCCAACCACGCAGAGCGCCCTTGCCGGGAACAGACTCCTTTCCTGCCGCCCGCCGGCCAAAATCAGTCCTTACCGTAGTACTTCGTATATATGAGGAGGGCGAAGAGCGCCTCGCCGGTCACGATGCCCACGACCAGGAGAATCCCGATAAAGAACCGTACCAGAGGAGGAAACAGCAGGGCCAACTCCCATACCGCCATCAGGGGGTACCCCTTTCGACAGTCTTTTCGGGCGCCTCGGGACAACCCTCGGCGACTATGTTCTGCTCCAGCGTTATGCAGCCATAGATCAGGTATCCCGGTTCGGCGCCCCTGCGGGCTGTTTCCCTGGTGTAGCCCATCGTGGCCATGGTGACGGTAACTGTCACGGCGGTGGCGATCAACGCGTACTGGCTCCACCGGCTGGCCCGCCCCCAATGGAAACCGCCGGCGGTGGCCTTGAGGTACAGTGCCAGCGCGAAGACGCCCACCAGCATCAGCCCTATGAGCCCGAGGTACTTCCAGGGGTACATGCCCCCGAGAGGAATCCTCGTCTCTTCCCCGCCAAAGAACACCCACCCGATCTGGGGCACCAGGTTCATATTGGCCGGGATCACGTTCAGGAAGCTAAATAGGCCCATAAACCCCAGGGCGCCCATCGTCATGTTGCGCAGGGCGGGCATGGGCCTGGCCGCGAACCTGATCTTGTGCAGAAAGTAGGCCACGGAGGCCACGCCCATTATCGCCAGCTCGATCGCGAGCAGGTTGAAAAGCCAGGACTTGTCCCCCAGCATTATGTAGTCGAAGGCTGCCGTGTTCTGCTCCCGGATACTCTTCATGTACCCAAAGCCTACTACCGGCTGCAAGAGGAGGAACCCAAACCCCCAAACTAGAGCCCAGTGGCCCATCCAGTCGAAGAACTCCCGGTCTTCCTCCCGCGTGCTCCTGAGGTAGCGCAAACCCGCGAACCCGGCCACCACGAAGCCCACAAAGGATATGTTGCCGACGAAGCGGTGCATGTTGAGCGGCACGAAGGTAGGATTCAGGTAGGTCGCCGCTACGTTGGTCGCCGCAGCCCCCGTGGCCGGGGTCAGCATGTAGGAGCCCACTACGTTTATCAACGTAAACTGGAGAGTCACCAACATCGCGGCCATGAAGCCGATGGCCACGTGCAGCTTCTTGCGGAAGGCCAGCTTCTCCCAGGATACGTACCAGCCGTAGATGAGGACTATCTCACCCACGAATGCCCATGCCTCGGCGAAGAGTACCCAGAAGAAGATGTTCTGCAGGTGCGACCAGAAGACCGGATACAGCGTTATCAGCGCCAGGACGCCCAATATGGGGATAAAGGACCCCGTCGCGAAGATCAAGATCAGGGCTATAGCCGCGCCCTTCGCGAACCGATCGTACTTGGGCTGCTTGGTGAGCACTCCCATGTACTCGCTGGCGGAGGCTATGATCAGGATACCGGCGATAAACGCGGCGGCGTACATGTGCGACTGCCAGATCACACCCATAACGACTTCCCGGCCGACGCCCGGTACGTCGAGGTTGCCTA
>JALYGE010000118.1 GCA_030777225.1 Actinomycetota bacterium
AGCAGGTAACCGTGGAGAACTTCAAGAACCGTGTCCTCATGAGCGCCGACATAGACGAGCATCTGGAGCACATTCAGCACTACGTGGACCTGGGCTTCGACGAGGTCTACATCCACAACGTCGGCCGCAACCAGGAAGAGTTTATCCGGGCCTACGGCGAGCGCGTGGTCCCGAAGCTCCGCTGGCCGGAGTAAGCGTGAGGACGAGCAAATGCGCGCGATAGAAGAATTCTCGGCGTAGGGTAGGAGGAGCCGTATGGCGGAGATAATCACCGGCACGGTAGAGGCGGTCTACGTCGCCCCGGAGGATAGCGTGGGCATGAGTCGGGTAGAGGAGATCCGGGCCATCGAGGGCTGCGGGCTCGAAGGCGACCGCTACTGCGAGGGGACCGGGTTCTGGACACCCTACGGCGACGTTTGCGAGGTAACCCTGATCGAGGCCGAAGACCTTGAAGAGATCGAGGAGGAGCTGGGCCTACACGTCGCAAACGGCGAGCACCGGCGCAACATCGTGACACGCGGCATCGAGCTGGCCGGTCTGCGCGGCCGGCGGTTCCGGATCGGAGAGGCGGTCCTGGAGTACGACCGTCCACGCCCGCCCTGCCGGCACATCCAGGAGGTGACCGAGCCGGGCATGACGCGGGCGCTCAAGCGGCGCGGCGGCCACTGCGTGCGGGTCGTCAAGGGCGGAACCATCAGGGCGCATGACGAGATCATCCCACTGTAACGGCGAGTAGATAGGAGAACAACATGGCGGGAGAAGGACAGAGACTTCTGGGCGAGTACTACGAGAAAGACCATCTCACCCACGCGGAGATAGAGGAGTTGGGCCTCAAGGTGGTGACGGAGAAGGGCGAGCAGGTAGAGCCGGAGGAGATGAGGGATAAGATCTTCCGCATCGCCGACCGGGACGAGCCGAGCGGGTACGTCGTGAGGAGCATGGAAGACGAAGAAGCCGCCCGCAACCTCTGCTATCTGCAGGAGAGATAGAGAGGCTTCGTGGACCTGGGCGCCCTCGCGGATGAGGACTATTGCTACCTCACCACGAGGGGCCGGGTTACGGGTCGGGCCCACGAGATAGAGATCTGGTTCGCCCTTGAAGGCTCCACCCTCTACATCCTCTCCGGTGGCGGAGACCGCACCGATTGGGTAAGGAACATCTGGCGCAACCCGGAAACAACGGTGAGGATAGGCGACTCGACATTCGCGGGCCGGGGGCGTCTCGTAGATGAAACGGGAGAAGACGAACTGGCGCGCAAGCTCCTCTTCGAGAAGTATCAGCCGCGCTTTGGGGGAGACCTGACGCGCTGGCGCGGCTACGCGTTGTCGGTAGCCGTAGACCTTGACGGTCCTGCCGAAGAGATTCGTAGCCGATAGGCGATGCGGGTCGCCGTCGTCGGTGCGGGAATCCTGGGGGCTTCGGTAGCACTCCGGCTGGCGCAGGGTGGCGCGAGGGTCTGGCTTTTAGATAAGGCCGAACCAGCCTCCGGCACGACCTCCGCCAGCTTCGCCTGGGTGAACGCCAACAACAAAACGCCCCGCGAATACTTCGAGTTGAACCGCGCCGGCATGGAGGAACATCTCCGGCTGCGGGCCGAGTTGCCCGGTGGGGCGCCGTGGATGCATCGTAGCGGCAACCTGATCTGGGCTGCCGGCAAAGACTTCAACGAGCTGGAACGTCGCGTCGAGCGTCTCCGCTCCTGGAGCTACGCCGCCGAGTGGTGGACTGCTTCCAGGGTTAAAGCGGAGCTGGAGCCGCCGGTGAATTTCCCAGACCCGGACATCCCCGTAGCCTTCTTCCCAGAGGAGGGCTGGGTGGACGCCCCGCTACTCACGAACACGCTCATTGGTCTCGCCCGCCGGAACGATGCCGAGGTTCGTTCCAGTCTTGCCGTCCGGTCTGTGGAGATGGATGGGGACCGTGTCTCGGGTATCCGGCTCGCAAGCGGAGAATACCTCCCTGTAGATGCGGTCGTCAACGCCGCCGGACCGGGTGCGGATCTTGTTGCGGATCTGCTGGGGAGGGAGCTACCGCTTACGCCACGTCGCGGCCTGCTCGCGTGCGTCGCGGTGGACGGTGAGCCTCTGCGCCGCATTTTCCACTCCCCGCGCGTCAACCTGCGTCCCGACGGTCCGGGACACCTCCTTCTGCACCATCCCTCTGTAGACAAGAAGCTCGACGACGAACCTCTCGCCGCGCTCTGTTCCGAGCTAGTAGAGCGTGCCCGCGAAATTATGCCCGCGCTAGAGGGCGCTGGAGTTGTAGAGAAGTGGGTGGGAACACGTCCGATACCGGAAGACGGCTTCCCCTGTGTTGGCGCGGTAGCCGGTATACCCGGCTACTATGAAGCGGTCACCCACAGTGGCGTGACGCTCGGACCGCTCATCGGACGACTGCTCGCGAAGGAGATACTAGCCGGCGAGATAGACCCTTTGCTCGCGCCGTTCCGGCCGGACCGTTTTGATTCCTAGCTGCCGGTGAGCTTGTCCTTGATCTTGTCTATAAGACCTTTCTCTTCCTCTTCCTCACGGGGTTCTTCTCGCTCTTCCTCAGTCCGTGGAGACTCCTGCTGATCCTGCGCCGAAGGTTGGACCTCCTCTTCGGCGCGTGGAGTCTCCTCTTCCTGCTCTCCGCTGACGGTCTTGGCGAGAGGTTCGTCGCCTACCGGCCTCGCGAGTGGTTGATCTCCACCGACCGGCTTGTTCTGCTCGGGCACGTAAACGCCACCTTTCTTCCGTTTCCCTTACCGTACGAATCATAACATCGGGGTTAACGAGGTACGCTCGACGGGCGTGTCAGATCAGGAACCGACCTGGGGCGCGGCGGAGAAGTCGGGTGCGCGACGTTCGGCTATCGGCCAGTGCAGGGCGGCGGCGATCAGGGCCAAGACGACCCCGCCCCACCACACCGGGGCGTAGCTACCGGTCTGCTCGTAGGCTACCCCGCCGAGCCAGACCCCGAGGACGGCGCCGACCTGGTGACTCAGAAAGACGAACCCGAATAGCGTTCCCAAATACCGGGTTCCGAACATTACGGCGACCAGCCCGGAGGTGAGCGGCACGGTCGAGAGCCAGAGAATGCCCATCGCGGCGGCGAAGCCCAGCACGACCGTCGGGCTGGCCGGCAGCGCGATAAAGAGCTATTGTGAAGGCGCGGGCCAGGTAGATCCCGGAGAGCAGCCGACATTTGCTCCCCCGGTTGCCGAGCACGCCCGCCCCGTAAGACCCCACGACGTTGAACAGCCCGATCAGGGCCAGCGATCAGGCGGCAATCCGCGGGTTTACGCCACTATCTGTCAGATGAGGCGGCAAATGAGTCGTGATGAACGCCACGTGGAAACCGCAGACAAAGAA
>JALYGE010000119.1 GCA_030777225.1 Actinomycetota bacterium
GACGTTTATGGCGGTCCCGACACCCATGAGGCAATGAGTATAGTAAGGTTCCAGACGCTCGTGTACGCCCGCGCAGCGTGGCATCTGCAACCAGGGCAGACCCAACCCCCAGCTACACAACGGTCACACCATGGTGACGGCAAGAAGCGAAACAACATAGAAGATGGTGCGTTCCCCTACCGGGCCGGCAGAGACGGCAAAGTCCTTATCTACTACCGGTACGGTAGACAGGCAATGATCGTCAAGGACCAGTAAGCGTCTTTCGGGCGGAACAGAGCGCGACGAGGTCTGTATAATTCTCAGCGTCGTTAAGGGCTGCGCGGGGAGTTTTGGTTTTGGACCTCTACGAGTACCAGGGCAAAGAGTTGTTGAGGAGCTACGGCCTGAAGACGCTGGAAGGCATCGTGGCCGAGACGCCGGAGGAAGCGCGGGAGGCAGCCGAGGAGATCGGGGGCACGGTCGCGGTCAAGGCCCAGGTCCTCACCGGCGGACGCGGCAAAGCCGGCGGCATCAAGGTGGTAGATAGCCCGGAGGATGCCGAAGAGGCCGCCGGGCAGATCCTGGGCATGGACATTAAGGGGCACACGGTCCGCCGGGTCTACATCGAAGGCGGGGCAGACATCGAGAGCGAGATGTACCTCTCCATAATGGTGGACCGGGGCGAGAAGAAACCCCTGATCCTGTTCTCCACCGAGGGCGGCGTGGACATCGAGCAGGTCGCCGAGGAGAACCCGCAGGCCATCGTGCGGGTGTACGTGGACCCGCTGGTGGGCTTGCTCCCATACCAGGTGCGCGAGGTCATCTTCTCTTCAGGGTTGGAGGGCGACGCGGCGAAGGGCGTCGGGAAGGTCATACAGGACCTGTACACGGCGTTCCGGGAGTCGGACGCGAGCCTCGTGGAGATAAACCCGCTCGTCCTGACGAAAGACGGCGAGGTCCTGACGCTGGACTCGAAGGTCACGATAGACAACGACAGCCTCTTCCGCCACGAGGACATCTCCGGCGGGCAGGACGTGGGGGCGGCGGACCCCCAGGAGCAGCGGGCACAGGAGGTGGGGCTCCAGTATGTCAAGCTGGAGGGCGACGTGGGTATCCTCGGCAACGGCGCGGGGCTCGTTATGAGCACACTCGACATGGTGGCCCAGGCCGGCGGCGAGCCCGCCAACTTCTGCGACGTCGGCGGCGGCGCGGACGCGGACACCATCTCGGAGGCCCTCGACATCGTGACCTCCAACGAGAAGGTCAACAGCGTCCTCTTCAACATCTTCGGTGGCATCACCCGCGGCGACGAGGTGGCGCGCGGCCTGCTCTCGGCGCTGGAGAACTCCGAGGTGAACGTCCCGATCGTCGTTCGGCTCGACGGGACCAACGCCGAGGAGGGACGGGAGATCCTGCAAGAGAACACCCCGGAGAACGTTTATACCGAAGAGACCATGCTCGACGCGGCGCGGAAGGCCGTCGAGCTCGCGCAAGAGGGAGGACGATAGCCGATGGCGATACTCGTAGACGAGAACACCCGGCTTCTGGTACAGGGGATCACGGGCCGCGAGGGCGGGTTTCACACCGAACGCATGATCTCCAGCGGTACCAACGTCATCGCCGGCTCCACTCCCGGCAAGGGCGGCCAGGACTTCCAGGGCGTGCCGGTCTTCAACACCGTGGAGGAAGCCGTCGAAGAAACCGGGGCCAACGCCAGCGTCATCTTCGTCCCCCCGCCCGTCGCCGCCGACGCGATCTTCGAGGCCCTCGACTCGGGGCTGGAGGTCGTCTGCTGCATCACTGAGGGCATCCCGGTCCACGATATGATGCGGGTCTCCGACTACCTGAACATGAAAAACGCCACCCTCATCGGGCCGAACTGCCCGGGCCTGCTCTCCCCCGAGAAATCCAACGTCTCGATCATGCCGGACGACATCTTCACGCCGGGCAACGTCGGCGTCGTCTCCCGCAGCGGTACGCTCACCTACCAGGTCGTCAACGAGTTGACACAACGAAACGTTGGTCAGACGACCGCCGTGGGCATCGGGGGCGACCCGATCATCGGCACGGACTTTATCGAGATCTTGAAGCTCTTCGAGGCCGATCCGGACACCGAGTGCGCCGTGATGATCGGGGAGATCGGGGGCAACGCCGAGCAGCAGGCCGCCGAGTATGTCCAGAGCGAGATGGAGACTCCCGTCGTCGCCTACATAGCCGGCTTCACCGCGCCCGAGGGCAAGACAATGGGCCACGCCGGTGCCATAGTCTCCGGCGGCGAGAGCACCGCCGAGGCAAAGAGCCAGGCGCTGGAGAAGGCCGGCATCCGCACCGCAACCAACCCGACGGAGGTCGGGGAGATCGTGGCCGAAATACTCGGGTCTTCCTCTTAGGACCGGTAGGCCTGAGAGCAGGGTAGTGGAACCGGGAGAGAGCCGCCGCTCCAGGCTTCGGCGACGGCTGGTCCTCTCCGCCGTTGCCATCGTGTTCGGCGTCGTAATGATGCTGGCCCCGCTCACACCCTTCGGTCCTTCGCCCCTGATCGGGCTGGTCTTCGGCGGCGCTCTGGTGCTTTACGGCGCGCTGCGCGCGTACCAGACCCTCAAACGTTAGCCGGTTTTCCGTTTAGCGAAAGTGGGCGTAGAATATGCCCGTCCATAGATGGGCCCGGCGGCGGTGTCCGGCCTGGCTGGCCGCAGATAGGAGAGCAAGAGAAAGATATGCGGGTTTTTATCGTGGGAGTCGGCGAGGTCGGGTTCAACACGGCGCAGATGCTCTCCAAAGAGGGCCACGAGGTCACCATCGTCGAGCAAGACGAAGAACTGGCGAACCGGGCGGGCGAGCAACTAGACGCGCTGGTACTGCACGGCAACGGGGCGAGCCCCAAGATGCTCGCCGAGATCGGGGCGCACAAGTCGGAGCTGCTCATCGCCGTTACCGATTCGGACGAGGTGAACATCACGGCCTGCCTGGTGGCGAAGGCCCAGGGCGTAGAGCAGACCGTCGCCCGCATCCGCAACCCAGACTACTACGATACAACAGAGCCGTTCGCCCGGGACGTGCTGGGGATAGACTTCGTCATCCACACCGAGCGGGCCGCGGCGGAGGAGATCCGGGACGCCCTGCGGGTCCCGGGCTCGGTGAACGTCGAGACCTTCGCCGGGGACAATATCGAGGTCGCGGAGGTCGTGCTGAAGGAGGACTCCCCGGTCGCCGGTCGCGCCGTGAAGGACATGGAACTTCCGCGGGGAAGCCTCGTCGTCGGGGTCGTGCGGGAGAACAAGACCACCATCCCGCAGGGCAATACCGAGTTGCGCGCAGGAGACCACGTGTTCCTGATCAGTGAGCGCAAGAACATCAACCGGGTGGTACGGGCGGTCTCCACCGACACGGAGAAGGTGGAAGACGTAATGATCTTCGGCGGCGGCAAGATCGGGCTGCGGCTCGCCCTGATCCTGGAGCAGGAAGGTATCTCGGTGAAGATTATCGAGAAGGATGAGGAGCGGGCCCAGTACGTCGCCTCGCGCCTCCGCAAAGGCCTCGTGCTCCACGATGAGGGTATCTCCCGGGACTTCCTCCTCCAGGAGCGGGTGGACCGGACGGGGGCGTTTATCGCGGCCACCGGTGACGACCGGGCGAACCTCCTGGCCGTGATGTACGCCAAACAGCTTGGGACCAAAAGAACTATCTCGGTTGTCAGCCGGTCGGAGTTCGCACCCCTCTCGGAGGCTCTCGGCGTTGACATCGCCATCTCGCCCCGTCTTATCACCGCCGGGGCCATCCTGCGCTTCGTCCGCAAGGGAGAGGTAGTGGCGGTCAACGTGCTGGAAAGCGGCGCCGAGATGATAGAGATGCGCGTCTCGGGGGACTGCAAAGTCACGGACCGTCCCCTCTCGGAGGTAGGCTTCCCTGAAGGGGCGATAGTCGGGGCGGTGTTGCGGAACGGCGACGTGATCATACCCACCGGCAGAGACATTTTGCGGGAGGGGGACGACGCCGTGATATTCACGCTCGAGTCCGCCGTTGACGAGGTAGAACACCTCTTTGCATCTTAGGGTTATAGCCAGCGCGATCGGGGCCGTGGTCGCAGCCAGCGGCATCCTGATGCTCATCCCCACCGTCTTCTCTCTTCGCGAACGACGGTACGTTTCCAGCCTTTGTCGCACCGTCGGTCGGGGCCATAGTCCTGGGTGTCGCCGTTTTTTTCCTTCTCCGGCAGCCGAACAGCTACACGTCGGCCCAGGACGTATTCCTGATCGTGGTTCTGGGCTGGATCGGGGTGGCGTTTGCGGGGGCACTGCCGTTCTTTCTCCGGTTTGATGACCCCGGTGGAAGCCTACTTCGAGGCGATGGCCGGGTTTACGACCACCGGAGCCTCTACGGTCGTGCGGCCCGAGGGTGTTGCTCCTTCGTTGCTCCTGTGGCGTAGCCTGTGCCAGTGGGCCGGCGGTATCGGGATCGTGGTCCTCTTCGTCGCCATAGGACCGCTGGTAGGCTTCGGGGCCGCCCAACTCCTCTCGGCGGAGATCGCCAACCCGGTCCCGGAGAGGCTTACGCCCCGCATCCGCGATACGGCGAAAACCCTGGCGATCATATACCTCGTCCTTTCGTTGGGGGGCATAGTGGTACTTTATCTGGTAGGGATGAACCTCTTCGAGGCCGTAAACCACTCGCTCACGACCGTGGCGACCGGCGGATACTCTACCCGCTCGGGGTCTATTGAGGCTTTCGACTCCTGGGCCATCGAACTGGCCATTACAGTCGGCATGCTCCTCTCGGGAACCAACTTCGCCCTGTACTATATGGCCTCCCAGGGTCGGTTGGCGCGGGTGTTCAGAGACCCGGAGCTTAGAGCCTACCTCGGAATAGCAGCGGTGGGCACCTTGATCGTGACCATCTCGCTCTGGGTTCTCGAGTTTCAGGATTCTTTGCTGTTTGCCTTCAGAGAAGCGCTGTTTCAAACCGTGAGCCTACTGACCGGGACGGCTTTCAGTTCCTCCGACTGGAATACCTGGGACCCGCTCTCCCAGAGCCTGTTGATCCTTTTTATGGCGATAGGGGGCTGCGCCGGCTCGACGAGCGGCGGGCTGAAGATAATACGCACCGTTCTGCTCTCCCAGCACGGCTGGCAGCAGATATTTCACATGATCCATCCGCGGGCCATAACACCGCTAAGATCCAGGACCGCACGCTCCCCGAACGACTCCGCACCAGCGTGCTCGGTTTTTTCTTTATCTACGTTCTGACGCTCATGGCTGGCACCCTCATCATCGCCGCACACCAGGTGCCGATAGAGAATGCACTCGGCTCGGTCTTCGCCTGCATGAACATCACGGGTACTTTTCTCGGGTCGGTCGGCAGCGCGGAGTTCTACGAGACCCTACCCGCCACCGCCAAGCTCGCGCTCACTTTCTTTATGCTATTGGGCCGACTGGAGTTGCTGACGGTGTTGGTGATTTTGACCCCGGCTTTCTGGCGCGGGTGAGAAGTGAACCCAAGGGTCATACTCCGGGTGGTGGCAGGGGTAGTCCTTGCGATTGGCGTGGCGCTGCTGATCCCGCTCGCAATCTCGTTCATATACGCCGATGGCTCATGGGATAGCTTTCTTGCTCCGTCGATTGTCATGATTCTGTCCGGCGGCCTCGGGAGGTGGTGGACGAAGCCCTCATCCAGGCGAGAACTAGCGTATATCTCAAACCGGGACGTTCTTCTCTCTGTCACCGCAGGCTGGTTGCTTGCGGCCTTGCTGGGCGGCGTTCCTTATTTGATAGAAGGGACTTTCACCAACCCCATAAACTCGACTTTCGAGTCTATGAGCGGCTTCACGACGACCGGCGCAACCCTGCTGCCGGACATAGAGGCTCCCTCGCCGTCCATACTCTTCTGGCGAAGTATGACCCAGTGGCTCGGCGGCATTGGCATCGTAGTTCTATTCGTTGCGGTCGCACCCGTGCTGGGGTTTGGTGCGGCCTGGCTGCTCTCCGCGGAAGTTTCGGGTATAGGCCAACCCCGTCTCACGCCGCGCATAGTAGACACGGCCAAAGTCCTTCTGACGATCTATCTCACCCTTTCTGTAGCGGAGGTGATCGCCTTGCTAGTGGCCGGCATGAACCTCTACGACGCAGTACTGCACGCCTTTACAACGATCGCTACCGGAGGATTCAACCCGAAGAATGCTTCGGTCGGCTTCTACGACTCCATAGCCATCGAGGTCGTTATTATCATCTTCGTGACGCTGTCAGCGGTCTCTTTCTCGCTGTACTTTCTACTCTACACTCAGCGAAGCCTCAAAGTGCTGCTCGACCGGGAGTTACTTACCTACCTGGGTATCCTGGTCTTCTCTATAGTGTTTGTCTGGAGCATCCTGATCTTCGAGGGTGAATACGGAGATGCTTGGTGGCAGGCTCTCCGCTACGCAGCCTTCGACGTAACCAGCATTCTCACAACTACAGGCTATATAACGGCGGACTTTGACGAATGGGATACCGGCGCCAAGTTCACCTTGCTGCTGCTAATGTTCATTGGGGGGGTGCGCAGAGTCTACCGCTGGGGGCATAAAGGTCATCCGCGTGGTTATCGTGTTCAAGACAATCCTCGGAAACCTGCTCCGGGCTGTCCATCCCCAGGCGGTTACTCCGCTCAAGCTGGGAGATCGCGTCATTCCCGAAAACGCGCGCATAGCAGTCCTGGGTCTGTTCGCGGCGTGGATACTGACCTTTGTGTTCGCCACGTTTCTCATTGCAATTCAACCAAGCCTCGAATTAACTTCCGCCGCTTCCGCCGTCGCCGCGACGTTGAACGTCATCGGGCCGGGTCTAGGGCAGGTTGGCGCAGCGGAGAACTATACCGCGGTGAACAACTACGGACGCGTGATACTAACGCTGTGCAGGTTGCTAGGGCGGCTGTAGATATTAACTGCCCTTGCTCTGTTGGCCCCCGCATTTTGGCGCCGTTGACCAGCGACACCCAATACCTGCTACGGTTCCGGCAGGTCTATAATCCGACGCCCCATCAGGCTCGCCACGAGCTCTACAGCCAGCTCGGCCGTGCCGTTCTTCAGGTCCAGGATCGGGTTGACCTCGACCACGTCGAGGGAGGTAACGATCCCCGATTCGTTTACTAGCTCCATGACGAGGTGCGCCTCGCGGTAGGTCAGGCCGCCGCGCACCGGGGTGCCGACGCCGGGCGCGACCTCGGGGTCTAACGCGTCGAGGTCGAACGAGAGGTGGACCCTTTCGAGGTGGGACAAATCTTTCAGGGCCTGGCGGACAACCCTCGCTACTCCATAAGCGTCCACCTCTTTCATCGTGTAGGAGCGGACCCCGACGCTTCGCAGCAGATCCTGCTCCTGGGAGTCTACGGAACGCAGCCCGATCAGCACGACATCTTCCGGCCGTACGCTCGCCCCGTCACCACCGATGTTCACTAGGCCCTGCTGGCCCAGGCCCGTGAGGACGGCGAGGGGCATTCCGTGGATGTTGCCGGAGGGCGAGGTCTCGTGGGTGTTGAAGTCGGCGTGGGCATCCAGCCAGATCACGCCGGTCCGTCCCGCCCCCGCCACCCCGGAGACGGTCCCGATGGAGATGGAGTGATCTCCACCGAGATACACCGGAAACGCGCCGCGGGAGATCATCTCCCCCGCCTTCTCGCAGACTTTGGCGCACACCTCGCGGACGGCGGTGAGGTGACGGAGCTCCTCGCTCCCGTAGGCCAGCTCCGGTATGGGCGGCTCTACGTTGCCGAGGTACTCCACGGCGTAGCCGAGCTCTTCGAGCCCGCTCTTGAGCCGGGCATACCGGATGACGCTCGGTCCCATGTCCACGCCGCGCCGATCCTGGCCGAGGTCCATCGGCACCCCGAGTATCTCGACGGTCTTCTGTTCCGGCTCAGGCAAAGGAGATCCCACCGCTCCGCCGGTGGTCGGCGGCGGCCTCGAAGACGCCCTCGGGCGTCTGCCGGACGGCGTTGACGCCACCGAAATACATGTTGGGCTCCTCGAACGACAATACCCGCTCGTAGGAGTCGAGGTTCGCGGTGCGGGACCCGGCCTCATAAGCAAACAGGTCGCCTTCGGAGTGGAAACGCGGGTGCATCACAGCCTCTTCCAGAGACATACCGAAGTCCACGACGTTGACGATGGTTTGTAGTATCGCCGTCGGAATCCGCGAAGCCCCCGGTGAACCCAGGGAGATCAAACCTCCCTCCTCGGACGAAACTATCGTAGGACTCATGCTGGAGATGAGCCGCTGCCCGGGCCTGAGCGCGTGAAACCCTTTGGGATTGAGCTCGGGCTCGCCCAAAGCATTGTTCATGGGAATACCGGTGCCGGGAACTACCAGCCCCGAACCGTAGCCCATGCTGGCCGTGATGGAGACCGCTAGTCCGTCGGCATCCACACAGGAGAGATGCGTGGTGTGCGGAGACCCGAAGATACGCTGACGTTGCAACTTGGCGTACTCCTCGCTCGTAAGGCGCTCGGCCACCCGTTCGTTGTCGTCTCCCTCGGTATACGCCGCCTCGCGGTCGGCCAGGGCTAGCCGCATGGCCCCGGCCATGACCCGGACGTAGTCCTCGTCGGACATGGTTGCGAGGTCGTAGGCTGAGACCACCTTGAGCATCTGCGCCAGGGTGGAGCCACCGGCGGAGGGCGGCCCGTTGGTGTACATCCTGCCCGTGCCATACTCCACGGCCATCGGTTCCCGGACGACCGGCTCGTACTCGGCCAGATCCCGCTCGGTAATAATCCCGCCCATCTTTCTGATGTAGCCGGAGAGCCTGCGCGCCAGCTGTCCCTCGTAGAAGAGGCTCACACCCTCTTCCCCAACAGCCTCTAGCGTATCGGCCAGTTCAGGAAACTGGACTTCCTCGCCCTCCAGGTAAGGGCGCTCGCCCTTGTAGAAGTTTTTCCGGGTCTCGTCCGTGAGCTGCAAAACCTCCTCAGCAACCTGGAACCAGAGGCCGCTGGTCTTGCACAGCAGAAAGCCTTCGCGCGCCAGCCGTACCGCCGGAACCAGCACCTCCGCAAGCGAGAGCCGGCCATGACGGGCGAGCAGCTTCTCCCATCCCCGTAACACGCCGGGCACGGCGCAGGAGGCACCGCCCACTGTAGAGCGGACCCCGGCCCCGTACTTGAGGATGACGGTCTTCGGGTTGCCGCCGGCCCCGAAAGCCGACTCCGGCAGGCCCTTGCCCGGCATCACGTCGTAGTAGTCGATCAGCTCGGCGCCCCCCGGCGCACGGACCAGAGCAAACCCGCCGCCCCCGATGGAACTCATAAGCGGCTCCGTAACTCCTACGGCGGCGGCCGCGGCGACCGCGGCGTCGGCGGCGTTGCCCCCAGCCTGGTACACCTCTGAGGCCGCGGCAGCAGCATAGGGCGTTCCGGCCGCAGCGGCGAAAGTGTTGCCATTACCTGCTTCGATCATTACCGGCTATTATGGGCTCTACGTCCGCCGGGGTCCAGAGTGGTACAGAAGGCTGCATAAGTAAGGGGTTTTCCCGACCTGCGTACTACCGTGGATTGTTCCGGACTTGCCTGTATTGGTGTCAGATTGGTGTCAAAGCGAGAGGACAGAACGCAGAGAGTAAACTTAGCAGGGCGAGCTAGAAGGGAGGCTCGGGCGGGCGTGTCTTGGAGGACGAATAGCCCGCGCCGGAACACAACTGTGAGTATAGACGAACCACGAGAACCATCCCGGCGACAGAGATCGCTCGAAGACCTGTACCTGCTAGGGGCCAGGCCTCCGATTCACGAAGATTTCGGCGTGCTAACCGTGGCCTGGCTGAATGAGTTGCGCCGCGTCGTGCCCCACACCTACGGCCGTAAGGTGGCCGGGGAGTTCGACTTCCCGGCCCGTATGGAGGCGGAGGATGACCGTAAGATCGTCCATCTCGACAACGGCCAAGTGGTTGAGGTATGGTTGAATCGTTACCAGGAGGACCCGCGCAACGACGGAAGGTGGTTCAGGCGCACGGAGGTCCGAGTCTATACTTCGCGCACGGACAAGGCGACGCTTGCTGCACTCTCCGTTCTGGAGGGTAGCGGGGTGCGGACCGAGGGGTTGGAGCGCATAGCGCTCTGGCTTCGGGGAAAGGTCGCGTTGGAGTGGACGGAGTTGCGCCATCCAGAAAATCCGGAGATCACAATCCGCGTCCCGGCCAACCCGGAAGTCCTGCTGACCTCCGAGGAAGCGCGGTTGCTGGACTTCGCTCGCGCCCTGCTGCGCTACCACCGACCGGACCTCGATCAGGCTTCCGAGGAAGGCGTCGAGTTGCTAGTCGCCGCGTGTCGGCGCGTCTACGACGTGGCGGAGAGTACTCGCAAGTTATCCAACTTTTTAGAGTTTGGTGGGGCCAGCCGCGATACCCGGCCCGCGAGGGAGGACGCCGAGTTGGACATCTACGCCGCCGAGCTACACCACATCGCTGGCATGACCCAGCGAGAGGTAGCAGAAAGGTTGCGTCTTTCAGCACCAACCGAGCGAGACAAGAACAAGGGCGGTCATGAGAAAGCCGCTATCAGGATCAAGCGTGGCACGAACCTGTTAAAGAGGGCCATAGGAGAGGACCACTGGCCGGACTACGTGCAGTTGCTCCGTACCGAGTACGACACCAGTTAGCCCCCCCGACTTCAATCTCCCACCAAAATCGTGTATCCAGAGAAGACTAGAGCGTGTACCTTCAAGGACAGCAATGAACCCAAACGATTGTCCTGAAAGGAGCGCCACATGCCGAAGACGCTACCCACCCCGGAGGCGGTCCGGGGAAAAGAGACGTTGACCGTGGAGGACGCGGCAGTCCTGGTTGGGTGCGGCCGTAGCTTCATGTACCGGCTAATCGCCGACGGCGCGATCCCCAGCTACCGTATCGGTCGGCTGCGCCGGGTGCGACGGCTAGACGTGGAGGCATACGTCGCATCGCTCGTTGAAGCGTCCGGCGGGCCGGACCAGTCCTAGAACGAAAAGCCGCCGGAAGGACGACGGCGATCCGCTGAAAGGGAAAAGTTGATTGTGTCAGAAGTATTGTACTC
>JALYGE010000120.1 GCA_030777225.1 Actinomycetota bacterium
CCGGGGCCGAGGCCGTTACGATGTTCAGCTCGCGGCTGGAGAAGTGTCCCGGCATCTGGCGCCCGGCGCTGTTGGGGTCTTCTTTTTTGCCTAGAAGGCTCAGGAAGTGATCGTGGGGCGTCTGGCCTAGAAGCGTAGTAATGCCGAAGTCCCGGTAGTAGGGGTAGACGTAGTCGTAGCCGGGACGGAGGTTGTACGCCGCCCCGACCTGAACGCCCTCCTGTCCCTGGCAGGAGATCACGAACGCCGCCTTGCCCTGGCGGTTGAGTATCCACATCCGCTCGTCCACCCGGCGGGCGAGTAGCATGGCCTCATACATCTCTAGCAGGTCGTCGTCGCCCAGCCCCAACTCCTCGTGCCGAGTCCTGGCTTCCTTGAGATCCATCTTCCGCTCCTTCCCCGTTACGGAGGGCAATACCCTCTCATGCTACATCTATTATATCCTCCGAACTCCCGAACAAGTACGAGACACGCTCACACCGTGACGCTGACCTCGTAATGCTTGCGGACCGGCGTCTCGATAAACAGGTCGGCGAAGTGGCTGATCTGCTCCTGGTGAAACTCGCTGAACTCCCCCGCCTCCCGGTCTTCTTCCGTCTCCCACAAGGCTATCGCGGTACCCGTACCCGCCCAGCGATCCGTCAACAGAAAAGCTCCCTTGAACCCCGGCTGTTGCTTGATGTCGGGGGCCACGTGATACCGGTAGACCCGGATCATCTCCTCAACATCCGCCGGCCAGACCTTGAGCTCCACCACGCTCGCGTACATCATCCACTCCTTACCCTAGCCACTACATGCTACTAAAGCATCAACGTCATTATACTGCGGGCCGATACAGCGGAGAGCTTCCAGAGGCGCAGTTTATATAACTGGCGTTTCCCGGTAGGTGCCAAAGACCTCTTTGAGGGCGTCGCAGATCTCCTGTACGGTGGCGTAGGCCCGCACGCACTCCAGGATCGGGTACATCGTGTTGTCCCCGCTACCGGCGACTTTCTTGAGCTCCTTGAGGCACTGTTCCACCCATTCGTTGTCCCGACGCGACTTGAGGGCCTTCAGGCGCTCAACCTGTCGCCTGGAAACTTCGGGGTCTACACGGTGGATCTCCATCTCTTGCTCTTCTTGCGGCTCGTAGACGTTGACGTTGACGATGTGGCGGCGGCCTTCCTCTATCTCCCGGTTGTAGCGGGCGGAAGCTTCGGCGATCTCGCGCATCTGGAATCCAGCCACTATAGCTGGGATCACACCGCCCAGCTCTTCTATCTGGTCGAAGTACTCGTAAGCCTGTTTCTCCAGCTCGTCGGTTAGCGCCTCGACGAAGTACGATCCTCCCAAAGGGTCTATGGTATTCGTCACGCCCGTCTCCAGAGCAGCGATCTGCTGGGTGCGGACCGCGATGCGAACCGCCTCTTCCGTCGGCAAGGCGAGCGCCTCATCCAGCGAGTTGGTGTGCAGGCTCTGCGTACCGCCCAGTATGGCGGCCAGAGCCTCAAAGGCGGTGCGGGACACGTTGTTGTACGGCTCCTGGGCCGTCAGAGAGACGCCGGCCGTCTGGGTATGGAAACGCATCCTCAACGAGCGTTCATCTCTCGCTCCATACCTCTCCTTCATCTCCCGCGCCCAGATGCGCCGGGCGGCGCGGAACTTGGCGATCTCCTCGAAGAAATCTATGTGCGAGTTGAAGAAGAAAGAGAAGCGCGGCGCGAAGTCGTCCACGTCCAGACCGGCCTCGATGCCGGCCTCCACGTAGGCGAAGCCGTCGGAGAGGGTGAACGCCAGCTCCTGGACGGCGGTGCTGCCGGCCTCCCGGATGTGGTAGCCGCTTATGGAGATCGTGTTCCACTTCGGCATGTGCTCGGTGGAGTAAACGAGCATGTCTTTGAAGACGCGCATGGACGGCTCGGGCGGGAAGAGCCACTCTTTCTGGGCGATGTACTCCTTGAGGATGTCGTTCTGGTTCGTGCCGCCCAGGGCTTCGGGCGGGACGCCCTGCTTTTCGGCGACGACGACGTACATGGCGAGCAGCACCATCGCCGGGGCGTTGATGGTCATGGAGGTCGTTACCTCGTCCATCGGGATGCCGTCGAAGAGCTTCTCCATGTCCTCCAGGGAGTCCACGGCTACGCCCTCCGTCCCGACCTCGCCTAAAGAGAGCGGAGAGTGGGAGTCGAGGCCCATGAGGGTCGGCATGTCGAAGGCGACGGAGAGACCGTGCTGGCCGTGCTCCAGCAGGTACTTGAAGCGGCGATTGGTCTCGGCGGCGTCCCCGTAACCGGCGAACTGCCGGATCGTCCACAGCCGCCCCCGGTACATGTTCGGGTAGACGCCGCGGGTGTAGGGGTACTCCCCAGGGTAGCCCAGCTTCTCTTCGTAGGAACCTTCGACGTCTTCGGGGGTATAGAGGGGCTTTATGGGGACGCCAGACATGGTAGAGAACTCGGCGTCGCGCTCCGGGGTGTGCGAGTAGGCTTCTTCCCAGCGGTCGCGGGCGGTCTTCCTGGTGTCCATGCGTGCTCCTCCTGGGTCTATCCCCTTTAGACAGAATGTAGCATACGTTAGCGGTTAGCCGATCCCCGGGCGCGAACCTTCGGTGTCCTCCGGCGCTTCCGCCAGATCTTTGAGGATGCCGCGCGAGATGACGATGCGCTGGATCTCGCTGGTCCCCTCGTAGATCTCGGTTACCCTCGCGTCCCGGTAGTGGCGCTCCACCGAATGGTCTTTCATGTACCCGCGCCCGCCCAGGACCTGGACCGCTTCGTAGGTGACCTCGTTCGCCACCTGCGAGGCGTAGAGCTTTGCCCGCGCCCCGGCCTCCGTATGGCGCATACCCTGGTCCTTCATCCAGGCTGCCTCGTAAGTGAGGAGCCGGGCAGCCCGGATCTTCGTCTGCATGTCCGCCAGCTTGAAAGCGACGGCCTGGTGCTCGGCTATAGGCTTTCCGAAAGTGGTCCGTTCCGCAGCGTAGCGGACGGCGTACCGGAAAGCAGCCTCCGAGATCCCGATCGCCTGCGCCGCGACCCCGATCCGGCCGCCGTCCAGCGTGCCCAGGGCCACCCCCAGCCCGCGCCCCTCTTTTCCGAGCCGGTCCTGCTCGGGGACGAATACGTCATCGAACAGCACGTCGTCCGTGGTGGCGGAGATTACACCCATTTTCTGCGCGTGTTTGCCGAATGAGATGCCTTCGGCGTCCATGTCCAGGATGAAAGCCGTAACGCCTTCGACGTCTCCGCCGGTAGCGCGGGCGAAAATGACCATCGTGCCGGCTACCCGGCCGTTGGTAACCCATTGTTTGTGTCCGTTTATGAGGTAGCCGCCGTCTACCCTTTCGGCAGTCGTCCGGATCGCGGCGGCGTCGGAGCCCGTTTCGGGCTCGGTA
>JALYGE010000121.1 GCA_030777225.1 Actinomycetota bacterium
CTAGCTCTCCGAAGACCACGTGCAGGAACGATATCGTCCCGAAAGCCACGGCGAAGGATATGAAGCTGGCGGTGGAGTCTGGAATGGCGAGGCTCAGGAATATGGGTTCGAGGAGGTGGTGGAAGGCCGGCTCGCCGATCCACCCCAGTCCGAGGGAGGAGATCGTGATCCCGAGCTGGCACACGGCGAGGTACGCGTCCAGCTTGCCCGTCGCCTCCTTGACTATCCCGGAAGAGGCCCGGCCTTCCTCCACCAGACGGTTTACCTGGGTGGCCCGTATCTTTACGAATGCGAACTCCGAGGCCACGAACATACCATTCAAAACCACCAAAAAAAGCGCAATGATTAACTGGAAACTATCCAGGAAAAGACTGCTCAGAACTTCCTCCTAAACCGGATGCCGGGACCGCGACCTCTCAAGAGGGAGGCGCCGGCACTCGATGTTTCGCTAAGATTCATACTGATAATCTGGGAATATACCATCTCCGGTGTTCCCGCAAACCTAATAGAGCAACTTCTTGTCGAGCACGTTGACGAGCTCTTCCCCCGCCAGGTACCGTCGCAGGTTCTCGCAAAACAGCTCCGTCTGGCGCGCGTTGATTAGCTCCGGCACCATGTCCGTCGAGTGCGGGCTGATGATCACGTTCTCCAGCTCCCACAATGGGCTCTCCTCCGGCAGCGGTTCGGTCTCGAACACGTCCAGCGCCGCCCCCGAGAGGCGCTCCTCTTTCAAAGCCTCGACCAAAGCCGCCTCATCCACCACGCTCCCGCGTCCGATGTTTACGAAATACGCCCCCGATTTCATCGACCGGAGGGCCCCGTCGTCTATAAGATGATGCGTCTCCGGGGTTCCCGGCAGCGTGGCGACGACGTAGTCCGCTTCACCCAATGCCTCGCGCAGATCTTCGTTGGCATACAACTCGTCGGCGTAGTCCCGGGCCGCGTCGTCCTCGCGCACCGTCCGCTTTACCCCGATTACCCGCATCCCGAAGGGCCGCGCCCGGGTAGCCACCTCGCGCCCGATGTTCCCGATCCCGACGACGCACAGCGTCTTGCCTTCGAGCGTGCCCACCGAAGTCTGGTTCCAGGTTTTCTCTTCTTTCTCGCGGCGCAGGCGGTCCAGGTCTTTGGCGTGCTGGAGGAGCGCCATCATGGCGAACTCCGCCAGCGGCCCGGAAAATACGCCGCTCGCCGTAGTAACCACGACGTCGGTGTCTTGCAGACCGGCTTTCTGCGCCACCTCGCCGGCTCCGGCCATGCTCCCCTGCACCCAGCGCAGGTTGGGTGCGACCTCTGTAAGGTCTCTTATGTGCTTACGCGGGAAGTCGTAGAGCACCTCGGCTTCGGCGAGCAACGCCTTGAACTCCTCATCTTCTTCCGGCGCGCGGTCCCAGTCGGCCGGACCGACATGGTCTCCGGGCCAGCGCGGCGGCGGGACGAGTTCCTCCTTGTAGAGGACCCGCAGGCTTTCGTCTACGTCCCGGATGCGCTCCACGTACTCGTCCTCGAAGTAACTCGTTATTACTACCGTCGTCAAAGTGCCTCCCTTCACTTTGAAGCTTATCAGCATGTCGGCGCGACGGCTTTCTGCTGGCTAATGAGTACCGACGGCTCGAATGCTACCCTCTATAGCATGGACGAGAAGATCGACGCCCTCGACGAGCAAGGAAGACCTACGGGCAAGGTCGTGTGGAAGAGCGAGGCCCACCGCCGGGGCATCTGGCACCGATGCTTTCACTGCTGGGTAACGGGAACGGACAACTCCGGCGAGCCGTACCTGCTCGTCCAGCGCCGCGCCGCCGGGAAGAGCACCTGGCCCGGCCGGCTGGACGTCACCGCCGCCGGACACCTGGCCGCCGGCGAAGAGACCCTCGATGGCCTGCGGGAGCTGGAGGAAGAGTTGGGCCTGAGCCCGGACCCGGAGAGGCTCGTGTCCCTTGGAACCCGTCGCATAGAACAAGACATCTCCCAGGGCTGCGACCGGGAGTTCCACGATGTCTTCCTGCTCCAGGACGACACCCCTCCAGAGAAGTTGCGCCTCCAAGAAGAAGAGGTCGAGTCCGTCCTCCGCATAAACCTCGACGCCGTGGAGAAACTGGAGGCCGGAGGGGCTGTCGCCGTCCGGGAGTGGAGAGGGACGGAGGGAGCTTCCGGCCGGATAACGATGGAAGACTTCGTTCCGAACGAGGACGACTATCTCATGAGGGTGGCCCGGGCGGCGCGCCGGATGCACGCCGGAGAAGAGCCGGGCGGCCTGTACGATGGCTAGAAGTTAGCCGGACTTACCTGGCTCCACAAGCTCTTCTGCCTGCCGAACGGCCAGGTCAACGCGCCATTCAGCCGAGCGGGTGTCTCGCAGTATGTTATCGGCATGGGGAGTCTCGGAGCCTGATGCTTCTCCGGCCAGTGCACCGAGTGCTCTGGTGACCCCGGCGGCGAGATGCACGGCGGCGATGGCCTGGGGTCTGTGGTCTTTCGGGAGATAGGGGACGTTGCAGACGGCGAGGTTCGCCAGGTCCGCGCAGTGGAGCGCCGCTTCCACCAGTAGTTCCGGCGCCGGAACGTCTCTATAGTCCGGCAGCGACATTGCTTCGAGTGACGATTTGAGGTCTGCGGCGAGATCCCGCACGACCTCTAGCTGCAGAGAATCGCCGAATTCCAGAGCAGATTCACAGGCATTCTCCAGCAATTCGGCGGCCAGGCTTCCGGACTCGATAACAGACAGGTTCTCGCCGGTGGCTCGCTCGCCCACCGTTTAAGAGGCTTCGATGTCGCGGTAGCGGGCCACGAGGAACATGAAAAGGGCGTAAGTCACGAGTCCAACGGCCACGCCGCCGAGTAGGTAGGGGCCGTAGGGTTGTTGTTGTAGGGTGTTCAGTGCTCCGCCCAGGCCGCGGGTCTCCTGGGCGTCGGCCTGCCAGGCGGCCAGGAGCAGAAAAGCGCCGGCGACGAGGATGACGGCGGCGCGGGCCGAGGTTCCGACGCGGCCCGTGAGTAGGGCCCACCGCGCCGCGTCGTTCATGTGGTACGTCCGGATCTCATCCTCGAACTTCGCGCTCAGGCCCGCGTAGAGCTGGTAGAGGCCGACTCCGATCACCCCCAAAGCCACCACCCCGACCAGTATTTGCCCGAGCGGCGGCGCAAAACCGATGATCTGGGCCGTCAAGTCATCTTTGGCGTCGGATTTTCCCTCCGTCCCGATAACTTCCTGGGCGGCAGTAACGGCGAGGCCGCCGTGGATCAGGGCGCTCCCGATATACCCCGCGCGACGAACGAGGCCGTGGGCGTCGAGTCCTTTTTCATCCGGGTCCATTACGCCCTGCACGAGCTTCCACAGCGCGTAGCAAAGGAGCCCGAGCGCGAGGACGATGAGCAGTACCTTGCCGAATGGCTGGGTGCCGATGCTCTGGAACGCGCCGCTGGTACCGGTGGACTTGCCGCCGCTTCCGGTGACTTCCCGTAGCGCCAGCACGCCCACCGCAGCGTAGACGGTCCCCTTCGCCACGTAGCCGGCGCGGGCGATCTTGTCCACCCACGGCGCCGCGCCGTCCGCCACCCGCTCGGCGTGCCGGCGGACTTCCTCGGACTTGTCTGACGGCGCCAGCTCTCTTCCTTTCGGTGCGAAGACGATCGGATGACGTACTCTACACCCGCGACCACCCACCGTAAACAAACTCCACAACCGTCGCGCGGCGGACGCGGCAAAAGTGCCGCTCGCGCGGTATATTTGATCTCAACAGGCTTTATAGTACCTTTGAGACGACCGGAGGTGTCTTCGTGAGGATCGCGCTGGCCCAGATCAACACGACCGTCGGTGATGTGTGGGGCAACGTCGAGAGAGCGGCGGACGCCTTGGAACGCGCCGTAGACGCCGGCGCCGGGCTGGTAGCTTTTCCTGAGTTGACCATTACCGGCTATCCACCGGAAGACCTGCTCTTGCGTCCGAGCTTTATACAGGAGAACTTGGAGGCGCTCGAAAGGTTCGCCGGACGGGTCCCCGAGGGCGTGGCCGCCGCGATCGGCTTCGTGGACCTGGAAGCTGACCTCTACAACGCCTGCGCCCTCGTCTCCGGCGGCGAGGTGCTGCACCGCTACCACAAGCGCTACCTGCCGAACTACGGGGTCTTCGATGAGAACCGCTACTTCCGTAAGGGCTCCGGCGCGCCGGTTGCGAAGCTGGACGGCTCCCTCGTGGGGGTTACTGTCTGCGAGGACATCTGGTATCCGGGCGGCCCGGCCCGCGAGCAGGCCGTCGGGGGTGCGGGGATGCTGCTCAATATTTCGGCCTCGCCTTACCACCGGCGCAAGGGCATGTCTCGGGAGAGGATGCTGGGCGTCCGGTCGTCGGACTACGGCTGCTACGTCCTCTTCTGCAACCTGGTCGGCGGCCAGGACGAGCTGGTCTTCGACGGGCACTCCGTAGTCTTCGATCCGGAGGGTGAGCTCGTGGCCCGCGCCCGGCAGTTCGAGGAGGACATGCTCTACGTGGACCTCCACCCGGAAGAGTCGCTCATCCGGCGGCTCCACGACCCCCGACTCCGCAAAGACGACGCCGAGCAACCGCCCCAGTTCGTAGAGGCGCCGGGCGTCAGGATAGTGGAGCCGGAAGAGAGCGTCGAACCTCGCATCGAGCCGCAACTCTCTGAGGAGGGAGAGGTCCTGGAGGCACTGACCCTGGGTCTGAAAGACTACTTCGGCAAGAACGGCTTCTCGCGGGCGGTGCTCGGTCTGTCGGGCGGCATAGACTCCTCGCTCGGAGCCGCGGTCGCCGTGCGGGCGTTGGGACGACAGAACGTTACCGGCGTCCTGATGCCGAGTCGCTACACCTCGGAGGCCAGCAACACCGACGCTGAAGCCCTCGCCAAGAACCTGGGCATAGACGCGCAGGTGGTCCCGATAGGACCGGCCTTCGACGCCTATCTGGAGATGCTGGAGCCTCACTTTAGGGATTTGCCGGAGAACGAGGCTGAGGAGAACTTGCAGGCTCGCATCCGGGGCAACATCCTCATGGCGTTGTCCAACAAGTTCGGTTGGATCGTGCTCTCCACCGGCAACAAGAGCGAGATGAGCGTCGGTTACTCCACGTTGTATGGTGACATGGCCGGCGGTTTCTCCGTAATAAAAGACGTGCCCAAGACGCTCGTCTACCGCGTAGCCCGGCATCTGAATGAGATCGAGGGGCGCGAGGTCATCCCGCAGAACGTGCTCGACAAAGAGCCCTCCGCAGAGCTAAGAGCTGACCAGCGCGACACCGACTCCCTGCCGCCCTACGAGACCTTAGACCCGATCCTCGAAGCCTACGTCGAAGAGGACAAGGGGCTCGGTGAGATAGCGGCCTCCGGCTACGATGAAGAGGACGTTCAGCGCGCCATACAGTTGGTGGACCGCGCCGAGTACAAGCGGCGCCAGGCCCCGACGGGGATCAAGATCACCAGCCGCGCCTTCGGCCGCGACCGCCGGATGCCCATAACCAACCATCACAGGGAAAGCCCAAACGGCAAACCTGCCGAAGGCGGCTAGGTCGCGTCGCGCCGCCAGAAGAGCAGCGCCGAGATGAGAATAAACCCCAACGTGTAAGCTCCCAATACTATCGCTCCCTGTGTCGGCTCTACGATGGAGTTCGGCACGCTAAAGCCCTCCGGCAGGGGAGAGTCGAACTGGTTGATCAGGGCGTAGGAGTTCTCGTTCAAGAGCGCCTGTCTTACAGGGTCGTACCGGTCGTCCGAGGCCAGAAGGGTTGCAGCAACACCTTCGAGGAGGATCACGTACACCAGCCCCAACCCTATGGCGAGCGCCGTGCTCCGGAACAACGTCGCCAGGAGTACGCCCAACGCCGTCCAGAGGGCCGCTATAAGCCACCCGGCGCCCATCGCGCGCAGTATGTCCGCCAGCGGCGGCCACTCAACCGCGGCTCCTTCGAGGCGGGCTACGCCGAAACTGCTAACCGCCCCGGCTGCGAAAGCCAGTAGCACGAACCCGACGAGTAGGGCGCCTAACGCCAGCATTTTCCCGAAGAATACCCTCAGTCTGCCGGGTCGCTGGGTGAGCGAGGTCTTGAAAGTCTCCCAGCCATACTCGCTGCCCATAGCCAGGGCGCCCAGGATCAGGGCGATCGGACCTCCACCGTTACTGGGAAATCCGGCCAGCACGTTGGAGAGAAGGTTCTCCGGCAAGAGCGCCCGGAGAAAGCTGTCCGGGTCTGCTCCCGGCACGGCCGTTTCTTCCGGGGCGCTCACGAAGAAGAAGTAGGTCAGCACGTAACCGAAGAGGACGACTAGACCGAGCCAGATCAGGGCGAGTACCCAGGTAGCCGGGCGCTTTCTTAGTTTTAGAAACTCCGCGCCAAAGCTCGCCACGCTATACAGTCTCCTCGTCGGTCAGGCTCAGGAACACGTCTTCCAGCGACTGCTCCGCCGGACGTAGCTCGCTGACACGCAGGCCGGCCTCTACGAGCTTGGCGTTGATCTCCGCGGCTTTCTCCGGGTCTATGGTGAGTCGGAGCCGTCCATCCGCCTGCTGAACCTCTTCTACTCCCGCGAGCTTCTCTGCTATTTTGGCCGCTTCTTCGACGGGTTCGGCTTTTACGAGCAAGCCGGCCGCGCCGCGCAGCTCTTCGACGGTGCCTTCAGCCACGAGCTTGCCCTTCTGGATCACGCCGACCCGGCCGCAGATCTGCTCGACCTCCCCGAGCAGGTGGCTGGACAACAGAACCGTCCGCTCTCCTCGTCCGAGGTTGCGGATAAGCTCCCGCATGTCCGACATACCCTTCGGGTCGAGCCCGTTAGTGGGCTCGTCCAGGATCAAAAGCTCCGGATCCTTCAGCAACGCCGCCGCCACCCCGAGCCGCTGCTTCATCCCTAGCGAATATTTCTTGTACTTGTCCTTCGCCCGATCCGAAAGCTCGACCCGCTCCAAAACCTCTCCGACGCGCGTTTTGGAAACGCCCGAGTACCGGGCCATCACCCTCAAGTTGTCCCGGCCGGATAGGTACGGGTAGAAGGCCGGCGATTCGACCAACGCGCCCACTCTGGAGAGGCTCGCCGGGGAACCGGGCCTCTCGCCCAGCACCCGGACCTTGCCGGAGGAGGGCTTTATGAGCCCCAGGAGCATCCTGAGCGTCGTCGTCTTTCCGGCCCCGTTCGGCCCGAGAAAGCCGTAGACTTCACCGCGCTTTACGACGAGGTCCAGATCGTCCACGGCCGTTATCTTCAAGCCGTAGCGCTTGGTCAGGCCGCTGCTCTCTACGAGCAGAGGTTGGTCGTCGCTCTCCGGCATGGAGAAATTCCTTTCATCCTCTTTGAATAAACCCATTGTCTCTGGATACGCGGGTGGTGTCTAATTCGTTTCATAGTATGTAAGAAGAGCGTTAACAAGCATGTTCTTCTGTCTTCATTATACTGGCTCCAAGACGTATGGTCGAAGGTTCGAGGACGTTGCCGATTCCGTCGAGAGTATAGAAGTTTTGCGTGGAGCCGCGCTCGAGGTGGAGAACCTGGTCAAGCAGTACGATGACTTTACAGCCGTGGACGACCTCTCTTTCGAGGTGTACGAGGGAGAGATCTTCGGCCTCCTGGGACCTAACGGGAGCGGCAAGACGACCACCATTCGCACCGTCATGGACATCTTCAAACCTGACGCCGGCGCGGTGCGGGTGCTCGGCGGGTCGCCGGGAGAAAGCCGGGAGAAGGTCGGGTACCTGCCCGAGGAGCGGGGGCTCTACGATAACCTCAAGGTGATGGAGGTGCTCATTTACCTGGCGCGGCTCAAGGGCGTAGACGGCAAAGCGGCGAAGCAGAGGGCCGAGGGGTGGTTGGAGAGGTTCGAGCTGGGGGATCGGTCGGGGGATAAGGTCAACAGCCTCAGCGGCGGCTTGCGGCAGAAGCTCCAACTCATCGTCAGCCTCGTACATGACCCGGAGCTCCTTAGAGCTTCCGCCAGTAGGCTGGCAACTCTTCGCACTTGGCGGTGTTCCATCCGATTAAACCGCCACTCCGTCACTGATTGACACATTCGCTACTCGCCTACTGGCGGAGCCTCTTATTCTGGACGAGCCCTTCAACGCCCTCGATCCCATAAACGTCGCCTTGTTCGGAGAGGTGATCCGGGAGTTGCAACAAGCGGGAAAAACGGTAGTCCTGAGTTCACACCAGCTCAACCTGGTGGAGGCGCTCTGTGACCGCATCGTCCTGATAAACAAAGGCCGGGCCGTCCTCTACGGCCCGCTGGACGAGATAAAGCGTCGCCACAGTCCGGACGCCGTCCGCGTCAGCACGCCGGAACGTCTGACGGGGGACCTGTCCGGTGTAGAAAGCCTCGAAGAGCGAGACGGAAGCTACATTCTTACCCTGAAGGACCGCACCCGGCCGCAGGATCTGCTAAAGACCCTCGTCGGGCGCGGCGTGCGCGTGGAGGCCTTCGAGGTCGTGAGCCTGCCGCTGGAGGAGATCTTCGTCTCCGCCGTTCGGGGAGGCGAGGATGAGTAGAGTCTGGATCGTCGCCCGCCACGAGTACGCGACGAACGTCCGCCGGCTGGGGTTTCTACTCTTCACCTTCGGGGTGCCGCTGCTGGGCGCTGCGCTCCTGACGATTACCAGCCTCTTTTCAGGGCAGGTCGGCGGATTCGTCGAGAGCCAGGTCGTCGGAGACGCGGGCGAGAACAAAAATGTGGGCATCGTTGACCAGTCTGGCCGGTTTACGCCGCTTCTCCTCGATTACAGAGCGCAGTTCGAGCTTTACAGTGATGTGGAGTCCGGAAGGGAGGCGCTGCGCGGTGAATCTATAGACCGGCTGCTGGTCGTACCTCCGGACTACCTGGAGAGCGGTACGGGTCGGGTGGTGAGCCAGGGCGAATCCTCGGGGCCGGTGGACATCGGGCTGGAGTCCGCCGGGATCTACAACTTCCTCGTGGACCACTTGCTGCGCGACCGGGCGAGCCCGGAGTTGCGCGACCGGGTCGCGGACCCGTTCCGGCCGGTCGAGGTGTCGCTGGATGGCGAGGACACGGACGGCGGCTTTGTGGGGGCCTTCTTCTCTTATATTCTGGGGCTCTTGCTCGTCGTTACCATCTTCATCTCTGCGGGCTATCTCTTGCAGGGGGTGTCGAAGGAGAAGACGGGTCGCATTGTGGAGATCCTCATTTCCTCTATAACGCCGCGGCAGTTGCTCATGGGGAAGATCATCGGATTCGGGGCGTTGGGATTGACACAGGTCCTGGTCTGGTTCGGCTCGTTCTTCGTACTGGGTCTCGCCGCCACGACCGTCTTCAACCTCTCCGGAGGCTCACCGTTTGCCTCGTTGGGCGGCCCGAGGTTTTCCCGTTAGCTGTTGTTTACTACGTCCTGGGGTTCCTGCTCTACGCGGTGATCATTGGTTCGGTAGGCTCGCTCGGGACCTCCATGCAAGAGTCGCAGCAGTTGAGAGGTGTGTTCAGCATCATCGCCGCCGTCCCGATCTTTTTCGCGGGGATCGTGCTCTCCAATCCCAACGCGACCCTCGTAAAGTTCTTCTCGTACATCCCCTTCACCTCTCCGACGATGATGCTGCTCCGCCTGCCGCAGGGTGGCGTGCCGCTCCTGGACATCATAATAAGCATCGCCGGGCTCGTGCTGACTGTGTTGGTCGTGCTCTGGGCGGGGGACAGGATCTTCCGCCTGGGTCTCCTGATGTACGACCAGCGACCGGGTATAAGGCGCACTCTGAAGACGCTGCGGCAGGGATAGGCTGGACTGTTCCAGGCTTTGGATCCGAGGTGTGGTCTCCTGCGCCGGCGCCTCGCGCGGCCGGGTCGGTTTGAAGATGGCCTATCTTCGGTACAAGAATACCTGATGTGATCGGTAGCTTTAGGGAGGTCAACGGTGACTACTAGCAGGACCGAAGACGACGCGATGCTGTTGCTGGAAGGTTTCTACGACCTCTCCGGGGGTAAGCCCAACAAGCCCGTGCCCGTCGGCGACCAGGAGAGCACCGAAGCGGAGGCCGCGGCGCCAAAAGCCGGGATGGACCCGGGATCCATCAGTTGCGAGATCGCGGTCCGGTACCTGGTCGACCAGGGTTATATAAAAGCCGCCGACGAGCCAGACCAGGGGCCAGACACTTACACCCTGACCGTTCCCGGCATCGACAAGATAAAGGAGCTGCGTGGAACGGGTTGAAATCGCATTTTGCCGGAACTACACCCTGTCGCGTGCCCCATCCGCTCCGGCGGCTTCGGCGCAGTGGGCGCAGCAGTAGAAAGAACCGTTCGCCTCGATGCCGTGGCCTACGACCTTTACGCCACACTGCTCGCAGGTGGGGGCGAGAGCATGGATGGCGCACTCGAAACTGTCGAACGTACGCGACTCGTCTCCGGGCGTCGTTACCTGGAAAGCTTTATCGTAGTCGTTGCCGCACACTTCACACTGGGCCATGTGTAGCTCCTTCCCTTTTGTGTTTTGGACTTACCGCATAGATTCCCTGTGATGCAGAATCGAAACTTACCGGACGCGAGGCCGAAGAGCAAACGCGCGCCGTCAACCGATGATCCGCAGGTCCGTCACCCGCGTATGCGCATGGGACACCTGCATTGTATGCTGTAAAAGCAAGCGACGATAAAGGAGGAAAGTTATGGCTGACGCGAAACGCCAGGCGGACGTGGCATGGAGGGGTGACTTGGGCATCGCGCGCGGAGCGTCCCGACAGCAGGACCAGTCCCGAGGAGTTGATCGCCGCCGCCCACGCCGGTTGCTACTCGATAGCCCTCTCCAACGTACTCGGCGAGGGAGGTAATGACCCTGAGGAGCTCGACGTGAGCGCCACCTGTACCCTCGATTTGGACACTCTCGAGATCTCTACCGTAGAGCTCAACGTCCGCGGCCGGGTTTCCGGCATGGACCAGTCTTCCTTCGAAGAGGCCGCCCAGGAGGCGGAGCAGGCCTGCCCCGTCTCCAACGCCCTGCGTAACAACGTCGAGATAGAGTTGAACGTCTCGCTGGAAGACTGACATGGCCGACGTGGAGCACATCTCGGGCAAG
>JALYGE010000122.1 GCA_030777225.1 Actinomycetota bacterium
TGCGAGAGATTCTGCACCACCTGCTCGGGGTCCGTCTCGCCCGTCAGGGAGGAATGGAACCCGCTGGCGAGTCGCCTGGATATAATGGAGTAGTAAGGGGTAATCGGTCGATTACGGGCGTCTTCCCTCACGATGTCTTTGGCTCGGTCTATAACGGGAACCTGGTTCAGGAGCTCCTGATCCTCGTAGAGGCTGTTCAAAGTCGGTAGGAAAGAGGCTTCCAGGGCCCGGAACCTCTGCTGCTCCGCGGCGGTCATGAACTTGATGAACTCCCAGGCGGCATCCTTGTTCTGAGAGCCGGAGTTTATGTACATGTTCCATCCGCCGAGGCAGCTCCAGCTCCGCTGCCCTTCCTCCTCTGTAGGCAACGGCGCGATCTCTACCTGGTCCTGGTTTATCTGAGAATCGTCTGCTCCGAATGTAGCATACATGAACGGCCAGCCACGCTGGAATACCGCATCACCGGCCCTGAAAGCGTCATTGGAATCTGTCTCCGTGTAATCCGCAACCTCCTGCGGGGCCACGTTATCCGTTATCATGCTCCGCTCGGTCCGTAGGCCCTGAACCGCGTTAGGGTTGTCGAGGACAACGAAGTTAGGAGTGAGGGATCTTGGTCTGTCAGAGTCAAGAGCGGTAACGTTGCCCAACATTATCTCCGCGCCGGCGTTCCAGATGTACTCGGCGCCGTTGACCACGCCCCCCTCGTAATCCGCACCCTGGAACACGAAGCCATGTTGAACATCCGCCTGCTCCATGACCTGGTTCGCTATGTCCTTCAGCCCGCTCCAGGTCGATGGCGCACTGCCCAGGCCAGCCTCTTCGAGGAGATCCCTCCGATAATAGAGGACGCCCACGTCGGTAAACCACGGGACACCCCAGAGGCTGTTCTGGTAAGAGACTGAGCTTATCGGGGCCTCCAGAAAGGCATCCGGGACCTGGGGTTGATAGTCAGAGTACATCCGGCTGCTCAAGTCCTCGATCCAGCCGTTCTGGGCGAACTCGGCGGCCCACACCACGTCGCCCACTATCACGTCCATTGAAGCGGAACCGGCCTGGAAATCGGAGACCAGAGACCGGAAGTATTCGTCCGTGACTTCGGACCTCCGCTGAAACTCGACCGTTATCCCGTTTTCGTTCTCCTGGTTGAAGCGGTCGACGAGCTCCCGAACGGTCCTCAAGTCCTCGGACCCGGTAGCACCGTAGGTAAAGACTACATTACCTCCCCCACCACCGCCACCGCCGCCTCCGCACGCCGATGTTCCCAGCAAAGCTGCGCCGGCCAGGCCGGCTCCTCCCAGCTTCAAAAAGTCCCGGCGGCTGTAGCTTCTCCGAACCGCCACGGATCTACTCGCGTTACCCCTTATTCGGTTCACCCGTACTCCTCCTTCTTGTTAGCGTCAACCAAGCTCCCTACTCCCTATCGGAAGATGTACACGATAACGAACGTGGACACGAGCATCACGATCGACAGGAAGCGATAGTTCTTCCACAACGGCGTCCCCTGAAGCTCCCGGGTTTCCTGCCGCCAGTACTCGGGCTCCCAGGTAAGCCCCTCTGTTTTCTCCCGGGGGGGAGGATCGCCGAGCAAGCTAACCCCTACCAGAACTATTATGCTGCTCAAGAGCAAAAGGCCGGCGAAGTACAGGAAGTGCAGCTCGGCCAGGAAAACCCCCAATATCGGACCCAGAATAAACAAGAATATTCCCAACGGGATCATGCCGGCCAGCGTTACAAAGGCGGCCGTAGCGGTTATCCGGGTCCACATTATGCCAATCAGGAACGTGGCGACGATGGGCGGAACCGTATACGAGAGTATGGACTGCAGGTAGCCGTAAAGCGTCTGGAACCCTGCGATGGTGGGCGCCCAGATAATGGCCACGATGAGCGCCCCGACGGTCGCTATCCGGCCGATGGTAACCAGACCCCGCTGGCTGGTCTCTGGCCGGAAGGTCTTGACGAAGTCCATCGTCACGACGGTCGAGGCCGAGTTCAAGATGGAGTCAACGGTAGAGGTGATGGCCGCGATTATAGCCGCCATCATCAAGCCGCGGAGACCGACCGGGAACGTATCGAAGACTATCGTCGGGAAGATCAGGTCCGGGTTCTGGATGTCCGGGTAGAGCAGGATGGCAAAGGTCCCCGGTAAGATAAAGAAGAACAAGAACGTGAGCTTGATAAAGCCCGCCATCAGCGACCCCCAACGTCCGTGGTCCAGGGTTCTAGCGCCCAGGGTACGCTGCACGACGAGCTGGTTGGTGGTCCAGTAGTACATCCCGATAACCACCACACCCGTAATAAGCCCCGGCCACGGCAGGGTCTCGTTTCCTATGGGGAGGATGAGGCTCATATGACCCTCGCCGGCCCGCTCCGACACCGCCTCCCACGAAGGTATCCTGGCGAGCATAATAAAGAACACCACCGCGCCGCCGATAAGGGTTAGGCTGGCCTGGAAAGAGTCGCTGATCATAACGGCTCCCAGACCTCCGAAGATAGTGTAAACAGCCGCCAGAATAGCCAGCCCTGCTATGTCGACCCACAACGGGATCGCCGGGAAGAGAACCCGGACCACGACCCCACCCGCGTACAGAGCCGCGGCCATGTCTATGAACATGTTGGCAAACAGGTTGAAGCCTGCGAACGTAAGTCGCGCGCGTTGGTCGAACCGCTTGTCGAGGAACTCCGGCAGCGTAAAGACCTCCGAGCGCAGATAAAACGGAAGCAAGAAGAAGATGAAGACAACCAGGATAACGCTCGTCATCCATTCGTAGGCGAAAACCGAGATGCCTCCGGCATAACCGGCCCCCGCAAGGCCCACGTAGGTAGCCCCGGACATATTGGTGGCGACGAGCGAGAGGCCGACGAACGGCCAGATAAAGTTACGGCCGCCGAGGAAGTAGTCGTCCGAGGCTTTCTCCTCATCGCCGCTCGACCCCGGGGCGAGTACGAGCGGAATGATTCTGCTGAGGATCAGGTAGACAATGAGGATAGTTAGATCTATCGCACCAACATCGAAGCGGTCAGACATTTAGCAACTCCCTCCTGTTTCGTATAACTTTTCTCTCTCGCCCGCAGGTTGCGCTGTCCCAAACGCTTGCGACCGCTGTGAAGTAGACCGTCTCTTTCGAAAACAACACTCTGAGGTCACTCCTCTCCCTCTCGAAGTATCTTCGTCCTCCCAGGGTTCTTTTCCC
>JALYGE010000123.1 GCA_030777225.1 Actinomycetota bacterium
AGTGAGCTTAGAGAGCTTCCTAGAGCCTATGCTGTGAGGTCTGATATGTACCCTCACAATAGTCTCTCGATTGACCCATGTTCTCTCGCCTACGGTATCTTTCAAACCCTCTAGCCATGAATCCACGACATCATTAACGGTAAGTTTCGTGTTGGTGGTGATCCCCTCGTCAATGTCGTTCAGTGCTTCCCGAAGAGCTGCTTTAGCTTCCGCTTTGGTCTTGCGGTAGATGTACTTCCATTTGCCCTCAATATCCTTGTATTTGGCTATCCAGTAGCCATCTTTCCTTCTATATACACTTCCGTTAGAATTCATTCTGTGGTGTACTCCCTGGTGTAAAGTGAGAGAGTTTGGGGAGAAAAAGCATGGATTCGCAGGTAAAAAGCGACGCGCGCCGCTTCTACTTCTGGGAAGGCATGAAGATTTCCAGCTACCATTTCGTAAAAGACCTGTGAACGACCAGGAGAAGGTGCCATGACACGAGCCGGAAACGCGGAGCGAAAGACCGGAGAGACCTTCGTCAGGGTGAGCCTGGACCTCGACGGGACCGGTAGCGCGGAGGTCGCAACGAGTGTTGGTTTTCTGGACCACATTTTGCACCTTCTAGCCCACCACTCCGGCATCGACCTGGAGGTCCGGGCCGAGGGAGACACCTGGGTGGACGACCACCACACCGTCGAGGACACGGGGCTTGTGCTGGGCCGCGCCTTCGACGAGGCGTTGGGCGATCGCTCGGCCATTGTACGCTTCGCCGACGCTTCGGCGCCCCTTATCGAGGCTCTCTCGACCGTCGTGGTGGACCTTGGGGGACGTTCGCACCTCACCTGCCACCTCGGCCCGATGCCGGAGAAGATCGGAGCCTTCGACGTGGAGCTCTTCCAGGAATTTCTCCGGGCCTTTACCCAGTACGGGCACTTCACGCTGCACCTCAACTGTCACTACGGCGAGAACGCCCACCACAAGGTCGAGTCCGGCGTGAAAGCTCTGGCCGTGGCTTTGCGAGAGAGCATAGCGCCCCGAAGCTCGGGCAGCGCCTCGACAAAGGGAGTAATAGATTGAACGTCGCCGTCGTGGACTACGACGCGGGCAACACACTCTCCGTCACCCGCGCCCTGGAGAAAGTGGGCGCCCGCGTGGATCTCACACCAGATCCCGAGCGTGTGGTCGCTGCAGACGCCGTGGTTTTGCCGGGGGTCGGTGCTTTCGAGGACTGCATGAGGAAACTCCGCGAACGCGGCATGGAGGCTGCCTGCCTGGAGACGTACCGCAGCGGCAAGCCGTTCCTCGGGGTGTGCGTGGCGCTGCAGGTCTTCTTCGAACGCTCGGAGGAGTCTCCGGGGATAGAGGGGCTCGGCATCTTCCCCGGGACGGTCGTCCGGTTCAAAAACGACGGGCTCAAAGTTCCTCACATGGGTTGGAATCAGCTTTCGCTCTCGGGCGATCATCCGGTACTGAAAGGTCTCGATGGCGAGGCGTTCTACTTCGTCCACTCCTACTACCCGGAGCCTGACGAACCAGCAGACGTGATCGGCACCTCGGAGTACGGCGTAGAGTTCTGTGCGGCGGCGGGCCGGGAGAGCCTGGCGGCGGTGCAGTTCCACCCGGAGAAGAGTAGCCGGGCGGGCCTCACGCTCTACGAGAACTTCCTCTCCTGGGCGCGCAGCCTGTGATGGGCTTCACCGTCTTTCCGGCGATAGACTTGCGAGGCGGAAAGTGTGTCCGGCTCAAGCAAGGAGACTTCGACCGCTCCAGGGAGTACGACGCTGACCCTGTGGAGCGGGCCCGCGAGTGGGAACGGCAGGGCGCCGGAGCTATACACGTCGTCGACCTCGACGGGGCGAAAGAGGGTCGTCCGGCGCAACTAGCCCTGATCCGTGAGATAACCGACGCCGTGGACGTGCCGGTCCAGGTCGGCGGCGGGGTCCGCGCGTTGGAAGATTTGCGCGCCGTCCGGGAGGCCGGAGCAGAGCGGCTCGTGATGGGTACGGCGGCGGTCGGGGATCGGGACCTCCGGCTGCGGGCTATCGAAGAAGCGGGAAGCGCCCTGGTCGTGGCGGTGGATGCTCGGGATGGCGTCGTCTCGACCCACGGCTGGCAACGGTCGAGCGGCGTCGGTGTGCTGGAACTGGCGCAGGAACTGGCGGCTGATGGCGTAGCCACGGTTCTGTACACGGACGTCGCCCGGGACGGGATGGACTCCGGGGCTGCTCTGGAAGAGACTACCGAGGTCGCCCGTCGCGTCCCGACCATCGCCAGTGGCGGCGTGCGGGACGCCGCGGACATCGCCGCGCTCGCGAAGATAGAGGGCGTGGTCGGGGCGGTCGTCGGGACCGCCCTCTACGAGGGACGGGTAACGCTTGAAGAGCTCATCCGGGCCGCGGGGGCCTAGTACCGCCAGTCTGTCTTCAGTCGGTCCGGGTCGTACCGCAGATCTTAGGCTGTGGCTCGGAGGAAGTTTTGCACGCGATGGACGAACGGGAGCTACTCCCTGTACTGATCGCAGGTGTCTTCCGGGACTGACTCCCTGAACTGGTCAGGCCTCGCGCCGCTCTCGGTGGAAACGAGTTCGGTTGGCACGTGGCGGAACTGAGCGTGGCCCGCGCTTAGTCGCCGGCATCGCCCTCTCGGGCTTCCTCGAAAGTCTCCCAGCCCTGCCAGAGGATCACTGGCAGCATGGCGAGTGCCCCTACCGGGTCGGCCCACCACCAGCCGAAGAGCGCGTTAAGGCCCACGGCGGCCAGCAGCGCCAGGGAGAGGTAGGCGCACACCCACGTCTCCTTCGAGTCGGCCACCAGCGCCCGGCTTCCCATTTCCCGCCCCGTGCGCCCCTTGAGGTAGGCCAGCGTCGGCATGATGACGATTGAGAGCGTCGCAAGTATCAGGCCGACGGTCGAACTCTCAGCCCCTTTCTGGGAGATCAGAGACCCCACGGCCTCATAGGTTATGTAGGCGGCCAGGAGGAAGAAGGTCGCCGCCACCAGGTAGAGAGCCTTTTTCTCGGCGGCTCCCTCCTCCGCAACGCTCGCGTTCGGACCCGCCTTCAGCAGCCTCCACAGCAGGGCGACCGCGGAGATGACCTCTATGCCCGAGTCCACCCCGAAGCCCACCAGCGCGACGCTGCCCACGAGCAGGCCGACGCCAATGGCGACGAAGGCTTCGATCACGTTCCAGGCGATGGTGAAGACTTCCAGGCGCACGCCGCGGCGGTGTAGCTTCTCCTTGCGAGAGAGCGTCGCGCCGATCATCGCGCCGGAACCTCCTCCCGGGCGCGGCCCCTGCCGGTCTCCAGAAGTCTCACCGTAACGACCACCATACCGGTGAGAAGCCAGAGCCAACCCATTACCGGGAAATCTTACCGGGCAGTATCTTCATTGAACTACAGGCCCATAGAAGAGGTCTTCTCCGCGCCCTCGTCGTACTTTACGGATTGGATCGCCCGCCACGTGAACTGTGAGAGCGTTCCGTCGTTGGGCCGGTCTTCGAGGTCCGGTGCCGCCTCTGCGAGTGATTCTCTGGCGGCTTCGACGGCGGCGTCCAGGGCGGCGTTGATTTCGTAGGCCCGGGCGGCCTGGTACCTTACCGCGATCGTTCGCGACGTCGTGCCATCGACCGCGTAGGAGAGCTCGTACTCTTCTGTGCGGCTATCGTAGTCCCCGATGCGGCGGGCTGTGCAGGTGAGTTCCGGCATCCACTCATCCTAGCATTGTGCGGACATTCTTGTTTACTGTATCGTAGTCGTGGGGCCGGCTAAGGTAGACTTACGCGGATTCGTATGAATAGCTTTTTCGAGACGAGCAAGAAACCCAGCAAGAAACGGTGGCGGAGGTTCTTCGCCTGGACGTTTCGGACGCTCTTCAAACTTGGCCTCGCGACGCTTCTCATCGTTGCGGTAGGACTGGTTGGTCTGTACGCGTATCTGGTCAACGGATACGAGGACCAACTGGAGCGACGCTATCCCGACCTCGTCCAGAACTCCCGGGTCTATGACGCGGACGGAGAGGAGATCGCGACCTTCCCCGCCGAGCAGAACCGCGAGACCGTAGGACCAGATGCTCTGGGAGAGTACCTCACCCAGGCGACGGCTGCGATAGAGGACCGGCGGTTCTACGAGCACGTCGGCGTGGACTTCGAGGGGCTCGGACGGGCGGCGTGGACGGATCTGAGGTCCTGGAGCGTCCAGGAGGGTGGCTCGACCATCACCGAGCAGCTCGCCAAGAACCTCTTCGTGCCCGAAGAGCAGTGGATGGAGGTCTCGTTCTGGCGACGGCTCAACCAGTCCGCGCTCGCCTTCGCCTACGAGCGGCGGCACACGAAAGAGGAGATCCTCACGGCTTATCTAAACACCGTCTACTTCGGGGAGGGGGCTTACGGTGCCGAGCTCGCTGCCGAGCGGTACTTCGGCAAAGACGCCCGGGACCTGACGCTCTCCGAGTCCGCCGCCCTCGCGGGTTTCCTCCACGCTCCCTCGACTTACGCGCCGGAGGTTGCGGGTAGCGCGCGGCGGGCAGAGGGTCGCCGCAACGAGGTGCTGGCTATAATGCGACAGGAGGGCATGATCTCCCCATCCGAACGCCGGGAGGCCGCGTCGCAACCACTGGAATTCGCACCGGACGAAGCGCCCGACGATCCGATCTACGAGCCCTTCCTGGATAGAGTACGCCGGGAGGTACAGGACGAGATCGGTGAGGAGGCCCTCGTTCGCGGGGGGTTGCGGATCGAGACCACGATCAGACCAAACCTCCAGCGCGCCGCCGTCGAATCCGCCGGGGAGGTTCTCAGCGAACCTGACGACCCGTCCGCAGCCGTGGCGACGGTAGAGCCGCAGAGCGGGGCCATCCGGGCGCTCGCCGGCCAGGAGGGAGACTTCAACCTGGCCCTCGACGCCCGACGCCAGCCCGGCAGTTCTTTCAAGCCCCTCGTGCTCGCGACGGCCCTCCGAAACTATATATCGCCGGATACCGTCTACGTCTCGAAAGACCTCAACGTCAACTTCCAGGGCCTCGAATACCCGGTCGTCAACTACGATTTCGTGGAGCGCGGCCCGATCACGGTCAATGAGGCGATGGTGGAATCGGACAACACGGTGTTCGTACAGTTCGGGGCGGACCTCGGGTTGGCCAACGTGGCCGGTACCGCGGAAGCTATGGGAGTTACGACGCCCGTAGAGGCATACCCTTCGACGGCCATTGGAGGGCTCGGAACCGGCGTCAGCGTGCTGGACATGGCGTCTTCCTACGCGACCTTCGCCGGGGCCGGCATCTACCGCGAGCCCTACGCGGTGGAGACGGTAGACCGGCTCGACTTTGGGGAGGAAGAGCAACTCTATGACCACCCGGTCAGCGGGAACCGCGTGCTCTCCGGCAACCAGGCCGCCGTCGCCACCGACGTCCTCCGGGACATGGTAGAGGACGACGAGGCCACCGCCGGTCATGACCTCGACGAAGAACTGGGCCGACCCTCCGCGGGTAAGACCGGCACGACCGACGACTTCGTGGACGCCTGGTATGTCGGCTACACTCGCCGGCTCTCCACGGCGGTCTGGGTCGGTTATCCGGAGGGCCGGCGCTCGATGGTGGAGATACACGGCCTGGAAGAGGTCAACGGCCGGACGCTGCCGCTCGACATCTGGGCTGATTACATGGACGAGGCGACCTCCGGGGCTGCGCCCCTAAACTTCCCCGAAGCCGACTACAGCGAGTTCTTTCCGCTGGAAAGCGGGTACGCCGCGGACCCACCCGCCACGTCGTACCTCCCGATCTCGACGAGCGCCAACTGAAAGGTATAGATCGCTAATGAACCTCAGAGAGCTCTACGGTGGTTCGTTCGTCAACTGGGAGACGGTGGCGGCGTCTTTCAAAAAGCGCACGCTCTCCTCACGACTACTGCTTTTCAGCGCCCGCCGCTACCTTGCGGAAACGAAGGCGACGACCGACCCCCAGCGGCAAAGTCTGGTCGAACCCACGGCGCTGCCGGACGAAGTGAAAAACGCCTTCGCTGCGCCGCCGGACCCATCGGCTGCGGCCTCCGAGCTGTGGGGCGAGTTCGTAGACGCGGCTCTCATCACAGAGCTTGAGATGGTCTCTTACGGCGAACGTCCGCCCATTCTGCACGAGTTGCGGGCGGGCCTGGAAGCAGCAGCGGTCGAAGCCGGCCCGGACTCCGACCTCGGTCGCTGGTTTCTCTCCCGCCGCCACGCTTTGCCCGGTGAGGACTTGCCGGAAGACCCTGGATACTTGCCGGTCTGAAGCTAACGCTCTACTGCCGTTTACCAGAACTGGTATTTGCAATAGAATATTCCCCTGAAGAGCTTGGGGAAAGCTCCTGAATGAAAAGAGGATAGAACAGATGGAATCAATACCCAGCGCCAGTTACAGCATGACCCTGCGGGTCGAGTTCCCGCACGCGGCGGGCTCTCTGGGCCGGATACTCACGACCATCGGTGACGCCGGCGGCCTGGTAGGTGCGGTGGACATCGTGCGGATGCAGCAGGAGACGACCATCCGGGACATCACCGTCAACGCCCGCGACTCGGAGCACGGCCAGGACGTGGTAAAGGCCGTGGAGGAGCTGCCGAATGTACAGGTGATCAACATCTCCGACCGGACGTTCCTGATGCACCTGGGCGGCAAGATCGAGGTCAGGTCCAAGATGCAGATCCGGACCCGCGACGACCTCTCGATGGCCTACACGCCAGGGGTGGCGCGGGTCTGCCGGGCCATCGCCCAGGACCCGGAGCGGGCCTTCAACCTGACCATCAAGCGCAATACGGTCGCGGTCATCAGCGACGGCACGGCGGTGCTCGGCCTCGGGGACATCGGGCCACGGGCGGCGATGCCGGTGATGGAGGGCAAGGCGATGCTCTTCAAGGAGTTCGCCAACGTGGACGCTTTCCCGATCTGCCTGGACACCAAAGATTGTGACGAGATCGTGGAGGCTGTAAAGAACATGGCGCCGGCGTTCGGCGGTATAAACCTGGAGGATATCTCCGCCCCGCGCTGCTTCGAGGTCGAGGAGCGCCTCAAGGAGGATCTGGACATCCCCGTCTTCCACGACGACCAGCACGGCACGGCGGTCGTCGTACTGGCGGCGCTCATCAACTCGCTCAAGATAATCGGCAAGAACATCGAAGACCTCAAGGTAGTCGTCAACGGGGTCGGGGCCTCGGGGGTGGCTTGTGCCAAGATCATGCTCTCCGCCGGCGTGACCAACCTCGTAGGCTGCGACTCGAAGGGCATCGTCCATCAGCAGCGCGACGGCCTCAACGAGTCCAAGCAGTGGTTCGCCGAGCATACCAACCCCGAGGGCAAGGCCGGGAACCTGGCGGACGCCCTGGAGGGCGCCGACCTCTTCCTGGGCCTCTCCGTGCCGGACGTTCTGAACGTGGACCACCTGAAGACGATGAACGAGGACCCGATCATCTTCGCGATGGCGAACCCCGACCCGGAGATAAGGCCCGAGGTGGCGTTCGGGCACGCTCGCATCATCGCCACGGGGAGGAGCGACTACCCGAACCAGATCAACAACGTGCTCTGCTTCCCCGGCATATTCCGGGGAGCCCTGGACGTGCGGGCCCGCGGCATAAACGAGGAGATGAAGCTCGCTGCCGCAGAGGCTATAGCCAACGTGATCCCCGAGGAGAACGTCTCGGAGGATTACATCATCCCGTCCGTCTTCGACGAGCGGGTCGCCCCGGCCGTGGCCGAAGCCGTCGCCGAGGCCGCCCGCGAGAGCGGCATGGCTCGCAAGTCCCGCCCGGAGCGCGAGGAGGTCGGTCTCTCCGCCACCAGCTTCTGAACACCCGCCGCCGGAACAACCGAAAGGGAGCCCCTGGAATTATCCGGGACGCGGCATAGAATAGGTTCATGCCGAGGTTATGCCAGATCTTTGTCTGCGCCACACCGGGCGAGGGCCGCTGCGGCGCAAAGGGCGGCGGCGAGTTACTGGAGAAGTTCCGGGAGGAGGTCGAGCGCCACGGTTTTTCGCCGGCGACGGTCCTCCGCAATGCCTGCGCCCGCCGCCACCACGAAGGTCCTGTGGTTTTTGTCTACCCGGATGACGTCTGGTACACGGACGTGACCCCCGAGCAGGTGCGGGACATAGTCGAGTTGCATCTGACTCCGGAGCGCGCCAAGGCTTGAGCTTTTACCGGCAATCCTAAGCGCGGCGGCCGAATCCCACCCTGCCGAGCGTGCGCTCCATCGCCCAGTCCGAGGTGGCGAGCACGCGGTCCCGGCTGCGTTTGAGATAGTAGAGGAAGATGCTCCGGTAGAGGGCCTGGGCGGCCGGTCCCCGCAACTTTGCGCCGACGGCTTTTGCAACGGCGCTCTCCGGTCCCAGGCTCACCACGTAGCCCCGGTCGAAGAAGTCGAAGGGAGGATGGGCTTTGGCGGATAGCCTGCGGCCAATGTCCCGTGCCGCCCAGGGACCTTCTTGAACCGCGACGGAGGCAGTAGGGGGCAGCACGCCGTGACGCGGGTCTTCATAGAGGGCCGCGTCCCCCAGGACGTAGACCTCCGGGTATTCCTGAAGCGTGAGATGAGCGTCCACCGATACCCGGCCTGAAGGATCGTGTTCTCCGGGCAGCTCCCGGACCAACGGCGCTACGTCTATACCCGTAGTCCAGATGCGGGTCCGGGCGGGAAACCACTCGTCTCCGCCCTTGACCCCTTCGAAATTCGCCGCCTCGACCACCGTGCCGAGCCTGACCTCGACGCCGAGCTTCCCCAGGTCCTCCATCGCCACCCGATGAAAGTACGGGTCGAGCCAGCCCAGGAGCCGATCCTCCGCCTCAAACAACAGTACGCGAGACTCTGCGGCGGGCTTTCGGGTGGTGCGCTTTCTCAAGTACTGAAAGAGCGTGGCGACCTCGGCGGCCAACTCGACCCCGGTAGCGCCGCCACCGACGATGGCGACGTTTAGCAGGCCCGGGTCCGGCCGTGTCCGACGGTCCAGGGCTTCGTTCCAGGCCTCGCTCAAGGTACTCCGGAGCTTTAGCGCGTCTTCTAGCGTCCAGAAGAGTTGAAAGTATTCGCGGATCTCATCCGGTGGACGGGCGGCGCCGCTACCGCTGGCCAGAACCAGGTACTCGTAGCCGACCTCTCCGGCGGTAGTTTGAAGGGTTTTGGCGGTGAGGTTCAGGCCCGTCACCTCAGCGTTCAGGAACTCGCAGCGTCCTTTGCAGAGGTCTTCTATCGGAAAGCGGATGCTGTCCGGGTGTATACGCCCGACGGCGACCTCGTGGATCAGGGGTATAAACGGATACTCATCAGCGCGGTCGATGAGCAGGGTCTCTCCGGGCCGGCGCAAAAGCGGCGGCAAGCCCCGCAAAAAGCTCGAACCCGCAAAGCCCGCGCCGACCACGACGACGCGGGCTCCGCGCTGGAAACTCTCAGCCTTTACCGTCACATTCCTCTCTTCGAAACAACTTCAAAACGAGCGGCTCCATAACACGGTCTCCTGCAGGTCGCTGGTCGGGATGAGTATAGCGCTGCAATAGAGATCATTACGGGTGAAACTTTACAAAGCTAGCGTCCATGCCGTAAACTCTACGGGCCGCCACCTGGGGTTTGGTGGCGTGTGGGGATAGTAAAATTCAAAACCACCCGTCTCGTGAGGCTAGAAAGGGACCGTAGTGGCCAAGGAGGATATAGGAGTCGAGGCTATAGCGCCCGGCCTGATAGTAAGGCACACCAATCGGCATCTGGGGAAGCTGGACACGTGTGAGGCGTGTAGGCGCCTGATCTCGGGCAGTATATCTTTCTCGGAGTTCGTGGATCAGGTCGGAGAAGGTTACTGCGAGCTGCTGGATTTCATGATGGACCATGACCTTCATCCGGGGCGTCCCGAGGATGTCATACACTGCATAGATTGCTACGCTGGTCTCCGCCAACGTGAGGTCCTGCGCTCCCAGCTAGAGGAGCTCTACGAAGGCTTCTACGCCCGCGGGCGTCAGGCTCAAAGCGTCGGGTAGCCCGTCGGGCAATAAAACGTCGGCCGGTCTGAACCCGAGAGGGTAGAATCCCTCCGGCGTGAGCTACACATTCAAGAGGAGGGATGCCGATGAGCGAAGAGGTGCAGAAGCGTATGATCACAATCCTGTCCGGGATCATCGCCTACGCGATCGCCGACCGTTTGGCCGACAGGTTTCTGAACGTGCCGGATGAACCCGGCATCAGCGACGACATCAAAGAGGCGCTCATAAAGGGCGGTTTCCGGTTCGCCTCGACGGCCCTGGCGTCTATCATCGTCCGCCAGATCGTCAGCCGGTACTGGGGCTCCTGAGAGCCCGCGAAACCCACCTCGCGGCTCCTACGCGGCCTGTGTCTCGCGCCGATTGTTAGGTTATCATTGCGTCCATGAGCACTGTAATGATCGTCCTGGTACTGGTCGTCGTGGCTGTGGCGGCCATTGGAACAATGCTCGGGCGCATCTCTCACGAAGTAGAGAGCGCCCGCGATACCGAGTACGTCGAGCTCGAAGGACACTGGGTCCGCTACAACGTTATCGGTGGGGGACCACCAGTCTTGCTGGTGCATGGCTGGCTCTCGTCGTCCCGGATCTGGGAGCAAGTCGCCCGCAGGCTTGCCCAGCGGTTTACTGTATACACCCTGGACCTCACCGGCTTCGGGGACTCGGACAAGCCCACAGACGGCTACGGGGTGCGCAACGGCAGCCGCCTGCTCTACGCCTTCTGCGCGCATTTCGGCCTGACCCGTACCGCGGTGGTCGGCCATGACTTCTCCGGCGCGATGGCCGCCAAGCTCGCCGCCGATCACCCGGATATAGTAGGACGTCTCATCCTGGTAGCTACGCCCGCCGACGAGGAGCAGATAGACCTGCCAACGTTTCTGTGGCTCACGACCCTGCCCGTTATCGGTCCCATCTTTTACAGTATCGGACGTTTGTTAAAACCTATGCGAAAGTTCTGGTTGCGGCCTTTTGTCTTCGATTCCGGGGACCTGCCGGAAGAGTTGATCGAGGACGCCGGAAAGTCCACCCCGGCCGCCGTAAGCAAGACGTTCAGTGTCACGCGGCACGAGATCTCCGGCGGTCGGGTCACCCGGCAGGCCCGGATCATCAAGGTGCCGCTCCTGCTCGTGGCGGGGGAAGACGACCAGATCATGGATCCCCGCTCGGTCAGCGACTGGGGCCAGCACGCGGAGCAGGCGGAGATAGTGTTGCTGGACAAGTGCGGACACCTGCCGATGGTCGAGCTACCAGCCGAGTTTAGCGTCCGCATCCTGGCTTTCCTTACCGGGGACAGTCGCTACCTGGAGTACGTCAGGGAGGTGCCCCCGCCCGCCGACCAGGAGCTGGTGGACGAACAGGACGAGCGGGAGGAACAGCCGCCCGAAGTCGAAGAGCCCGAACCCCCCGACCCCGAGCGGACGCCTGCCGCAGAGGAGAAGAGCCCTCCCGTGGATAAGAGCGCCGACTTCGGCGACGTGAGTTGGGACTTCTCCCCGAAAAGCTCTTCGACGCCGCGAACGGACCGAGCCTCCACGCCGCGACCCGAAGAACGCGCCGCGGAGAACAGAGAACCCCGTTCGTCATCACGACCCTCCCGGCGTTCAATGCCGCTGCCAAAGAATAAGGGCGAGGGAGACGCTGAAGACATCGAGCGGGATCCTTCCGGTACTCTGCGGGATGGCGCTCGCCGGGCGGAGGTAGACAAAAGACGTGAGAGGGAACCCGGTTCCGGGCGCATACCGAAGTTCCCCGGAGATCTGTTTCAGTGGTCCAAAGCGCCGGACGAGTATATCCCCGGCAGGCGTTCCCGCCGCAGAAAGACCGGCAGAGACGAGGATAGAGAAAAAGACGAGTAGGCTCTTCGCTTACTCCTCGCTTCTCGGGTCTTAAAGGTCTTTCTTCAGGTACAGCCACTCCCGGATGCCCAGAAAGTATCCGGTCAGCAGCGAACGCTGCCGCGAGACCTCCGTGTAACCTTCCCCTTTATAGAGACGGATCGCCGGTTCGTTATTGCCGCTGACGTGGAGGCCGACGGTCCTTTTCTCAGCATCGCGACCCATACTCTCCGCCCGGTGGAGCAGATCGCGGGCTATCCCCTGCTTACGGTGCTCGGGAGATACGACGAGCCGTTCGACATACGCTTCGGAGGGTCTCGGAGTGTAGCGTGGGTGGGCGAGCAGCGTCGTGGCCCACAAGGCCCGTATCACCCCGAGGTTCCGCCGGAGGTTCTTCCACAGGCCGCGGGCCAGAACCGCCTCTTGCGATTCTTCGGCGCGAACCCCGACGCTGGCGACGACCCTCCCGTCCGACTCGACGACCAGCGACCGGACGCCGCCCGAGGCGTGCTCCAGCTCCACCCACCGCTGCATCATCTTGTTCGAGATCTCGCGCGCGCCACCGAAGATGGGGACGAACTGATCCAGGAACCCCTCGACGACCAGGGCGGCGATGGCTGGGTCGTCACTTGGCCTCGCGAGGCGGATCGTATAGGGTTCGACGGTGGCCATAACTGTAGAAATCTTATCAGAGTCCGGTAGCAAGCCGCGTTCCGCCGGGTTTCTGTGGCACCGGGAACTATGGCTATATCACGAATGTATGCTACTATTTGCAGCGTTTGAACGAAGGTTTGGACCGAAGTTGTACTCTGTAACAAGCTCCGGAGGAAGATGAAGAGTTACATGGCGCGGCCCCAGGAGGTCGAGCGAAAATGGTACGTCGTTGACGCTGAGGGCAAGACCCTGGGACGCCTGGCGTCGGAGATCGCGCGCGTCCTGCGCGGCAAGAACAAGCCCCAGTACACCCCGCACGTGGACACCGGGGACTTCGTGGTCGTGGTGAACGCCGACAGGGTCTCCGTCACGGGCAGGAAGGCCGAGCAGAAGCTCTACCGGCGGCACACGGGCTACCCCGGCGGTCTCCGGGAGGCGAGCTACGAGCAGATGATGGACCGCAAGCCGACCGAGATCCTGCATAAAGCGGTCTACGGGATGATGCCGAAGACGCGTCTCGGGCGGCAGCAGTTCAGGAAGTTGAAGATCTACGCGGGCCCCGAGCACCCACACGAGGCCCAGCGTCCCGAACCCTATGAGGTGAGTTGAGCATGGCCGAGGCATTGTACACGGGCACGGGAAGGCGCAAGACCTCGGTGGCGCGGGTCAGGTTGCTGCCGGGTGACGGTAAGATCACGGTGAACGGCCGGGACTACGCGGAGTATTTCCCCCGGGCGGCGTACCAGACGGTGGTGCGTTCGCCGCTGGAATTGCTGGAAACGGCCGATCGCTACGACGTAGTGGCGAAGGTCGAGGGTGGTGGGCCGACCGGCCAGGCGGACGCCCTGCGGCACGGCATAGCCCGGGCGCTCTCCGAGGAGTCCCAGGAGGCGCGGGGCGAGCTCAAGAACGCCGGATTGCTCACCCGCGACTCGCGCGCCGTCGAGCGCAAGAAGTACGGCCTCAAGAAGGCCCGCAAGCGCCCACAGTTCTCCAAGCGCTAACGTAGAACAGATTTTTCACGGGGCGGGCCCTTTCCGTATATGGAGGGGTCCGTCCGGCGTTCGGAGGTTTCTTTGGAGCAGGAGATCACTTTCGGGACTGATGGGGTACGCGGGGTCGCCAATAAAGGTCTAACCCCGGAGAAAGCCCTGCGCCTGGGGCTCGCCGCCGCTCGCGCTTTCGGTGGTCTTATCCCGGTAGGTCGTGACACCCGCCTCTCCGGCGGAATGCTCTCCTGCGCCCTGGCGGCCGGGGCCGCCAGCGGCGGCGCGGACGTCGTAGACCTGGGCGTGCTCCCCACACCCGGCGTCGCGGCCCTGGCCCCCGAGCTTGGCGCCGCTGCCGCCGGGGTGGTCAGCGCCTCGCACAACCCTTACCTGGACAACGGGATCAAGTTCTTCTCTGGGGCGGGACGAAAGCTCTCCGCCGAAGAAGAGACCGAGCTGGAGCAGCTTGTTGCCGGGGAGATCGAGAGGCTCTTCGGGGGCGGAGTAGGCTCCGTGACGACGCTCGAAGACGCCGTAACGCGGTACGTCGAGTTCGTTCTGGCCCGGACGAGGCCGGAAGTAGCAGGTGTGAAGGTGTTGCTCGACTGCGCGAACGGCGCGGCCTACGAGGTGGCGCCACAGGCTTTCGGGGCGCTGGGCGTGAACCTCTCGGTAACGGGTAACCAGCCGGACGGGACCAACATAAACGCCGGTTGCGGCTCCACCCACGTAGACAGGCTCGACGTTTCCGGCTACGACGTCGCGTTCGCCTTTGACGGGGACGCCGATCGGGTGCTGGCCGTCGACGAGAAGGGGAACGTCGTTGACGGAGACCGTATAATCGCCATCCTGGCGCGGGATCTCCAGGAGCGCGGAAAGCTCGCCGGCGGGGTGGTGGTCACGGTGATGAGCAACCTCGGTTTCCACAAGGCTATGGACTTTCTCGACATTCCTTACGAGGTAACGTCAGTCGGCGACCGGCACGTGGCCGAGGCGATGTCCCGCCGGGGGGCTTCGCTGGGCGGGGAGCAGTCGGGTCATGTTATTCTCTCCGAGTACGTGACGACCGGAGACGGCCTCGTGACGGCGTTGGCGCTACTGGACGTAATGGCCCGCAGCGGGAAAACGCTCTCGGAGCTGGCGGGGGTGATGGACGTTTATCCCCAGAGCCTCATAAACGTGGCCGTAGAAGATGTTTCCCGCGCGAAGACCGTGGCGGCCTCCGGCACGGTCGAGAGGGCGGTCTCCGTGGCCCGGCGACGGCTCGGTGAGGAGGGGCGTATCCTGCTCCGGCCGAGCGGGACGGAGCCGATGGTGCGGGTTATGGTCGAGCACGCGGAAGAGCAGGTGTGCCGGGAGGTCTGCGAGGAGGTCGCGGGCGTCGTGGCGGATGCTGGAGCGGAGGTAGAAGTTTGAGGTTCGTAGGCTGCGCGCTGGCGTGGAGGCCAAGCGAGTCGCGGGACAAACTCTCGTGCCTGGTAACGATGGACGAGCGGGGGGGCATTATCGGCAACTCCTTCGCCGGGAGCGTGGAGGAGATCTCCGCCGCCGTCGGGGAGTACGGCGAGGGACGCCGCGGCGTACTCCTGGGCATAGACGCCCCGCTCTCGGTGCCGAACGAGCGAGGTACCCGCAGGATAGAGCGCATCCTCTCGAAGCTCTCTCTCCCGGCCTACTCGGCAAGCCGCAAGATGTTCGGCGGCGAGCCCTACCCGGAGGAGTTGCTGGCGGCCCTCCAGGAGCACGGAATAGAGTACACCGACTACCCGTTCCGCCGGACGCGGGGACAGCGCGCGGCCGTCGAGGTAGACTCCGGCGCTACGCTCAAGGTGCTCTCCCTCGAACGCGACCGCGAAGCCCGGAACGGAGACGTGGCCCAGAAGCTCCGCGAAACGGAAGATCCCAAGTTTCGCAAGGGCAACAAAGAGGAGCGGGCGTCGGCCCTCAAGGCCGCCATAGACATCCTGTGGAACGCGCCAGGTCTCCGTATGAGGACCGGAAACCTCTCCTCCGACCTCGACGCCCCGGAGAACGTGGACATCTCCAAGCTAGACGTAATCTCGAAGCTCTCGCACGCGCAGTTGGACCGTATCTCCGGGCTCGTCGAGGGTACGCTCGCGGCCTACACCGTCCACCGCCACTGGAAAGGCCGGGGCGGCTCGATAGTCGTCGGATCCGGCTACGAGGGTTCTGTTCTCCTGCCCGCCACCGACGCCTTGTACGCCCGGATCGCGGAGGAGTGCCGCAACACCGGGGTCCCCTACGTCTAGCATGGGGCTCTGCGTCCGCATAATCCCGTGCCTCGACGTGAACGACGGGCGCGTGGTCAAGGGCACGCAGTTCAAGGACCTCCGCGACGCCGGAGACCCGGTAGAGCTCGCCGCCCTCTACGACCGCGAGGGGGCTGATGAGATCATCTTCTACGACATAACCGCCTCCCACGAGCGGCGCGACACCGCAACAGAACTCGCCCGGCGCACCGCCGAGGAGGTCTTCATCCCCTACACCATCGGCGGCGGTGTCCGTACCGGCGACGACATGCGCGCCATGCTCCGGGCCGGCGCCGACAAAGTGTCCATAAACAGCGCCGCCGTAAGAAACCCCGACCTCATAAACGAGGGCGCCGAACGCTTCGGTAGCCAGTGCGTCGTCCTGAGCGTGGACGTAAAATGCCGGCAAACGGGGCCCGGCTGGGAGGTCTACCTGAACGGTGGCCGGGTAAACACCGAAATAGACGCCATAGACTGGCTCGTCGAAGGTGAGAAGCGGGGGGCCGGGGAGTTCGTCCTCAACAGCATGGACGCCGACGGCACCGAGAGCGGCTACGACCTGGAGCTCATCTCGGAGGTAGCAGATAAAACCACCCTCCCGATAGTCGCCTCCGGCGGCGCGGGTGGTCCCGAGGACATGGTCTCCGCCGTACGGGCCGGGGCCGGGGCCGTACTCGCCGCGAGCATCTTCCACTTCAACGAATGGAGCATTGCCGCAGTAAAACAACACATGACCGAAGCCGGGGTTCCGGTCCGGTGAGCGCCGTCGAGAACATCCGCTTCGACGAAAACGGGCTCGTGCCCGTGGTCGCCCAGGACGTACACACCGGCGAGGTCTTAACGCTCGCCTACGCGAACCGGGAGGCCGTCGAAAAGACGCTCGCGGGCGGTGAGGCCCACTACTACTCCCGCTCTCGGCAGGAGTTGTGGCGCAAGGGGGCGACGAGCGGCAACACGCAGAGCGTCGCCGAGGTGCGCCTGGACTGCGACGCGGACGCGCTGCTCTACAGGGTTGAGGCTCATGGTCCGGCCTGCCACACCGGCGAGCGCACGTGCTTCTTTACCACGGTCGCCGGAGACGCGGTCGGTGTCGCAGTTGGTGAGGCTGAGGATGGTGAGGGCTTCGGTTCGACGGTCGAGCGGCTGGTGGAGACGATAGCCCAGCGGCGGCGCGACATGCCGGAGGGGTCTTACACGGCGGGCCTGATCCGTCGCGGCCCCGAACGGATAGCCCAGAAGGTTGGCGAAGAAGCGGTCGAAGTCGTAATAGCCGCCCTCCGGGGGCAGCGGGTGGCGGAGGAGACTGCGGACCTCGTGTACCACTTGCTGGTGTTGCTGGAGGAGCGGGGCGTGAGCATCGACGAGGTGGCGCGGGTCTTGAATGATCGGCACGGCTAGCCCGCAACTCATGCTCACGCTAGGCGAGGCCCGCAGGCTCGCCCGCGGCTACGACGTGGTGCCGCTCTACGCGGAGTTCATCGGCGACCTGGAGACCCCCATCTCCGCCGTCATGAAGTTCGCGGGCGAAGAGAACGTTTTCCTCCTGGAGAGCGCGGAGGGTGGCGAGCGGTTCGGGCGCTACTCGTTCCTTGGCTTTGATCCCAAGCGTACGCTCTCGTACCGCGACGGCGTCTACACCGTCGTGGACGCCGACGGGGTACGCGAGGTCCCGGCGAAGGACCCGTTCCGGGGGCTGGCGGAGATCGTGGGCAAAAAGAGCGTTGCCCCGCTGCCAAACCTGCCGGCGTTCGTGGGCGGCGCTGTAGGGTACTTCTCCTACGACGCCGTGCGCTACCTGGAGCATCTGCCGGACGCGCCGCCGGACGACCTGAACGTACCGGAGGCGTACTTCGCCGTTACCGACACCCTGATCGTCTTCGACCACCTTCGGCATCGCATTCTGGTCGTCGCACTGGTGGACGCGGGCCGGCTGCGCGACGTGGAGGGCGAGGGATTCGCCGCGGCCTACCGGCGGGCGGCGGACGACATCCGGCGGGTCGCGGAGCGCCTCTCGGCTCCGCTCGCGGGAAGAGGATCGAACGACGGGGTCGCAAAAGAGCCGGACATATCCTCCAACTTGACCCGGGCGGAGTACAAAGAGGCCGTGGAGAAGGCCAAGGAATACATCCGGGCGGGGGACGCGTTCCAGATCGTGCCGTCGCAGCGGTTTCGGGCGGAGATCGGGGACCTCGACCCGCTGCTGCTCTACCGGGGCCTCCGCACCGTAAACCCTTCGCCCTACATGACGTACCTGAAGCTCGGAGAGCTCTTTATCGTGGGGGCTTCGCCGGAGCCTCTAGTACGGGTCGAGGGCCGGCGGGTGATGACCCGCCCCGTCGCGGGGACCCGCTGGAGGGGCGCGACGCCGGAAGAGGACGCCGCCCTCATGGAGGAGTTGCTGGCGGACGAGAAAGAACGGGCCGAGCACGTCATGCTCGTGGACCTCGGGCGCAACGACCTGGGACGCGTCAGCGAGACGGGTACGGTGGAGTTGACGAACTTCATGGACGTGGAACGTTACTCTCACGTCATGCACATAGTCTCGACCGTTGAGGGTACGCTGCGGGAGGGCCTCACGGCGCTCGACGCGCTGGCGGCGGCCTTCCCCGCCGGGACGGTCTCCGGCGCGCCCAAGGTGCGGGCGATGGAGATCATCGACGAACTGGAACCTACGCGCCGCGGTCCCTACGCGGGCGCCACCGGCTACTACGGGGTGGATGGCCGCTTGGACACCTGCATAACGCTCCGCACCGCCCTCGTTCGGGACGGAGCCGCCTACTTCCAGGCGGGGGGCGGAGTGGTCGCCGACTCGGTACCGGAGTTGGAGTACGAGGAGAGCCGCAACAAGGCGGGGGCCATGGTACGGGCACTGGAGGTGGCCCGTAGCCGCGAGATGTGGCTGTAGTACGTAGCAGGCGGGGATCCACCGTTTTTCGGCTACACTTTCCGCGTGGTCGAGAGAAAACACAAGCGAAAATCGCTGCGGCGCGGGTACCTGGGGGTTTGGGACCCGACCGGCGGGGAGGCGCGGGAGGGGAGTGGCCTGCCCGTCGAGAAGGGAGAGGAGGAGATCCACATCCTCGCCCACCGGCAGGACGGAGGTATAGAAGAGGTTCGACGGAAAGACTTCGCCGGGGCGCTCGGAGAGCCCGACGCGGTTCTGTGGGTGGACCTGCTGCGTCCTGGAAACTCCTCCAAAGAGTTGCTGGAAGGACTGGGCCTCAACCCTCTGACGGTCGAGGACTGTCTCTCGCCGCTGCGGATGCCGAAGATAGACATACTCGCAGACGGCGCTTTCGTCGCCGCTTTCGCCGCCCGGGTAGAGGCAGAGAACTGGGTAAGCCTGCGGGCGGTCGAGGTGGACCTCGTGTTCGGGGGGAACTACCTGGTCACGGTTCGCGACGGACCGGTGACGGAGGTACAGGAACGGCTCGGTAAGAAGGTTTCTGCTTCAGGGAATTCCCGATCCGGGGCCAGCCTCGCCTATGAGGTCATGGACGCGCTGGTGGACGGGCACCTTCCCGCCCTGGTCGAGGCGGCGACCGCCGCCGAAGAGTTAGAGGAATCGCTGGACCCTCGCAACGAACGGGCCTCGGTAGAGGTGCTTGAAAACCTCATATCGCTTCGAAGAGACCTTCAGGCGTTCCGCCGGCTCGCGGTGGCCCAGCAGGAGGGGATCCGTCGCCTCAGCCGCTATGCGCCGGAGCTGCGCGACCACCTCTCCGACGTGGCGGATAACCAGCGAGAGGCCGTGGATATGGCGGAGGCCACCCGCGATCACCTGGATGGGGCCATAGAGGCCTACCGCATGCGGCGCGACGAGCGCAGCGAGCTCGGTATCCGGCGGCTCACCGTGCTGGCGGCCATCATAGGACCGCCCACCCTGCTGGCCGGAATATACGGCATGAACTTCGAGAACTTGCCGGGCGCGGAGGTCGCCGGGGCGTTCTGGCTTTTCATCGGGCTGCAGGTCGTCTTCGTCGCGGCAGCCGTGTGGTTCATGCGCCGGAGCGGCCTTTTTTAAGGGGGATAAACTGCCCCGGTTGAGCTATACTTCCGGCCATGTTGGGGGTGTTTCTGGTACTTCTCGGATATGTGCTGGGCGCCGTCCCGACCGGGCTCCTGGTCGGGTGGGCCGCGGGCGTGGACATCCGGAAAGTGGGCAGCGGCAACATCGGCACCGCGAACGTACTCCGGGCGGCGGGCAAGTGGGCCGCCGGCCTCACGATGTTCGGGGATATGCTCAAAGGTCTCGTTCCCGTCGTGCTGGCGCGGCTCGTCGTGGACGATGCCTGGATCGTCGCGCTCACCGCCCTGGCGTCGGTGGTCGGGCATTGCTGGCCGGTCTTTCTGCGGTTCAGGGGCGGTAAAGGCGTGGCTACGGGGGCTGGCACGATCCTCGGCCTCGCGCCACTGCTTGGGCTGGGTCTGTTTGCTTTCTGGTGGGTCGTGGCCCTGACGAGCCGGTACACATCCCTGGCGGCGATAGCCGTAATGGTCGTCAGCCCGTTTGTGTTCCTCTTTTTCGAGCAACCGCTGCCCTACGTGCTCTACACTATCGTGGGTGGCGCCCTGGTACTCTGGCGGCATCGCGAGAACGCGCGGGCGCTCCTGAACGGCACGGAGAGAAAGGTGGGACAGAAGGTGAGTAAGCGTGGATAACGGGCTCCGCGAGGAATACCGGGGGAAAAGCATCCTGCTCACCGGCGGGACCGGGTTTCTGGGAATGGCGCTGGTGGAGAAGATTCTGCGCAGCCTGCCGGAGCTCGGGCGGTTGTACCTCCTGATCCGACCCTCCCGCGAAAAGAGCGCCGCCGACCGTTTCGAGAAAGACGTCCTGCAGTCCGCCGCCTTCCGTAAGCTGCGCGATTCGATGGGTGAGGATTTCGACGACTACGTGGGCGAAAAGGTCCGCCTCCTGGAAGGGGACGTGTACGCGCCGGGGCTCGGGCTGGGTGAAGAGGACCTCTCGGAGCTTTCAGAAGAGGTGGATGCGGTCATTCACTCAGCGGCATCCGTTGTCTTCGATGCGCCGCTGGACGCCGCGGTGGACTCGAATGTCCGGGGGACCCTGGGGCTCCTGAAGCTGGTACGCGGGTGGAAGAAGAAACCCCTTTTCATGCACGTCTCGACGGCGTACGTCGCGGGGACCCGGGAAGGGCTCGTCCTGGAGAAGGCGCCGGGAGATTCGTCGCCGAACGGGACACCGCTCGACCCTGAAGCAGAGATCTCCACCCTGGACGGTATCGTCGCGGAGGTTGACCGGGCTTCGCGGGAGCGGGAGCGCATGAGGGAGTTCAATACCGAGGCTCGTCAGGAGCTCGGGATGGTGGGTGAGGAAGAAGAGGTCGCGGAGAGGGTAGACCAGCTCCGGCGGGCCTGGGTACGGGAGAGGCTCGTCGAAAAGGGGACGGGGCGGGCGAAAGAGCTCGGGTGGCATGACGTCTACACGTTCACCAAGTCGCTGGCGGAGCGGACCGTGTTGCGCGAGCGGGGAGAGGTGCCGCTGATCATACTGCGACCGGCGATCATTGAGAGCAGCAACGCCGAGCCTTATCCTGGTTGGATCCAGGGCTCCCGCATGGCCGATCCCATCATCATGGCCTTTGCAAAGGGCATCTTGCGGGAGTTCCCCGGAGACCCTGACAGCCTGGTAGACATCGTCCCGGTGGACCACGTCGTAAACGCCATCCTCGCCGCCGGAGCCCTCCGCCCCGAGGAGCCGGCGGTGTTCCACGTCGCGTCCGGGGAACGGAATCCGCTGCGCTATCGGGACCTCTACGACCACGTGCGGGGCTACTTCCTGGAGAACCCGTTGCGGGACTCCGGCGGGCGGCCCGTGCGGCCCGCCGAGTGGAGCTTCCCCGGTCGCCGCCGGGTAGAGGGCGGCCTCAGGGCCGAGCTGATCGGGCTAAACATCGCGAACAAGATGATCTCACACCTCCCCGACGGCCACATGGTGGCCGACATCCGGCAGAAGGCCGGACGCGCCGAGAAGCGCGCCCGGATGAGCCTTTATTACAGCCGCATCTACGGCGCCTATGCCAATATGGCCTCGACATTCTCCACGGCCCGAACGGCGAGGCTCTACAAAGGGCTCCCTCCCGAAGATCAGGAAGAGTTCCCGTTCGACATCGCGCAGTTCGACTGGAAAAAGTATCTGCACGAGGTCCACTTGCCGGCGCTTACCACGAAGCCGGGACGCAAAAAGCGCAAGAAGGTCGAGGAAGAGCGGGGGGAGGCGGCGGCGATCTTCGACGTGGACGGCACGCTCGTCGGCTCGAACGTCGTCTCCTACTTCGCCTGGCTGAAGATGCAGGAGATGTCGCCCGCAGCGCGCCCGCTCTGGCTCGCGACGTTTTTGCCCAAGATTCCCTACTACTGGGCGCTGGACAAAGTCAGCCGGACCCACTTCAACCGGGCTTTCTACAAGAACTATCGGGGCTGGAAGCCATCCCGCGCCCGGCAGCTAGGTCACGAGAGCTTCTCGGGGTTTACCCTGGACCGCATCTACCCCGGCGCGCTGGAGCGGTTGAGGGAGCACAAGGAAGCCGGACACCGGGTCGTGCTACTCTCCGGAGCCCTGGACTTCCTCCTGGAACCTTTCAAGGACCTCGCCGACGACGTGCTCAGCGCCTCGCTGGAGGAAGAGGACGGTGTATACACCGGAGAGCTTACGGGCGCGCCGGTGGCGGGAGACGCGCGGGCCAGAATGCTCGCCTCCTTCGCCCGGCGGCGGAAGCTGGACCTCTCCCGGTCCTACGCCTACGCCGATTCTATCTCGGACCTGCCGATGCTCGAGGCCGTCGGAAACCCCGTCGCCGTAAACCCCGACCGGCGACTGGAGGCGGCGGCCGAGGAGCGGGGATGGAAGATCAAGCGCTGGGACAAGAACGGCGCGGCTCCCAAGAAGATCTGAGAAGTGCGCGCCCTCGTCTACCGTAAATCCATCCCGCGTTACCTGCTCATGCGCGCCGGTGCAAAGCGGGTAAAAAACCTGGAGACGAGCCGCTTCTCCCCGCTGCAGCTCGGAGCTGCGCCTGAACCGGATCTGCCGACACCGGAGTGGGTGCGGGTAAAGCCTTTGCTCTCCGGTATCTGCGGCTCGGACCTGGGTACGTTGTCGTCGGAGAACTCGCCGTACTTCTCCCCGATCACCTCCCCGCCCTTCATCCTCGGCCACGAGGTCGTCGGTGTCGTGGTTGAGGAGAACTCCGGTTTTCAGGTCGGGGAACGGGTTGTCGTGGAGCCCGCTCTCGGCTGTGAGGTCCGCGGCATAGAGACCCTCTGCCCCTACTGCGCCGCCGGCCGCTACACCCTGTGTCTGAACGTAACGAAAGGTGACATCTCGCCTGGTATCCAGACCGGCTTCTGCCACGATACGGGTGGCGGATGGTCGCAGGGCACGCTCGTCGCGCATCCTTCGCAGCTACACCGCGTCCCCGATGACCTCTCCGAGGAAGCCGCCGTTGCGGTGGAGCCGCTCGCCTGCGCCGTTCACGCGGCCCTGAAGATGAGTCCTGGACCGGAAGACACCACGCTCGTGATCGGGGCCGGGAGCGTCGGCCTCTTTACCGTCGCGGCGTTGCGGCACCTGACAGAGGCGGGCCGCCAAATTTGCGTCGCCAAACATCCTCGGCAGCGCGAAGAGGCGCTGAGGCTCGGGGCGAATGAGGTGGTCCATCCGAAAGAAACGTACACCGCGCTACCGAGAATGCTCGGCACGGAGACACACGAGCCAGAGCTCGGGAAAACCGTCGTGATGGGTGGAGCGGAGAAAGTGTTCGAGTGTGTCGGTTCTCCGGGGACGATGGAGGACGCCGTGCGCCTCGCGCGGCCCGGCGGCGAAGTGGCCCTCGTCGGGATGCCGGGCGCGAAGAGCAGCCTGGACCTGACCGCGCTGTGGTACAAGGAAGTCAGCCTGTCCGGCACCTACGCCTACGGCGTCGAGGACTACCAGGGAGAGCGCATAAAGAGCTTCGAGCTGGCGATGCGCCTCGCCTCGGAGATCGGCCTGGAGAAGCTCGTCGGCCCACGATTTCGGCTGGAGGAGTACCGGGAGGCGGTCTCCACGGCCCGGAGCGCCGGGCGGGATGGTAACGTGAAGGTCGTTTTCGATCATCGGGAATAGGTGGTCGTTTAGTCTGTCAGTCGATCAGTCGGTCTGTCAGTAAAAAAGCTGACAGACTGAGAGACTGACGAACTGAAAGACTCACGAAGGGAGACACAATGAGCCGTCCGGGTTTCGAGATCACGCTGGAGAAAAACAGCCCGACGATGATGTTCAACGCGGGGAACGGGTTCCACTACGAGAAGCTTCCGGAAGGGACGCGCGTGATCTACCCTCCCGGACCCGTGGACCCCCTGGACGACCCGAACGTCGCCATCGAGAAGGCGCTCCTGGAGCCGATGGGGATGGAGCCGCTGCACGAGCTTCTGTTCCCCGGCATGAAGCTGACCATCGTCTTCGACGACGTCTCCTGTCCGCTGCCGCCGATGCGCCCGCCGGACAACCGCCAGCTCGTGATCGAGAAGGTCCTGGAGAAGGCCGCCGCGAAGGGCGTGGAGGACATCCACCTCATCGCCGCCCTGGGCCTCCACCGCCGGATGACGGAGAAAGAGCTGCGGGGGGCGCTGGGCAAGAAGATCATGTCCCGCTACTACCCGGACGGCCTCTACAACTACGATGCCGAAGACGAGGAGGGCAACGTCGTCATCGGCGAGACGGAGCACGGCGAGCAGGTGCGCATCAGCCGCCGCGCCGCCGAGAGTGACCTGATCGTCTACGTGAACATCAACCTGGTCGCGATGAACGGCGGCCACAAGTCCGTCCACACCGGCATCTCACCCTACAGCTCCATCCGCCACCATCACAATGCCCACACCCTCAAGAACACCCGCTCCCTCATGGATCCGCCCAACTCCGCTCTCCACAGCTCGGTCGGTCGGATGGGAGAGATACTAGACCGGGAGCTCAAGGTCTTCCACATCGAGACGACCCTGAACAACGCCACCTTTCCGGCGGTATTCAACTTCATGTCTCATCCGGAGCACGAGTGGAGCGCCCTCACCAAGGCGAACTTCCTCGCCAATCACAAAGCGACCCAGACCATGCCCCGCAAGGCCGCGCGCAAGATCTTCCAGTCCATCGTCGCCCCGCACAAGATGACCAGCGTGCAGGCCGGCGCCACCGACCCGGTACACGAAGAGACGATCAAGCAACTCCACCGCCAGCAACTCGTCCATGTCGAAGGCCAGTCCGACGTCTTGATGCTCGGCGTGCCGTATATCGGGCCGTACAACGTAGACTCAATAATGAACCCGATCCTGGTCCACAACATGGTCCTCGGCTATCTCTTCAACCTCTACAAGGGCAAGCCGCTGGTGCGTAAAGGCGGCGTCATCATAGCGACCCACCCCGTACCCTACGAGTTCGACGACGTGCATCATCCGAGCTACCGGCCGTTCTTCGGCGAGGTGCTCTCCGAAACCACCGACCCGCACGAGGCCGAGCAGCGGTTCGAGCAGAAGTACATCCACGACCCCTGGTACAAGACCCTCTACCGCAACTCCCACGCCTATCACGGCTGGCACCCCTTCACCACCTGGCAGTGGGGCGCCCACGCCCTCGACCACCTCGGGGACGTCATCTTCGTCGGTGCCGACCCGATGACGACGAAGCGTATGGGCTACAAGCGCGCCGCCTCCGTCGCCGAAGCCCTGGAGATGGCAAAAGACACCGTCGGCCCGAACCCGAGCAGCACCTACATGCACATCCCGCCGCTCTTTATGTGCGAGGTGAGCTAGCAGGGCAGAGGAGATTCAAGCACCGAGGATCGACACTTCCAACTCTTCGACCCGCCACGCCGCGTAGCTCAGCGCAGCGCGGATGTCGTCCGGTTCGAGGTAGGGATAGGCTGCGAGTATCTCTTCTTCGCTACGACCATTTGCCAGCAGGCCGAGTATCGTACCTACGGTCACCCTCATCCCGCGGACGCAAGGTTTGCCGCCCATGACCTCCGGGTTGCGAGTGATCCTGTGAAATTCCGGCACTATGCTCCATCCTTGATCACCTACCGCTACCGGATTATACGTCCGCCGACCTTGTTTGTACGCGAGCATGGTAAGCTTAAACGACGTACCGGAGGACTGGTGGAGGATAGTTGTGTTGAGTTTGTCCAGGCATGCAGCATCCGATAAAGAAGTATTCGCCTGTGAGTTTTTACGTTGTGGCAGTTGTAGGATTGAAGCCGTGAAGCTCGAAGAGTTGAAGCGTGGGATGCTTGTGGAGGGTATTTCCCCGGACGGAGCGGTCACGCTGAAGAATATCGAGCCGGGCGGAGACGGAACGGTGGAGGTGATCTTCAAGGACGCCTCCGGTGGCATTGGGGAGAGGCTGCTCTTCCGGTCGGACGAACCGAACCTGAAGGCCGTGCGGGAGGATGAAGGGTGGCGCTTTGACGGGGACGGGTCGCGGTTCCGGCTCGCAGCGGAGGCGCGCAGGATCGGCTCCGCGTACCTCTTCGACCCGCTGCTCGCCGTACATACCTCGCTCGTGGACCCTTATCCGCACCAGATCTCCGCCGTCTACGAGCGGATGCTGAACCGGCAGCCGCTGCGCTTCCTGCTGGCCGACGACCCCGGCGCCGGCAAGACGATCATGGCCGGACTGCTCATAAAGGAGCTTATCGCCCGCGGAGACCTGGAGCGGTGCATGGTTGTGTGCCCGGGGAGCCTGGTGGAGCAGTGGTAGGATGAGCTGCAGGGGAAGTTCAAGCTGCCTTTCAAGATAATCGCCCGCGAACAGATCGAATTCTCCATGACGGGCGACCCGTTCACGGAGGAGCCGTTCGTGATCTGCCGCCTCGACCACCTAGCCCGCAACGAGGAGGTGAAGGAGATGCTGAGGCAGACGGAGTGGGACCTGATCGTGGCGGATGAGGCGCACAAGATGAGCGCTTCTTTTTCAGGCGGCGAGGTCAGCCCGACGAAACGCTACCAGCTCGGGGAGCTACTCTCCGGGATAACCGCCACTTCCTGCTGATGACGGCGACGCCGCAGAATGGCAAAGAGGAGGACTTTCAACTCTTTATGCGTCTGCTGGACGCCGATCGCTTCGAGCGGTACTTCCGGGGCGGCCGGGCAAACAAAGTGGACACGGCCGACGTTATGCGGCGCATGGTCAAGGAAGACCTCAAGAAGTTCGACGGCAGTGACCTCTTCCCGCCACGGGTGGCTCACATGGTCCCTTTCACGCTCTCGGCGGCGGAGCACTGACTCTACGAGGACGTTACGGAGTACGTGAGGACGGAGTTCAACCGCGCGGAGCAGGCTGCCGACGGCAGGAAGCGCACGGTCGGCTTCGCCCTGACGGTCCTCCAGCGCAGGCTCGCGTCTTCGCCCGAGGCGATCTACCTCTCCCTCGTCCGCCGCCACAAACGGCTCGAAGAGAAGCTGAAAGAGGCCCGCAAGCTCGGACGCGTCGCGCGGGACTCCTCGCTCGACACCCTCGTGTCGCGGGTGGAGGATTACGAGGGCCAACTCGGCGTCGGTGGGCGCGAGGTGCAGGAGTTCGACGATGCCGACGAGGTGGAGCAGACCGAGGAGGAGGTGCTCGACCTCGCCACGGCCGCGACCACCATCCGGGAGCTCGAAGCGGAGATCTTGACCCTCAAGACCCTGGAGGAGCAGGCCCGCGTCTTGCGGAACGGCCACGGTGACCGCAAATGGACGCAACTGCGCGACCTGCTCCAGGACCGTCACCTCGGGATCGGACGCGGTTCTACAGACGAGCAGCCTCCCCGGAAGCTGATCGTCTTTACCGAGCACAAAGACACGCTCAACTACCTGGAACGGAAGCTGGCGGCGCTCCGGGGCGATGACTGGCTCGTAAAGATCACGGGCGGCATGAACCGCCAGGCGCGCAAACACGCCCAGGAGAAGTTCTTGAACGACCCGAACACGACCCTGCTGCTCGCCACCGGCGCCGCCGGCGAGGGGGTGAACCTCCAGCGGGCCTCTCTGATGGTCAACTACGACCTGCCGTGGAACCCCAACCGCCTGGAGCAGCGCTTCGGGCGTATACACCGCATCGGCCAGACGGAGGAGTGCCACGTATGGAACCTCGTCGCCGAGGACACCCGCGAGGGACAGGTGTACCGTCGCCTGCTGGAGAAACTGGAGGCCGCCCGCGAAGCCCTCAGTGGTAAAGTGTTCGACGTCCTGGGGACATGTTCCGGGAGCACTCATTGAGCGAACTCCTCATGGCCGCCGTGCGGGAGAGCGACCGTGGGACGGTGAGCCGGAGCGTAACCGACCAACTCGACTGCGCGATGGAGCAGGAACGCCTCAAGAGGATCGTCGAAGATCAGGCGCTAACCCACGAGGCGATGGACCCTTCCGTCGTCAGCAGGATACGGGAGGACATGGAGCGGGCGGCGGCGCAACGCTTACAGCCGCATTTCGTCGCCGCGTTCTTCCTCGAAGCGGTGCGGCTCTTCGGAGGAAAGCCCTCCGAGCCCGAGAAAGGCCGCTACAGGCTCGGAAAGGTGCCGGACCGGATCTTCGAGCGGGCGCGGCGGCTCCCCGGCGGCGCCAGCATCACGAACGTCTACGAGCGCATCACCTTCGAGAAGTCCTTGCGAAACGTGCTGGGTAAGACACATGCCACGTTCTTCTACCCCGGGCACCCGGTCGTGGACGCCGCCGGACAGCTCGTCCTGGAACGCTGCGGCGGGAACCTCGTCCGCGGTGCGGCGC
>JALYGE010000124.1 GCA_030777225.1 Actinomycetota bacterium
CCACGACGTTGAACAGCCCGATCAGGGCCAGCGATCAGGCGGCAATCCGCGGGTTTACGCCACTATCTGTCAGATGAGGCGGCAAATGAGTCGTGATGAACGCCACGTGGAAACCGCAGACAAAGAATCCCGAGACGAGCAGCAGGTAGCTACCGTGCCCGAACGCGCCCATAGTCGCCTGCCGCAGCGAGAGCGCCGGCCCATCTGCCTCGACGGCGCCACCCCGGAGCGCCGCCGCGAGCACCGGCACGATGACGGCGATGGCGGCGAGCATCAGCAGGGCGATCGTCCAGCCGTAGCCGGAGATAAACGACTGGCCGAGTGGCGCGAACACGAACTGGCCGAAAGAGCCAGCGGCGGTCGCCATTCCCATTGCCCAGGAGCGCCGGTCCGGAGGCATCAGGCGTCCCAGCGCCGCGATCACGATGGTGAACGAACCACCCGAGAGCCCGATCCCGACCAGCACGCCCGCCGTCAGGTGCAGGGCAAGCGGCGTGGCGCTCGCAGCCATCAATGCCAGGCTCAGGGCGTAGACCGCGCCACCGAGGGCCAGCACCCGTCCGGAGCCGTAGCGGTCGGCGATTGCACCGGCGGCCGGTTGACCCAGGCCCCACACGAGGTTCTGGATCGCGAGGGACAGGGCGAAGACCTCCCGTCCCCAACCGCGTCCGTCGGAGAGCGGGTCCACGAACAGCCCGAAGCTCGTCCTGAGGCCGTAGGTGAACAGGGCTATAAGACATCCGGCGGTTACCACCACCGCCGGAGCCTGCCACCAGGCCAGAGGCTTACTGCCCCGCGTTTCGCTCACACCTCTGTTTTCGTTCGAGGTTTCGCCTCAACATCCGGCAATTCTATCGCTTCAACTCACTGTGAGATGCGAGCTTGGGGACGAGGTTTACATCCGATCCACGAGGCCTCTATACTGACCATCAGGGACGAGGAGGTGCGAAAAGCACGAGCGATGGAAGATAAGTTATGGGAGCTATCCGGGACGCTACCTGCGGCCAAATTTCTCCCCGTCCGTAGGCGAAATCTTGTTCCGAGAGGATAAAGCGATTGTTTTGCGGTTGGTTCATAGTGTCAGGGTCGGGAGATCCTACGGGTCTCGCCGCGTCTAGAAAGGAGCCAGGGTTTTGAGCAGGCTACTCTTTACCGGCGGGACGGTCGTGACCGCCGCCGGTAGCTACGAGGCCGACGTGCTCGTCGGGGACGAGAAGGTCGTCGCCGTCGGCAGCGGGCTAGATGCGAACGGCGCCGAGGAGGTGGACGCCTCCGGCAAGCTCGTGATGCCCGGGTTTATAGACGCCCACACCCACATGGACATGCCCTTCGGCGGCACCATGACCGCCGACGACTGGGCCACCGGCACCGAGGCCGCCGCCGCGGGCGGGACCACCATGATCATCGACTTCGCCCTCCAGGAGGTTGGCGGCACCCTCGCGGGAGCCTTCGACGCCTGGACCGAGAAAGCCGCAGGCAAGGCGGTTGTAGACTACAGCTTCCACGTGGCCATCACCGACCTGCGCGACGACATAAAGGCCGAGCTTCCGTCCCTCGCGGAGAAGGGCGTGGCGTCGGTCAAGATCTTCATGGCCTACAAGGGCACCCCGCTCTACAGCGAGGACGAAGACCTCTTCGAGACACTGCAATTGAGCAAGGAGGCTGGCGTTCTCGTTCTCGTCCACGCCGAGAACGGCGACGCCATAGCCAAGCTCCAGCAGCAGGCGCTCGCCCGCGGCGACGTCGAGCCGAAGTTCCACGCCCTCACCCGGCCCGAGGCGGTCGAGGCCGAGGCGACGAACCGCGCCATTCGGCTCGCGGAGGTAGCCGGGGCCCCGATCCTGGTCGTTCACGTCTCCTGCGCGCCGGCGCTGGAGGCGATCCACCGCGCCCACGAGCGCGGTCAGACCGTCTACGCCGAGACCTGCCCGCAGTACTTCGCCTTCGAGTACGAGGACCTCGCCCGCGAGGGCTTTGAGGGCGCCAAGTACGTCTGCTCCCCGCCGCTGCGCGATCCGTCGAACCGGCCTGCGCTGTGGAACGGCCTCAAGTTCGGGGACCTCCAGATCTTCGGCTCCGACCACTGCTCGTTCAACTACCAGGGCCAGAAGGAGCTTGGCAAGGACGACTTCACGCTCATCCCCAACGGCCTCCCCGGCGTCGAGGAGCGGGCGATGGCGCTCTGGACGCTCGGCGTGCGCGAGGGCAAGCTCTCCGAGAACCAGTTCGTCGCCGTGCTCTCGACCAACCAGGCCCGTATCTACGGGGCCTACCCACGTAAGGGTGCCCTCGTTCCCGGCGCGGACGCGGACCTCGTGTTCTGGGACCCGGACCTCCGAACCACGGCGACCGTCGAGAACCGTCACTCCAACGTGGACTACACCCCGTACGAGGGGATGGAGTTCCACGGCGGTCCGGCAGAGGTGTACGTGCGGGGGGAGCTAGTATACCGGGACGGCGAGGTCATCGGCGAGCGGAGCTCCGGTAGGTTTGTCGAGCGGAGCTTCACGGCCCCGGGCCTGGAGGTGGGCGTATGAATCTGGACGAGTTGCTGAAGCGGCACAGAGCCGTCATACCAGAGTGGATCTCACTCTATTACGAAAAGCCGATGGAGCTCACGCGCGGCGAGGGCTTCAAGGTCTGGGACTCGGAGGGCAACGAGTACCTGGACTTCTTCGGTGGCATCGTCACCACGATTAGCGGGCACAACGTGCCGGAGATCGTCGAAGCGGTGCGGGAGCAGGCCGGCAAGATCTTACACTCCTCGACTCTGTACCTTATCGAGAGCCAAGTAAGGCTCGCCGAGAAACTGGTTGAGCTGTCGCCGATCTCCGGCGACCAAAAGGTGTTTTTCGTCTCCAGCGGTAGCGAGGCGAACGAAGCGGCGCTGCTCTTCGCGACGCAGCATCGCCGGTCTAGCGAGGTCATCGCGCTGCGCGGCTCCTACCACGGCGGCTCGTTCGGGACGATGGGTATAACGGGCCAGGGCTCGTGGCGGCCCACCTCGCGCTCCGCTCTGGACGTCACCTACGCGATGCCCCCGCACCACGCCTACTCCTCGCTCTACGAGCCATTCGAGAAGGGCGACCCGGGGTTCGCCCGCGCCTGCGCCGACGACCTGCGCAATGTGATCCAGACGGCCACCACCGGCCACGTCGCCGCGTTTATAGCCGAGCCCATACAGGGCGTCGGCGGGTTTATAGAGCTGCCGCCGGAGTACATAAGGGGCGTCAAGGAGGTCCTGGACGAGACCGGCATCCTGTACATCTCCGACGAGGTGCAGACAGCCTTCGGAAGGACCGGCAGCCATTTCTGGGGTATAGAGGAGTCTGGGATCGAACCGGACATGATCACGATGGCCAAGGGCCTGGGCAACGGCCTCGCCATCGGCGCCGTGATGGGCCGCGCCGAGATAATAGACTCCATAAGCGGCAAGCTCCACGTCTCGACCTTCGGCGGCAACCACGTCGCCTCCGCGGGCGCTTTAGCCAACCTGGAGTACATCCTGAAAAACGACCTGCAGAAGAACGCCGACGAGGTCGGCGGATACCTCAAGGATCGCCTGGTAGAGATGGCGAAGGACAGCCCGGTGGTCGGTGAGGTGCGGGGGCGCGGCCTGATGCTGGCGCTGGAGATGGTGGACCCTGACGGCGGGCCGAACCCACCCGCGGCCGTTCGCTTTATGCAGACGTGCCGGGAGCGGGGTGTGCTCGTCGGCAAGGGCGGCATCGGGGCGAACGCCATCCGCATCTCGCCGCCGCTCACCATCACCCGGGAGGCGGCGGAGGAGGCGGCGGACGTCTTCGAGGAGGCCCTGGCCGAGATCGGAAGCGTAGAGAGGGTAGGGTAGCGATGGAATCCGTCGAAGGCGTGGACTACCGCTGCGCCATAGAGGAGCTGCACGAGATCGCCGACCTCACCGGCGGCCCGGACGGCGCCCGCCGCGTGGCCTGGACCGACGAGTGGGCGAAGGCCCGCGACTGGCTCAAGAGCAAGTTGGACGATATAGACTGCGAGGTGGAGACCGACGAGGCCGGCAACCTCTGGGCTACCTCGCCCGGTGACGCGGAGGAGTTCGTCATCCTCGGCGGCCACATAGACTCCGTCCCCAGCGGCGGCTGGCTCGACGGCACACTCGACACCATCAGCGCCCTGGAGTCCTTCCGGGTGCTCGCGCAGCAGGACAAGCCCGTCACTGTCCGGCTCGTGGACTGGGCCGACGAGGAGGGCGCCCGCTTCGGACGCAGCCTGCTTGGTTCCAGCGCCACCTCTAACACCCTGAACCCCGGCGAGGTGCGCGGCCTCAAGGACAAAGACGGCGTCGCGCTGCCGGACGCCCTGCGGGAGCACGGCGTGGACCTCGACCGGATGAACGAGTCGCACAAGCAGATAGAGAAGGCCCTCGCCTACCTGGAGCTGCACATCGAGCAGGGGCCGGTGCTGGAGAGGCTCGGGCTGCCGGTTGGGGTGGTGCTCGGCACGTTCGGGGTCGAGCGGCACGTGATCCGGTACACCGGCTTCCACGCCCACTCCGGGTCGACGCCGATGGAGGTCCGCCGCGACGCCTTTATCTCCGCAGCCTGGGCGGCCACCGCCTTCCGGGACGACGCCGCCTGGCGCGACGACGTGCGGGCCACGACGGGGTTCGTCAACGTCAGCCCCGCCATCGTCACGGCGTTCAACGGCTGGTGCGAGATGTCCCTCGACCAGCGCGCGCTGGACGCGGACGTGCTCGCCGACATGCTCGAAACGGCGAAACGCGAGAGCGAGCGGGTCGCCGGGGAGGAGGGCACCGAGGTCGAGTGGGAGAAGCTCTGGGAGATAGAGCCGCTCCCGTTCCACGACGACCTCATCGCGATGGCCGAGGAGGCGGTGGAGGAGGTCGTCGGTAAGTCGCACCGGCTGCCGAGCGGGCCGCTGCACGACGCGGCGGAGATGGCCCGGCACATGCCGACGGTGATGCTCTTCGCCAAGAGCCTGCGGGGCCTGAGCCACACCAAGGAGGAGGACACGCCGGAAGAGGATCTGGAGCTGGCCGTGCAGGCCTACCACCGGCTCGCGGTAAAAACCGTAGATTGGGCGGCGAGACGCCTCTAGAGAGGAGACCACTTGGAACGGGAGCAGTTCAACGACCTGGCGGTGAGCGACCAGGCCGAGTTGGGGAAGATCAAAGCCAGGGTCAGCGCGTCCAGTCTGTATAACGAGGACCTGGCGCCCGCCGGTCCAGAAGAGCGGACGTGGACGACGTACAACTTCGTGGCGCTCTGGATCGGCATCTCCATCGTCATAACGACCTACACGCTGGCGTCCGGCCTGATCGCCGCCGGCATGAACTGGTGGCAGGCGCTCCTGACCATCGGGCTGGGGAACCTGATCGTCCTGATCCCGCTGCTCCTCAACGCCCACGCGGGCACCAAGTACGGCGTCCCGTTTCCGGTCTTCGTCCGCTCCTCGTTCGGCGTAACGGGCGCCAACTTCGCCGCCATGGCCCGGGCGCTGGTCGCCTGCGGCTGGTTCGGCATACAGACCTGGATCGGGGGCCTCGCCCTCGATGCCATGCTGACCGCTTTCTGGGGCGGCTGGGCAAACGTCGCCGGGCATCAGGGAATAACCTTCTTTATCTTCTGGATCGTGCAGGTCCTGATCATCCTGACTGGCATCGAAGGCATCAAGGTCTTCGAGTCCTTTGCCGCGCCGCTCTTGCTGGCGGGCGGCCTCGTCCTGCTCGTCTGGGGTTTCATGGCCGGTGGCGGCGTCGGTAACGTCTTCTCGGTCTCCTCACAGCTCCAGGAGGGCAATGTCCCGTTCTGGGCACTCTTCTGGTCGGGGCTCGCGGCGAACGTCGGCTACTGGGTTACGCTCTCGTTGAACATCCCGGACTTCACCCGGTTTGCGAACAGCCAGCGGTCCCAGACTATAAGTCAGGCGATCACCCTGCCACTCACAATGACGGCGTTCAGCTTTATCGGGATCGCGGTTACGGCGGCCACCGTCGTCGTTTACGGCGAGGCGATCTGGGACCCGGTGACGCTCGTGACCCGCATCGCCGGACCGATCCCCGCGCTGCTCATCGCCGCCATGATAATCATTGTCATAGCCCAGATCTCGACGAACATGGCCGCGAACGTGGTCTCCCCGTCCAACGACTTCTCGAACCTGGCGCCGAAGTACATCTCGTTCAAGACAGGCGGCATGATCACCGCGGTCCTCGGCATCGTCTCGTTCCCGTGGGTGCTGTTCAACAACGCCGGGGCGTACATCTTTACCTGGCTCGTGGGGTACGGGAGCCTGCTCGGAGCCATCGGGGCCGTCATGATAGTGGACTACTGGATCCTGCGCCGCACCCAACTCGACCTAGCCGACCTCTACAGGCCGGACGGCCGCTACGCCTACTCCGGCGGCTGGAACTGGAGGGCGATCGTCGCCGTGTTTATCGGCGTGATACCGGTGGTCCCCGGTTTCCTGAAGGCCGCGACTACCCCCGGCGGCGTCATCGAGAACCCGACCTTTATAGATAGCCTCTACACCTACGGTCTGTTCTTCACCTTCACCGTCGCCGGCCTAGCGTACCTGCTACTGGGCCTGATCCCGGGCCGCCAGCCGGAGCCGGCCGGCGAACCGGAAACGACGTAAGGAGAGCGCATGGACTTCGGAGTGACCTTCCAGACCGACCCGCCGGCCTGGCGCATCATTGAGTTGACACAAAGAGCCGAGGCTCTGGGGTTTACCCACGCCTGGACCTTCGACTCGCACATCCTGTGGCAGGAGCCGTACGTGATCTACTCTCAGATGCTCTCCGCCACCGGGAGCATCACCGTCGGCCCGATGGTCACCAACCCGGCGACCCGCGACCCCTCGGTGACGGCCTCGCTCTTCGCCACCCTCAACGACATGTTCGGCAACCGGACTATCTGCGGCATCGGCCGGGGCGACTCTGCGCGCCGCGTCCTGGGCAAGAGGCCGACCACCCTCGCCCAGCTCGAAGAGGCCATGCACGTCATAAAAGAGCTTGCGGAGGGACGGGAGATCGAAACCGCAAACGGCAGCAGGGTCCGCATCCCCTGGGTCAGGGACGGCAGGCTCGACGTGTGGATGGCGGGCTATGGTCCCAAAGCTCTCAACCTGATCGGGCGCAAGGCCGACGGCTTCATCCTCCAGCTTGCGGACTCCGTGATCCTGGAGTGGACGATGAAGCACGTACACGAAGCCGCCATCGAAGCGGGCCGCGACCCGAAGGACGTAAAAGTCTGCGTCGCCGCCCCGGCCTACGTCGGCGAAGACCTCGACCACCAGCGCGACCAGTGCCGGTGGTTCGGGGGCATGGTCGGCAACCACGTGGCAGATCTCGTCTCTCGCTACGGCGAGGAAGGCGAGGTGCCGCACGCGCTCACCGACTACATAAAGGCTCGCGAGGGCTACGACTACAGCCACCACGGCAAGGCCGGCAACCCCAGCACCGACTTCGTGCCGGATGAGATCGTAGACCGCTTCTGCGTCCTCGGCACCGTCGAAGACCACGTCGAGAAGCTCGGCGTTCTAAAAGATCTCGGCGTGGACCAGTTCAACATCTACCTCATGCACGACGCGATGGAGGAGACGCTAGAGGCTTACGGGGAAGAGATCATACCGGAGCTAGAGGAAAAGCCTGTTGTATGAGGCGCTGATCCTAATATCTTAATCTTCTTCCAGCCACATCGCGTCTGCCTGATCCTGCGGTCGGCCCGTCGAGCGTTTGTTTTGTAGTAAGTGCTGACGGCTGATCACCGGCACCCTCAATCCCGCGACTTCCACTACGGTCCGAGCTTCCCATGCCGTTCCGAAGTCCACCGCGTCTATAGTGGTCAGTATGTCAATTCTGCGAGGCACGACACCGATCTGGAAAACCGTGTCGGGTGTCTCGAAGTCTCGCTCTTCTACCTGATGTAAAGGGGCGCCGAAACGCCTGAGCGCTGCCATGATGCGTGCCGCATTCTCAGGGCCACTCTCTACCCAGAGATCTATGTCGCCGGTCGCTCTCACGTGCCCATACGCGGCCAGCGCGTAAGCGCCCACTAGCAGGTACTTAACGTTCTCCACGGTGAAGGCGGACAACATGTCTCGGTAGTCGGGGTTCAGCAAGGGTCTCTCCCTTAAACGTCCACGCGTCCAGCGTAAGGTGCCACATCATAGACAGACGTTCGCCCGGTGTCGTGCCCTTGAGGTCCACGTCTTTCCCTCGTTCGTGAAGGCTTTTGACTCGAATGGCGCGCGTAGACTCGGGCATATTCAGATTATATGTGGTCGAACCGGTGTGTACATCTATCTCATGCACGACGCGATGGAGGAGACGCTGGAGCGCTTTCGGATACTGCGCAGTTATACCGAACGGCTCTCTAAGCTGCTCAGCTATCCGGGGTCGATCGTAGTAGCGCGGGCATCGAGGCACGCAAGCGTACCCGGGTGCCCTTGCCCGGCTCGCTCCGTACATCCAGCTCGCCGCCGATAGTGGTGGCCCTCTCCCGCATGCTCTTGAGCCCCACTCCAGTCCCACTCCCCGGTTTAAAGCCGCGCCCGTCGTCGGAGACTTCCGCTACTAGATCGACGCCTTCGAGCCACACGGTTACCAGCACGTTCTTTGCCCCGGAATGTCGCCGGACGTTGCTCAG
>JALYGE010000125.1 GCA_030777225.1 Actinomycetota bacterium
CAGCCCTATGTTCGAGCTCGGGGCCTAACGCCTCCACCGTACCCGTGATCTCATGCCCCAACACCGCCGGCGTGGGGAAGGGCGTCTCATCCTTGATTACGTGCAGATCGGTGTGGCAGGCCCCGCAAGCCGTCACCTTCACGAGTACCTCTCCCCTCCTGGGCTCGGGGATGGGTATCTCCTCTATCTTCAGGTCGGCGTGCGGCTCCTCAAGGATCGCCGTCCGCATCGAGCCGTTCACTGCCACCTTTCTATGACCACCTTTCTCTCGGTGTAGAACTCCACCCCGTCGGTGCCCGTGGCGTGCAGGTCCCCAAAGAAGGAGTCCTTCCAACCAGTGAACGGGAAGTAAGCCACGGGCGCTGGCACGCTTATGTTCACTCCGATCATGCCGCACTGAACCTCCCGGCGGAACTTCCTGGCCGCCGCCCCATCTCTCGTAAAGATGGCCGCTGCATTACCGTAGGGAGATTCGTTTATGGTTTTTATGGCCTCGTCGAGATCTTGCATGCGCTCTACAGCGAGTACGGGACCGAAGATCTCCTCTTGGGCTATCTCCATCTCGGGGCTTACCCCGTCGAAGATGGTAGCTCCCAGGAAGAAGCCCTCGCCGTCTTCGTACTGTTCTCTACCATCTACTACCAGGCGGGCGCCTTCTTCCTGGCCCTTATCGATGTAGCCTTTTATGCGTTCTTTGGCCTCTTCGGTCGTCACGGGGGTCACGCTGGCATCGGAGTCCATCTCCCGGTTTAGGCCCGAGTCTACTGTGGCGGACTTTGCTATATCAGCGAGCCTCTCTACCAACTCGTCACCGATCCCTCCCACGGCAACACCGACGCTTCCGGCCAGGCACCGCTGCCCGCCGTTTGAGAACGCCGAGGAGAATACTCCCGGGGCCGCAAGCTCCAGGTCCGCATCGGGCATCACAACTATGTGGTTTTTGGCCCCGCCAAGAGCCTGGACCCTCTTGCCTCTCGCTGCCGAGCGCTGGTAGATATTCTTGGCCGCCGCCGAACTGCCCACCGAGGAGATGGCCTCAACCTCGGGATGGTCTATAAGGGCCTCCACCGTCTCACGAGCCCCATGCACCACGTTGAAGACCCCATCGGGGAAGCCGGCCTCTGTAAAGAACTCGGCGAGCCTCATGGCAGAGAGCGGCGTCCTCTGGGAGGGTTTCAAGATGAAGGTGTTTCCCGTGGCGATGGCTAGAGGAGCGAACCATAAAGGGATCATCATAGGGAAGTTGAACGGCGTTATGGCCGCTACCACGCCCAAGGGCTCCCTGTGTAGCTCCACGTCCACCCCGCGGCTTACCTGATCTAGGGTCTCCCCCTTCATGAGGGACGTCATAGAAGCCGCAAGCTCAACGACTTCTATGCCGCGCCTTATCTCCGCTTCGGACTCTTCTACATGCTTGCCGTTCTCGCGGGTGGCAAGCTCGGACAGCTCGTCTATGTGATCCTCCAGAAGCACTTGAAGCCGAAACATCCTTCTTGCCCGACGCGTGACAGGTTCCTCCCGCCACTCTTCGAAAGCTCCAGCGGCAACCCGAACGGCCCGATCTATATCAGTCTCTCCACTGAGCGGCACCTGGGCCAAGACTTCGCCGGTGGCAGGGTCCGGAACTTCGAGCTGCTCCTCAGCCTCGACATCGACTCCCTTACCCCCAACATAATTCTTGAGCGTGTCCATACCGATAAACTTCCCCTCTGTATTCAGTTTTCCCGTCCCACAAGAAGCCATGCGCATGACTCTTGCTACCATATTGCCACACGCCTGTTGGACGTGTCAATAACCGGCGCCTACCTTCCCTGATATGCTTCCAGGGCGTCTGCAAGCCCGGTCAACGACTCGACGACCGTCGCGGGACGAGAGCCGAGCGCGTCGAATAAGCCTTTCGACCTGTTCACCCACGCAACGCGCATGCCAACGGCCTCGGCTCCGACAAGGTCGAAAGGGTTTGACGACACTAAACAGACCTCACCGACAGGTCTTTCGAGTCGGTCTGCGGCATGTCGGTAAGCTCTCGGAGATGGTTTATACACTCTTACCTCGTCGACACTAATAAAGTCCTGAAAGTACGGATAAAAGCCTTCTTTCTCTATCAGAGCTTCAAGCATAGAAGGGGACCCATTAGAGAATACGACCATCTCATAACCAGCGTCGTTCAGCCGCTTGAGCCCCGGTTCGGCATCTTCGAACCGCTCCAGCTCGTTGTAGTGGGTCATAAGCATACCCTTGTGCTCCTCACCGAGTTCCCGCCCGGCTTCGGCTAGCGCATAATCGAGTGCCTTGCGAGTAACCCAATCGAAGTCTTCGTAGCGCCCCATTACGGTAAGACGGAATGTGAACTCAAGCTGCTTTTGACGCCACACTTCTGAGACACGCAACGCATCCTCGATTGGAATATATCGCTCCAGTTGCCGCCAGATGCGGGTTGGATCCACGAGGGTACCGTACATATCGAAAGCAAGTGCTTTGGCCGCTGGCATCGTACATCCTCCACGAGTAAGTTGGGAACTCTACGGTTAGACTAGTGTCTGCTGAAACGTTTTTCACGGGCGCTTCATTCGCCTACTCCTATCCTCTTACCAACATTCTCCAGTTTGCTTTCAGGTCAGCAACAATAACCCTGCGGTTATGATGATTCCCGACACGATCAGGGCCATCATGCAATGGCCCACTACGTCGCGGGCTTTGAGGCTGGCTATGCTGAGCGCGGGCAGGAGCCAGAGCGGTTGCACCATGTTCGTCCAGGCGTCGCCCCAGGCCACGCCCATCGCCGTCTCGCCGAGGTCGGCCTCGATCTGCTGGCTTCCAGCGCCGAGCGGACGACCCGCGTCCTCGCCAGCACGTAGCCGGTCACCAGTATGAGGACCATCTGCATCGACTGGGTGGTCAAGACCCTGAACGCCCGGGTGTTGGGTACCGCCGTCGGCGGGTTCATCCTGCTCACCAACGTCAACACCTTCCTGGAAACCACGGGCTGAGTTCGAACTTCAACACCCTAGTTTACGCGATCATACTCGCGGCCTGGGCCGTCGCCCTCTACCTGGCGATCTCCACGCTACGAAAGGAACGCGAGCCGGTGCTCGAAGGCTAAAAGAACTGTCTCCAAACGGCTAGAATTGGTCTGTCTCGAAAAAGAGCAACCGGAGGAGGACGAAGTGGCAAAGGACCCGAGACTAAAAAGCGAAAAGGCCGGGGGGATCGAGGGGCGCGGTTTTACACTGTGGTTCACTGGCCTCTCCGGGGCCGGCAAGACGACCATCGCCGAGATAGTAGAACGGGAACTGCGGGAGCGCGGGCGACGTGTAGAAGTCCTGGATGGCGACATCGTCAGGACCAACCTCTCCAAGGGCCTGGGCTTCTCGCGCGAGGATCGCATCGTGAACGTCCTGCGGATAGGGTTCGTGGCGAACCTGCTCACCCGCAACGGGGTAGGTGTAATCGTCAGCGCCATCTCCCCTTACAAAGAGGCCCGGGATCAGGTACGCCGGAGGGTCGTGGATTTCGTCGAGGTCTTCGTCGACGCCCCGCTGGAGGTGTGCGCCGAGCGGGACGTGAAGGGCCTCTACAAGAAAGCGTTCGCCGGGGAGATCAAGGAGTTCACCGGCGTCTCCGACCCTTACGAACCCCCCGCCGCCCCGGACCTGATCCTCAAGACCGCCGAAGAGATGCCCGAGGAAAGCGCCCGCCGGGTAATAGAGAAGCTGGAGTTTTTCGGGTATCTCTGGTCGCCGGACGGCGCCGACCACCCGGACTTTACCGACTACCGCTGGTAGTTCGCAAGGTCCCGGAACTACGGCCTCCCGGTACTCAGTAGCGCCACCCAGACCTGGGTCCAGCGTCAGTCTCTGAGCAGAACTCTAGTCGCCGAACCGGTTCCGCTGCCGGTCACGGTTGTGGTTGCTCCGGGTCGGGGCGTAGACGAACCAGTAAGAGCCGGCCAGTATACCGGCGAAAACGATCAAAGCCCCTATAAACTGTATTACTTCCGCGTTCAAAACTCCTCCTCGTACAAACGTCCTGAAGGTATTCTACGTCAAACAACCTCCGGTATTCGAGAACGCGCTTACCGTACCGGCGCATCTCCGTTTTTCCCAATAATCTCCCACGATTCTTCGCCGGTCCGTCGATGTTCGAGCCGGTTGAGGAAGGTTTGCCCCACACCATGGCGGGTGCTAACATCGGGCAATCGTAGCGATAGATACGGGGAAATTTCATGACGGCGCGGTGGTGCGCGTCGCCAAAAGGAGGAAATGTGAAGGGCCTTAGCTCAGACTACCAGCTAAATCTATCAGCGATGCTTCGCAGGGCGGAGCAGCTCTACGGGACGAAGGAGATTGTCACCCGCAAGCCGGACAAGAGCTTTCACCGCTACACGTACGCGGACTTCGTCTCCCGGGCCAAAAAGCTCGCCGTCGCCATACGGAACCTCGGCCTGCAGAAGGGCGACCGGGTAGCCACCCTCGCCTGGAACACCCACGAGCACCTGGAAGCCTACTTCGGCGTCCCCTGCGCCGGCGCGGTGCTGCACACCATAAACCCTCGTCTGGGTCCCGGCGACCTCGCTTACATTATCAATCACGCCGAAGACAAGGTCCTTCTCATAGACGAGACCATGGTGCAGCTCATAGACAGCTTCGAGGACGAGGTGGACCTGGAGCGCGTCTTCGTCTTCGGCTCGGCGCCGGAAGGACTGGAGAGCTACGAGGATCTGCTGGACAGCGCCGACGAGGGTGAGTTCGAGTACCAGGACTTCGATGAGAACGACGCGGCGGCGATGTGCTACACCTCGGGGACGACGGGGCGTCCGAAGGGCACGCTCTACTCGCACCGGGCGATCTGCCTGCACTCCATGGCCTCGGCGATGGCCGACACTATTGGCATCCGGGAGCGGGACGTGGTGATGCCGGTCGTCCCGATGTTCCACGTCAACGCCTGGGGGCTGCCGTTCACCTCGACGCTGGTCGGGGCCGGGCAGGTGATGCCGGGGGCACACCTGGACCCAGAGAGTTTGCTGGAGGACCTGGAAAACGAAGAGGTGACGATCACCGCCGGCGTGCCGACCATCTGGCTCGGCATATTACAGACGCTGGATAAGGACCCCGACGCCTACGACCTCTCCAGCCTGCAGAGCATGGTCGTCGGCGGCTCGGCGGCGCCGGAGAGCATGACCTGGCGCTACAAAGAGGACCACGGCTTGAACGTCGTCCACGCCTGGGGCATGACCGAGATGTCTCCTCTAGGCACCATCTGCAACCTCCGCTCCGACATGGACGACCTCTCCGAAGACGAGAAGTACCGCAAAAAAGCCAAGCAGGGTCCGCCGGTACCGTTTATCGAGGTGCGGGCCATTGAGGGCGACAGGGAGGTTCCCTGGGACGGCGAGAGCATGGGCGAGCTGGAGGTCCGCGGCCCCTGGGTCGCGAAGGCTTACTTCAACACCGATGAGGGTGCCGACAAGTTCACCGAGGACGGCTGGTTCCGCACCGGCGACATCGTCACCATAGACCGGTACGGTTTCGTAGAGATCCAGGACCGGACCAAAGACCTCATAAAGAGCGGTGGAGAGTGGATCTCCTCGGTCGCCCTGGAGAACACCTTGATGGCCCACGACGCCGTCGCCGAAGCCGCCGTGATCGCCATCCCCGACGAGAAGTGGCAGGAGCGTCCGCTCGGCATCGTCGTCCTGAAAGAAGGCGAAAATGCGACGGAAGAAGACCTGCTCTCCCACCTGGAAGGCGAGTTCCCCAAGTGGTCGCTGCCGGATGCCATCGAGTTCGTGGACGAGATACCGCACACCGCCACCGGTAAAGCTCTCAAGATGAAGCTTCGCGAACAGTACCAGGACTACACGCCCGCCAGCCGTTAGCCCTGCCCCCTACGAAAAGGAGCCCGCTTGAGCCCGACCGAGGTCCTGGTCCAAAAGGACGTGCCCGCCACCATGCGCGACGGCACTACCCTTATGTCTAACGTCTACCGTCCTGCGGACAGCGGGCCTTACCCGGTCCTCCTCACCCGTCTGCCATACGGTAAGGACCTCCCCTTTAACTCGACCTACTTCGACCCCGTAAAAGCCGCCCGGAGCGGCTATATCGTCGTCGTTCAGGACGTGCGGGGCCGCTACGCCTCCGGGGGCAGGTTCACCCCCTTCGTCAAAGAATACGAGGACGGATACGACACCGTCGAATGGGCCGCTAAGCTCCCCGGCTCGAACGGAGAGGTCGGTACGTTCGGCATCTCGTACTTCGGCAAGACTCAATGGCACGCCGCCGTCATGCAGCCACCATCCCTCGCCAGCATGGTCCTCGGCATAACCTGGGGCAACCACCTCAACGGCGTCCAGATGCGCGGCGGCGCGCAGGAGCTGGGCCTGATGCAGTACTGGGCCCAGATCACCCTCACCCTCGACACCTTCTTCCGCGAGTATCGCGAAGACCCCGAACAACTCAAAGAGAAGTTACCCGCCCTCATCAGCTCCATAGACACCCTGCTCTCCGGCGGCGGCTACGATGTGCTGCCGCTCACAAACTTGCCCGACCCCGACGATCTCGCGCCGTTCGTCCGCGGCGGCTTCGCGCGCGGGGTGGACGATGAGGCCTGGGAGTATCTCAACATAGACGGCAAGTACAACCGCGTTCAGGTTCCTACCTTCCACGTCGGCGGCTGGTACGACTGCTTTATCGGGGAGACGTTGCGACAGTACGGGGCGATGAAGGAGCAAGCCGCACAACGAGGGCTGCGGTCCCCGCGTCTGCTCGTCGGTCCCTGGACCCACGGCATGTTCGGGAGCACGGTCGGGGAGCTGGACTTCGGCATCGGAAGTTCCGGCCTCTTTCTCAACTACCGCGGAGACCTCACCGACCGTCACCTCCGCTGGTTCGACGCCACACTCAAAGGTGAAGGTGAAGCCCTGGAAGAAGCGCCGCCGGTCGAGGTCTTCGTCATGGGAGAGAACCGCTGGCGCGGCTACGAGGAGTGGCCCGCACCCGGGGCGCGGGAAGAGCAATGGTACCTGCGCGAGGAGGGTGGACTCTCCCGAGAGGGTCCGTCGCAAAGCCAACCCGACGAGTACAACTACGACCCCGAAGATCCCGTGCCGACCCTCGGCGGCGCGGTGTTGCTGGCCCCGATCCTCGGCTCCGGTCCTCGGGATCAGCGCCCCATAGAGCAACGCCCCGACGTACTCACCTACACGAGTGACGTTCTGCAAGAGAGCTATACGGCGCTTGGTCCGGTCCACGCCACTCTCTACGCCGCCTCATCCGCCCCCGACACGGACTTCGTCGTCCGGCTGGTAGACGTCTATCCTGACGGCCGGGCGATGGTCGTCGCGGACGGGATTATTCGGGCCAGTGCACGGGAGAGCTATCCGGCCCCCGGCGTCATAGACCCCAAACCGCCAAGCCCCATAGAGCCCGGCGAAGTCTACGAGTACGCAATAGACCTCTGGGCGACCGGCATCACGTTCCTCGCCGGACACCGCATCCGGGTGGACGTAACTTCAAGCTCCTTCCCCCGCTGGGAGCGGAACCTGAACACCGGCGCGTACAACGCTACTTCTACCCGCACACAGGTCGCGCACCAGCGAGTATTCCACGACTCGGAGCGTCCGAGCCGCGTTACACTTACGGTAGTAGACGGCTAAAGAAGGAGCGCCAATCATGTCAGAGCCGGTGATCCTGGAGGCGGTACGCACCCCGTTCGGCAGACGTGGCGGCGCGCTGCGCGAGGTACGACCCGACACACTACTCGCCCACACGCTGCGTGGCCTCGTAGATCGGGCGGACATAGACCCGGAGCGGATAGAAGACGTGATCTGCGGCGCCGTCACCCAGGCCGGGGAGCAGGGCGCGAACGTCGGCCGGCTGGCCGTCATGCTCGCCGGATTCCCCGTCACCGTCCCGGCGGTCTCCATAAACCGCATGTGCGGCTCCAGCCAGCAAGCAGTCCACTTCGCCTCCCAGGCCATCGCCGCCGGCGACATGAGCTACGCCATCGGCTGCGGCGTAGAGAGCATGACCCGTGTGCCAATGTTCAGCGACATTGGTGAAGCGCCGGATGCCGGCTCGGTCTTCGAGGCGTTGAACCCTGATCTGCTGGAGCAGCAGGAGCTGGTGCATCAGGGTGAGAGCGCGGAGCGCATAGCGGATGAGTGGAGTATCACCCGCGAGGATGCGGACGCTCTCTCGGCAGAGAGCCACCGTCGGGCGGGCGCGGCTGCCGGCAAGGAGAGCAGAGAGATACTCACGACCCCCGGCCTCGACGCCGAGGGAAGCGAGATCGAACTGGCCGCCGACGAGGGAATCCGGGCTTCGGTAGACCCCGAAAAGATGGCGAGTTTGAAGGCGGTCTTCAGGGCCGACGGTGTCGTGACGGCGGGGAACTCGTCCCAGATCTCCGACGGCGCCTCGGCGGTGCTCGTCGGTGACCGCGAGACGGCTGAGGCCGAGAGCTTACGTCCCAGGGCGCGTTTCCTGGCGCGGGTGGTGGTCGGCGACGACCCGGCGATGCAGCTTACAGGGGTCATACCGGCGACACGATCGGCGCTGAAGAAAGCGGGCATGAGCATCCAGGACCTGGACTGGATCGAGGTAAACGAAGCCTTCGCCACCGTCGTGCTCTCGTGGGCCGATGAACTGGAGCCCGATATGGACAAGGTAAACCCGTGGGGCGGCGCGATAGCGCACGGCCATCCACTCGGGGCTACGGGTGCAGGCCTCATGGCGAAGATGCTCGCCGGTCTGGAGGCGACTGATAGACAACTCGGCCTGCAAGTCATGTGCATCGGCCACGGCATGTCCACCGCAACCATAATAGAGCGAATCTAGTGGAGATAGCCGGACGAACTTTCCTCGTAACCGGTGGCGGCTCGGGCCTCGGTGCGGCCACCGTCCGCAGCCTGGCAGAGGCCGGCGCAAAGGTTCTCGTCGCAGACCTTAACGAGGAGGCCGGCGAGAGTGTCGCCCGGGAGATCGGCGCGGCCCGCTTCGTAGAGACCAACGTAACAGATGAGAAGAGCGCGCACGCAGCTATAGACGCGGCGGTCCACGAGCTGGGTGGATTGCACGGGATCGTCAACTGCGCCGGCGTAGCCATTGGAGAGAAGGTACTCGGCAAGAACGGTCCGCACGAGCTGGAGTCTTTCAAGAAGACTCTTCAAGTCAACCTGGTCGGAACTTTCAACGTGATCCGGCTCGCTGCGGCGGTGATGAAGTGGAACGAGCCGGCCGGAAGTGGTGAGCGGGGCATAATCGTCAACACAGCTTCGGTGGCGGCGTTCGAGGGCCAGATCGGTCAGGCCGCCTACGCCGCGTCGAAGGGCGGCGTGGTCTCCATGACGCTCCCCATCGCCCGCGAGTTAGCCTCCTACGGTATCCGGGTGGTGACCATAGCGCCCGGCATCTTCGACACCCCGATGATGGCCGGATTGCCGGAAGAAGCGCGGGAGTCGCTGGGCGGTCAGGTCCCCTTCCCTTCGCGGCTCGGCAGGCCGGAGGAGTACGCGGCACTCGTGCGGCATATTATCGAGAACGAGATGCTCAACGGCGAGGTCATCCGGCTCGACGGCGCTATAAGGATGGCGCCCCGGTAGTCAAGGACGATCAGGAACCTCCGGAACGGGACAGTAAGCGCCATCGGAGAAGCCCTGGGAGCCTATTCCAAAGGCGTGATTAAAGCGCGCCCGGTAGTTCTCCAACGCGATCGCAACGGTTAACTCGACCATTGACGCTTCGTCGAAGTGCTTGCGCAGGGCATCGAAGAGGTCCTGCGAGACAATCGTCGGCGTCCGGGTTATCGCCGCTGCGTAGTCCAGAACCAACTTCTCTAAAGGCGAGAACGCTTCGCTCTCCTCGTAGTTCGACAGATTGCGGAGCTGGTCCTCGGTAACACCCGAATACCGGGCCAGGGTCGAGCCGATGTCTATGCAGAATTCACATCCGACCATGGCGGCCGCCTTCAGGACGGCGAAATGCTTGAGCCTCTCATCGACCAAGCAGGAACGGTCGAGCGCCAACTCCATCATACCGTAACCGAAAAGCAGCCGCGGATGGTGAGCCGTCACCGTCAGCGGCTCGGTCACCTCGCCGAACCGGCGGCGCGAGAAACGATAAGCGAAACGCCCCAACAATCCGGCCTTACGCTCTGGTACTGCTTCGATGCGTGCCATTTACGTCTCCTTTCTCAAGACAACGGAGGTATGTTTCGGAGTTTTTCCGGGTTGACCACGATGCGGATAGTCTGTATTCGACCTTCTGCCGCATCCAGCGCCACCGCGCTCATCGGTTGGCCGCCCACATACCCGATGATGCCGAGGTGGCCATTGATCCACGCTATCCTGGTAGAGAAGCTGGGTGGCGTCTTGCCGAGTATCCCCAGAAGGAACCGCGAGACTCTCTCAGAGCCATGGATCGGGTTGAGCGCCGCGCGGCTCTTTCCTCCGCCGTCCGACCAGAGGACCACGTCTTCCGAGAGCAACGCTAATAGACTCTCCATCTTGCCTTCAGAGCAGGCTTCGAGGAAGCTGCCCACCAAACGTTCCTCCTGCTCGGCAGAGATCTTGAACCTCGGGCGCCGGGCCGCCACCGATTCTCTAGCCCGCCGGGCTATCTGGCGACAGTTGGCCTCGTCCCTGGCGACGATGCGGGAAATTTCCCCGTAGTCGTAGTCGAAGACCTCTCGTAATAGGAACACCGCCCGCTCTACCGGCGTCAGGCTCTCCAGTAGCAGCAGGAACGCCATTGAGAGCGTCTCTTCGAGATCGATGGTCTCCGCACCGTCGAGGCTACCCCCTGTCAGCAGAGGTTCCGGCAGCCACGGGCCGACGTACTCTTCTCGCCGAACCCTCGCCGAGCGAAGGTGGTCTATTGAGAGCCGGGTGACCACCGCTGAGAGGTAGGACTTCGGAGAGCGCACCTCCGTACCCGAGACCTGCCGCCAACGGACAAACGCTTCCTGAACTATGTCCTCGGCGTCCGCGACGCTTCCAAGCATCCGGTAGGCGATGGAGAACAGCAGCGGCCGGTACTGCTGGAAAGTCTCGCTCCTGTCTGTCGGAACCTCTCTCACGGCTCACCTCGCTACGCTTTCATAATAGCCTCTCTATACATGAGACGAATGAGCCCGGCGCACTGTGACAGTACCGGAGAAACAGGTTTCTAAAGACCGGCGAACAGCTCTTTCGGGATACGACTCGCTCGTCCCTTCGCTATCTCGATGCAGCCATGGCGGGTGTAGCCGGTGGAGACTACCTCCCTGTTCCGCACAACCGTGTACTCGAACCGCAACGACGCCCGCTTGAGCTCTGCCAGTTCCGTGCGGAGGGTAAGCTCGTCGTCGAAGCGGGCCGCTTTCTTGTAGAAGAGCCGCGCCTCGACGACCACGAAGCCGTAGCCGCGCTCCTCCAGCTCCCGGTAGGAGAGTCCGGCGGCGCGGAGCCACTCGACACGGCCCACCTCGAAGTAGGAGAGGTAGGTCGCGTTGTTGACGATGCCCTGGGCGTCCGTTTCGGAGTAGCGGACCCGGATTTTCGTCTCGTGGACTACTATTGGCCCTCGAACTGCGGCTTGCGTTTTTCCATAAAGGCGTCCATGCCTTCACGGGCGTCCTCGGTGGCGAAGAGGAGGGCGAACTGGTCCGCCTCGTACTCCAGGCCGCTGACGAGATCCACGTCGAGCGCCCGGTTGGCGGCGGTCTTGGCGTGCCGGACGGCGACGGGACCGTTGGCGGAGATCTCCGCGGCCAACTCGCGGGCCACATTCAGAGCCTCGCCCTGGGGGACGACACGGTTTACCAGCCCGATCTCCTTGGCCTCCGCTGCATCTATGCGGCGGCCGGTGAAGATCAGCTCTTTGGCGAGCGCCGGCCCGATCAGGCGTGGCAGCCGCTGGGTGCCACCCATGCCGGGCAGTATTCCCAAACCTACCTCCGGGAAGCCGAAGAGGGCGTTCTCGGCGGCGATGCGGATGTCGCAGGCGAGTGCCAGCTCGCAGCCCCCGCCAAGGGCGAAGCCGTTGATGGCGGCTATCGTGGGGACGGGGCTCCGGTCCAGGAGGGCCATCGCGGCGTGCCCGACCTCCGTAAAGCGCTTGGCTCCGAGGGGCGCCATGCGGCTCATCTCCGAGATGTCCGCGCCCGCCACGAAGGAGCGATCCCCGGCGCCGGTCACGATGATCGCGCGCGGCTCGTCCTGCTCCACGTCCAGTAGAGCCTGCCCGATCTCCTCCGTCACCTGCGGGTTGAGAGCGTTGAGCTTCTCCTGTCGGTCAATCGTCAGCAAGACGATGCCGTCGTCGCCACGCTCCAGTTTTACAAAGTCCAAGAGTTCCTCCCCTATCGGTGTTTTAGCCGGTCAGCATTTCAGCTTGCTAGTATTTCAGCTACTGGCAGGCACTGCTTGCCGAACGTACTCTACCGCTTTCCTGGTAGGGGTTCCCGGCGTGAACACGGCCCCCACGCCGGCTTCTTCCAGCCTGGGGATGTCACCCTTGGGGATGGTGCCGCCGCAGAAGACCAGGATATCTTCGGCCTCGTTCTCGCGGAGCAGGTCCATGACCTTCGGGATCAGGGTCATGTGCGCACCGGAGAGGATGGAGATGCCGATGGCGTCCACGTCCTCCTGAATCGCCGCCTCCACGACCTGCTCGGGGGTCTGGTGGAGGCCGGTGTAGATGACCTCCATGCCGGCGTCGCGCAGGGCGCGGGCGATGATCTTGGCCCCCCGGTCGTGCCCGTCGAGGCCTACCTTCGCCACCACCACCCGTATCGTGCGTTCCATAACGTCCTTAATCTAAACCGCAGTATCCGATTTTATATCCTACTCCGCCTCGACGGGGTTGGTCAGGATCCCGAGTCCCTCTATCTCGATGCTCACCTCGTCGCCGTCTTTGAGGAACACTTTGGGATCTCGGGCGAAGCCTACGCCGGGTGGCGTGCCGGTCATGATGATGTCGCCGGGCTCCAGCGTCATGCCCTTGCTCAAAAACGAAATGAGTTCCGCCACCGGGAAGATCATCTTCGAAGTCGTTCCGTCTTGCATGACCTCGCCGTTCAAGATGCAGCGGATAGAAAGTTTCTGGGGATCCTCGATCTCGTCTTTCGTCACCAGGTAAGGGCCGATAGGCGCAAAGGTGTCGAGCGACTTGCTCCGGGTCCATTGCCCACCCTCCGAGAACTGGAGGTCTCGCGAGGAGACGTCGTTCGAGTTCATGTAACCGAAGACGTAATCCATAGCTTCGTCCACCTCGACGCCGCGGGCGGACCTTCCTATCACGACGGCCAACTCCGCCTCGTAGTCGGCTTGCTCGGTTATTTTGGGGATGCGTATGGGGTCCCCGGGTCCGGTGATGGTGTTCGGGTACTTGGCGAAGACTATCGGCTTCTCGGGGATTTCTGCTCCGGTCTCTGCGGCGTGGTCCTCGTAGTTGAGGCCGATGGCGATGATCTTGCCAGGTCGGGCTATCGGGGCGTGGAGCTTCACGTCTTCGAGCGCGACGCTCTCCCCACCGACGGGTTGTTTTTCGGCTCCTTGCTCTATAAGGGAGATCATACCCGTGCCTTCCCCGGCCAGTTGCCGTACCTCCCCCTCCTCGACGAGACCGGCCCTGGCATCACCATCGTTTACAGAATACATGACCAGTTTCAAAAGCTTCTCCTCCACTACAGACCCACTATTGGTGTAGACAATCTTAGCAATGCTCCATCCGCTCCGCCGGAGAACTCGTATCGAGGCCAAAAAGTAGTCTCCACCCTCTCTGGCATAATGAAGTAGCATATAAAGCTATCAGCGAGGGGGTATAGTGCGCATAATCGAGAAGGGGGACATAGAGATGCGCCGGATGCGAGAAGCACAGCAACGCGGGTTCGAAGAAGGACAACAAGCACTACGCAAGGGACAGGAAGCTCTGCGTAAAGGGCAGCAAGCTCTACGGGAAAAGGTGGCAGGAGAAGCTCAGAGCAAAGCTCTGGAGGTGATGCCGGAAGAGTTGAAGGTTCTTTATGTCAAAACTCTGGCCGCCCAGTCCCTCGTCGGCGGGAAGGTCGATCCGAAGAAGGTCGCGGACATCTACCTGTTTATGTCCCAGATAGACTTACAAGCCGACTCGCGCGGGCAGATCAGACAATTCCTTGAGTCGGGAGAGGCCGCACTCGCGGACGTGCTCAGATTAGCCAGCAAGACTGTAGTCAGGTCCCGTTCCGGCAGGGATGAGATCGCCTTCTCCCTAGTAAAAGATATGGTCCGTATCTCTCGTGTAGGCGAAGGACCGTCGCAGGTCGAGCGCGAGAGCATAATGGAGGTCGCGGTCGAGTTCGGTTACGACGCGGATAAAGCCATATCGCTCGCCGAAAAAGCTATCGAGCATGATGAAGACTTCGTAGAGGGCGAAGTTGACATCGGTGAGCTCGAAAAACGCAGTAAGCAGCGCGCTTCGCAAGCTGTGGCGCTGGGAGTTCCTATAGCAGCCGTTTATCTCTCCGGCAGCGTAATCGGTCTGAGCGCGGCCGGCATCACGTCCGGCCTGGCGTGGCTCGGTCTGGGTGGAATCCTGGGGTTGAGTTCCATGCTCACCGGGATAGGAGTCGTGATCCTGATAGGTGCGGGAACGTACGCCGGTGCGCGACGGCTCATGGGTGGAAGAGAGCGCGAGCTCAAAAAACAGCGGGAGCACATGATCCAGGAGGTCATAAAGCGGCACCAGAAGGCGATAGCGGACTTGGCCGACGACAGAAACACTATCGCGCGAAGATGGAGGAGTACATGTCCCAGTCCGACCGGAACGAGACGAGACTCACCCAGCTAGAGGGAGAGCTACATATGTTCAGATCCGCTCTAAGACCCTGCAAGACAAAGAGCGGCAGTATGCTACCTGGTAGCGCATCAGCACCCGTCGCCTACCAGAGGGTCCTGCTGGAGGAGATAAGAGACCTCTACAGCGAGCTTAACCTGGACCTGAACCATTACTTGAATGTTGAGCTAGGGCTCTTGAAGCGACTCGACTCCGCCGCAGAGGAGGCGTCGGAGGTTAGGGGAATATTCTCCGCCCTCGGCGTGGGCCTGGGCGACACTAAGCCCGATGAAGGGTCCAGCGACAACGCCTCCACCCAGACCCCTGGGGGCAAAGAGTACCAGAGGATCAAGCTCGGAAACGCCGACGATTTCGAGAGCTGGTCGGAGAGGCCGAATCCGACCTGACGAAGGCGGGCGTAAACCTGGAGAGAGATCCCCTGCTTCAAGTAATTGGCTCAACCGAAGCGTCTGGTACGGTAGCGGCCTATCGGCAGAAGTACGGGGACATACGCTGGGACAAATCAGACTACCTGGCGGTTACTCTCGCCGGGTTTATTGCGACCTTGTTCGACATCTTCCTGGTCAGGATACCTGGCGACAAGAACTTTCTCGGAGAGATGCAACAGGGCTCTCCACTCACGAAGTGGCTCAAGGAACATTCCAAGGAGGTTCACGAGAACGTCCTCAAACGCTTCGAGAAGCACGCAAAAGTACCATACGACGACGTTCGGCATCCAAGCGTTCCCGGAATGAGACCCAAAACCCACAGATCACAGAGCTTTGGTCACGACCCCATTCTCGGCTTCATTTTCGGGATCGTAGACATACTTGGTGGCACTGGGACCACTGGGACGTATATAGACAAGTACGGTGACATAATAAAAGTCTACAAAGGGCCTACCGATCCTGTGAGCTTGACGGACGCGTTTCTGAGGGTATTCTTCCATCTGCTATCGGACGTGTGCACCAGCGCCGGGATACAGCCACCGTTCTTTACCCTGCTGCAACTGGTCAAAGCGAAGTCTCCGTTTGTTCTTGGTCCATCAGGAGAAAAAGTCTCTTGGACCGATGTAGCCCGATACATGTACGTTCACGGCTACGACCTGCGGCACTTCGCGACCATGGGCCTCGTGCCAGCTACGGTGGAGATGGTGATCCGAGGGTGGCGGCTGTGCGAAGGCTACGAGAAGGAGATCCGGAGCTTACGAAGGCGAAGACTGCTTCGATGCTGATGATGGAACACACGATGGCCACGTCGGGAAGCCTGATCAAAACGGGCGCCATCTACCATATGAACCCGTTAGCCCTGAACTGGGCGCAGGCCCTGTGGATGTTCCCGGTAACGATCTCCTGGATCAGAGAAAGCGCAAAGCGGGACCGAAGGATAAGAGCCAGTCTCGGTGCAGAGTGGAAAAACCTGACCAGACCAGCGTGCGAATATAAGAGTCCCACCTTGCGTAGGTTTGCACTACGCTGCTCAAGGCTGTAAACGTCGTATCTTCCAGTCCCCGTTATGTCTCGTGTACAGCAGCCGGTCGTGCAGGCGGTTCTCCCGGCCCTGCCAGAACTCCATGCTCTCCGGCTCGACCCGGTAGCCGCCCCAGAAGGGCGGGCGCGGTATCTCCCGGACTTCGTACTCGACCTCCAGCTCCCGCAGACGTTCTTCCAATCTGTCACGGTTTTCTACTGGCTGACTCTGCTTCGAGGCCCAGGCGCCGAGCCGGCTGCCGTGGGGACGGCTGGCGAAGTAGGCGTCGGACTCCTCGGCCGGTACGCGGGCGGCGCGGCCCTCAATGCGGACTTGCCGCTCCAACTCGCCCCAGTAGAAGGCGAGGGCGCAGTTGGGGTTGGCTTCCAGCTCTCTCGCTTTGCGTCCCTCGTAGTTGGTATAGAAGACGAAGCCGCGTTCGTCGTAGCCTTTGAGGAGCACAACGCGGGCTGAAGGTTTGCCGTCCGGGGCAACGGTGGCGAGGGTCATGGCGTTAGGCTCGTGGAGGCCGGCGCTCAACGCCTCCTCGAACCATTTGCGGAACTGGTCTACAGGGTTGGGGTGGGCGTCGGACTCCTGGAGGCCGGAGTGGGTATATTCCTTGCGGAGGTCGGCAACGGGACGGCCCAAGCGTCACCAGCCCCAGGTCCTGGGGGCGCCCTTGAACGGGCCGACTATGTCGGAGGTGATCCAACCACCGTAAAAGTCTCCCTCCTGAGCCTGCACCTTCTCGCCGTCTACCCAACAGGCATCCATCTTCGAGGGATAGAATGTTATGTAGTCTTTGAGCTCCTCGAAGGAGGGCGTGGGGCTCGGGTAACTCCAGGCGGCCCGGCTCTCCGCGCGTTCGTCGGTTTCTATGTCCCAGTACTGCGCCCGGCCCTTCCACTCGCAGAACGTGGTCCCTTCCACGGGCGTCAGGTGCTCCATACGGATGTCGTCGGGCGGGATGTAGTAGACGGGGGGATGGCTGGTTTCGAGCACCCGTTTGGCGCGGGTCGTGTAAGCGAGCGTTACATCGCCGAAGACGACCTTGATGCGCTTGTCCACGTCCTCAAGCCGCGGCGGGCGGGGGTAGTCCCAGACGGATTCCTGGCCGGGACCGGGCTCTACGCGCTGGCGACCCATATAAAAGCCTCCTTCTACTTCGACGATCGGGATTATTATAGTTTCCAGCGCATGTGAATCTGTAGCTTGCACAACAGGCGGGTACTGTGCGAAGCTGGCGTTTATGAGCGAAAAGATAGTTTTTACCAGGGGAGTACCACCGCCGGAAGCGTTCCCGACCGACGAGTTGGGGGAGTGCTTCGACGCGGCGGTCCGCGAACACGCCAACGTCGTCTTGCAGTACGGCCAGCAGCAGGGCTATCCGCCGCTGCGCGAGTATCTGGCCGCAGAGTACGGAGTTTCCGAGTCGGAGGTGATGGTCGGCAACGGGTCTTTGCAGTTGCAGGACCTACTCTCGGCGCACCTCATTACGCCGAGTGGGGCGGTCTTTACCGAGCAACCGAGCTACGACCGGGCCATAGCCACCTTCCGGCGGCGCGGGGCGCGGACCATCGGCATCCCGCTCGAAGAAGATGGCATCAGCGTTGAGAAGCTGGAAGAAGCCTTGCAGAACGAGGTCCCGGCTTTCCTGTATCTCGTGCCGGACTTCCAGAACCCGGCCGGGGCGACGCTCTCGCTGGAGAAGCGGCGGAGGGTAGTCGAGCTGGCGGAGGAGTACGGGTTCTGGGTGATCGAGGACATCCCATATCGCAAGCTCCGCTACGAAGGCGAGGACCTGCCGCTCTTGCGCGAGATCAGCGCTACGAGGGTCCTGACCATAAGCTCGTTCAGTAAACTTCTGAGCCCCGGCATCCGGGTGGGCTTCGCCATCGGGCCACAGGACATGATCTCCGCGCTCACCCGTCTCGGCGAGTACACCTACCTCTCGCCCGTACTCCCCACCCAGGCCGCCGTCGCCGAGTACCTGAACCGCGGCTGGCTGGAACCGAACATACAGCGCCTCAAAAACCTGTACAGCCCCCGGTTAAACACGATGTCCGAGGCCGTGCGCCGCGAGCTACCCGAAGCCCAGGCCTTCATCCCGGACGGCGGCTTCTTCGTGAGCGTCATGCTCCCCGAAGACGCCAACACCGACAACCTGGTAGGCCGGGCGAAAGATGTGGATCTGGTTCTGACACCCGGCTCGGCCTTCTTCGCCGACCCGTTGGGCGACGAGCCGACGGCGGGCGACCGCTTCGTGCGGCTGCCATTCTGCGCCGTCACCTCGGAGCAGATAGACGAGGGCGTAAAGCGACTGGCGAGCCTGGTCTAGCCAGCCTTCTCCGCCCGCCGGAGGCCGAAGAGCGCCCAGGGGAGGAGCACGACCACCAGCGCCGCGCCGAGGCCGAAGGCCAGGACCACTTCGGTCGGGTTGCCGGAGATAAAGCCGCGTCCGGCTTCGAGGATAAAGGTTATGGGGTTTACGGTGGCGACGGCCTGGATCCAACCATCCAGTAGCTCCAGCGGCACGAAGACCGGCGAGAGGAACATGGCGACGAAGATGGGCGTCTGAATCAGAAATCCTCCCGAGCTGGTACGCAGGATCATCGCCATCCCGATGGAGAAGAGCGTGGCCGCAATGTTGACCAACATCGCCAGCCCCAGTAGTCCGAAGAGATCCACCCCACTCCCCAACACCTGCATCCCGGATATGAGCGCCGCTATGGTGGCGACCCCGCCAGTGACGGTGACGCGGACGAACGAGACCAGCATGTAGCCGAGTATGATGCCTTCGCGCCGGGGAGCGGCGAGCATGAAACGCCGGGCGAAGCCCCCCTCGAAGTCGCGGGCTATGGCGAAGCCGGTAAAGGCCCCGCCGATGGCGACGGTCTGGAGGAGTATCCAGACGTACTGGAAGGCTGTGTAGCCCGCCTCGAAGTCGAAGCTGGGGATGTCCGACACGCGGGATAGTCCGCCGGCGAAGGCTGCCAGGAAGAACAGCGGGAACAGGATCGCGGGCACCACCAGCGCCGGGTTGAGGAAGAAGTTGTGTATGCCGCGCCAAGCTACCGCTCCCGCCACGGAGAAGAAGCTCCTCATGTTCGGGCCACCCTCCCGCGCAGCGAGATCACGGCGCCCGAGAGCCCGACCACGATGAGGCCAACGGCCACGATGAAGCCCAATGCTAACGCTTGCGCGTCCCAGCCGGTGATTATGAGACTGCGGATGCCCTCGACGAGGTAGCTGACCGGGTTGTAGGTGGCGACCGTGCGGAACCAGTCGGTCTCGATCAGGTCCCGCGGCAAGAGTATCGAGGAGAGAAAGAACGTGACCAACAACAACGGAAACAACCCCTGCACCGCCTCCCCCGAGCCCGTCCGCAAGGCGAGAATCGCTCCCACACCGCCGAACCCGAGCGCCGTGAGCGTCGTCAGCACTACCAGCACCAGCACCCCGAGGAAGCCCGCCTCGAAGGTCACGCCGACGACCAAGCCAACGAGGATAAAGACCAGTGACTGCAGAAACCCCAGGCTGACAACGCCCGCCAGCATCCCGATGAGCAGCGCCGCCGGGTGCATCGGGGTCATGGAGAGGCGGTTGAGAAACCCAGTCTCTATGTCCTTGGCGAGGTCGGTGCCGGCGGAGACCGCCGCGAAGAGCGTGCCCTGCACGAGTGGGAACGCGAGCAGGAAGCTCACGTAGGAGTCGGCGGGAAAGCCGGGGATGTCCGCCGCCGGGCCAAGCCCCGCTGCCTGGAAACCGAAGATCAGGAGCGGGAACATGAGCGCCGGCGCTATTACCTGCGGCTGACGGAGCAACCGCACGATGGACCGCCGCGAGAGCTCGGATATTTGCGTGAATAGCACCGGGTTCACGCTTCGTCTGTTCCCTGGTCCCCGGCGCCCTCCAGCTTCCTGCCGGTCTTGGCAAGATATACGTCGTCCAGTGAAGGCTCGTTGAGTTCCAGGCTGGAGACCTGCAAGCTCTCCCGGTCCAGCGCCCGCACCACGTCGGCGAGCCCCTGCGTCCGGTTCTCCAGCCGCACGGCGGCGGATCCCGCGGAGGCCGCGATAGGCTCCCCGAACTGCTCCAGCGCCCGCGCCACCGCATCCAGGTCGTCCGGGTCGGCGGGCCGCGCCTCGATGCTCGAACGCCCGACCTCCGCCTTGAGGGCGTCGGGAGTATCCTCGGCCACGATCTTGCCGTTGTCTATAATGCCGACACGATCGGCGAGCACGTCGGCTTCCTCCAGGTACTGTGTCGTCAGGAACACCGTGACGCCCTCTTTGGCGAGCCGGCTGACCTCGTCCCAGAGCGCGCTGCGTCTCTGGGGGTCGAGGCCCGTCGTCGGCTCGTCGAGAAAGAGTATCCGCGGCTCGTGGACGAGGGCGAGCGCCAGATCCAGGCGCCGCTTCATGCCCCCCGAGTATCCACCGACCTTCCTGTTGGACGCCTCGGTAAGCCCGACGCGCTCTAGCAACTCGTTCGCCCGGCGTTTGCGCTCCTTGCGCCCGATGCCGTGCATGGCGGCCTGCAGAAGCAGGTGCTCCCGCCCGGTAAGAAAGGGGTCGAGCGCCGCCTCCTGGAGCGCCGCCCCGATGGAGGAGCGCACCTCGGCCCCCTGCTTCACGATGTCGTAGCCAGCGACCCGGGCGCTGCCGGCGGTCGGCGGCAGGAGCGTCGTGAGCATCAAGACCGTGGTGGACTTGCCGGCCCCGTTCGGTCCCAGGAAACCGTAGATTTCTCCAGGCTCCACCCGCAGGTCAATGCCGTCCACCGCCCGAAAGCCCTTGCCGAACTCCCGCACCAGGCCCTCTACCTCGATGCCCCGCGACTCAGCGCCCACGAATACTCCTCAAAGCCAGGCCATCCGATACGGTCCTCTGAAATTTGCGTTCCATCCAGATCTCCTTCTTGCCCGGCTCCATCGTGCCTGCTACACTCAAACGGACAATTGTCCGTTTCGAGATGCTATAGCGTGTAGTTGGGGTTATCAAGGCCGGTGGAGAAGTTTTCTGTAAAAGATGCGGCGGGCGGGGAGCGCAGCTTCCCGGTTCTGGGCGCAGAGGCTTGCGGGGCCGCGGGTTGCGAGGAGCGGCGGGACGCGGCCGAGAGCCGGCGCAGGATACTGGACGCGGCGAGGACTCTCTTCTCGGATCGCGGCGTCGAGGCGGTGAGTATGTACGAGATCGGTCGCGAGGCCGGGGTCGGGCAGGGGACCCTCTACCGACGCTACGAGCACAAGGGCGCGCTGTGTATGGCCCTGCTGCGCGAGAGCATCGAACACTTCGCGGAAGAGGTAAGGAGCAGGCTAGAGAACGACGACGAGCCGGCGTTGGAGCAGTTAGAGTATTTGCTCGCCCGGCTCACGCGTTTCAACGAAGAGAACGCCCCGCTACTGGGCGCCATCCGGGACGCCGCCGGCGGCGCGCGGCGTTTCGGGGTTTACCGTAACCCCTTCTACCGGTGGCTCCGGACGACGGTTATCGTGTTGCTGGAGCGCGGCGTGGGCGGAGGTGAGGTTCCGGCGGACCTCGACGTGGAGTACCTCTCCGATGCCATCCTCGCCCCGATGAACATAGATCTTTACCTGTTCCAACGTCAAGAACTGCACATGGAGCCGGAGAGGATAACCTCGTCTCTGTGGGCCCTGATCTCGGACGGTCTGCGGGGCAGGCGTTAGACCTCCGTTCCTGCCGCCGGCTCCTCAATCTCTTTGGAGTAGTGGCGTGTAGTAGTGCGTAGAAGCCCGAAGACCGGTCCAAGGAGCCTATTTCAGTCCTCGAAGCTCGCTGCGGAACGATCCTCGACCAGGGCGTCGGCCTCTATCTCGACCAGGATCTCCGGTAGGATGAGATTACTAACCTCTACCAGGCTCGTCGCCGGCTTTATCTCCCCGAAAAACTCCCCGTGCGCCTTGCCCACCTTCTCCCAATCGCCGATATCGGTCACGTAGATCCGGGTCCGAACCACGTCTTCCAGATCCGCGTCCACCGCCCGCAGCGCCACCCGGATGTTGTTTATCGCCTGGACCGCCTGCGCGTACGGGTCTCCCGCTCCTACAATGCCCCCGGTCCCGTCGGTCGCCGTGGTACCGGAGACGAACACAAAGGGCCCGCGCCGCACCGCCCGCGAGTAGCCCACGGTCCTCTCCCAGTCGGTCCCGCTGGTTACGTTGTAGCGGCGATGCCTATACACGGGGCTCGAAACTCGCCGTGCAACCCGCGGGCCGGATATTCGTTCCCGGAAAAGCGTCTTCGTCCACACGCCCTACTTTCTCCGCTAAATCCCGTCCAGGTTAGCAGAGACGGCTTTCCGGAACGTCCGCGACGCAGGATAGAAGGCCGAACGCGGCCAGACTACGCGTCCGAAAATTCGGGGTAAGCGAGTTTAACGAGAAGCCAGGAGGATCGGCTCCTGCATAAGAGCGTTGATAAAGTCCCTCTTGTTCACCAGCTCTGGCGCTACGGCCTCGTCCGCTCGTCTGGCCGATTGAGGGTCCAGGGTGACCAGGTCGACGTCTGCTATGTGGCCCATTAGCAGTGAGATCAACTCTCCCGCCGTAGACTCCCGGACGTGCCACTGTTCCCCGTAACGGTTGAACCGGAGAAAGGCGCGAGCCGTAAGCTCGCTACTAAACACCGGCAACGTATCTCCGTCCTCCGCAGAAAGGGTCAACAGGCAAAGACGGTTATTGTCGTGGCGCACGATCAGGTACCGCACGAGTACCGAGTGGTTCTCTAGCCAGTGACTGCTTCCGATCAACGTTTCTGCCATCTTATCCACCATTCTTCTCTGCCACGAATCCGAAGTACTCATGCTGCAAGCCGCTGGCGATCTTTTTCTTCCGCCACACCTCGTACTCTTCGAGCCACGGGTGGTAGGCTGCCTTCTCTACCTGCGACTCCACCTTTTCCCGCTCGAATCCTTCGTAGCTGGCCCCACACGAGCACTCCGTACGGCCGCCGGTCCAGGTGAGCGTCTCTCCACAATCGCATTCGAAAAGGACGTGCTCGGGCCGCCAACTATAGACTTTTCCGTAGGGAACCTCCTGCACCTCGTAGTGTTCCCTTTCCCGCTCGATCACCCGCATCCCTTCTTCCTCCTGCTCGCAAGCAAGTCCCTTCTAAACCCCGGTGACTGGTTCCGCAACACCGGTCCCTCTCCCCCTACATCCCCTATACTGTACTCTGCATGAGAGCCCACCGGAACACCTGGACGCCGGATCTGAGACAAATTACCCAAGCGCTACTTTGAGCCTGAATCATTACTGCAATGCCGGGCTTTCGAGATGCCGGCCAACACCCCGATCCTCTACTAGAATACCCCCTCTCAGGGGCCTATAATCCAGACTAGACGGAACTAGGACTCATCGTCCTGTTACGGGCGGGGGCCGGAAGGAGCCAGCTTTGCCAAGCAGCGTGGAGACCGTCTGGTGCGTCCAGAGCCTCACGGGTACAAACCGAAGCCCCGCGACTCCCGTGAACCACATCGACGAAACCATTTTCTCGCAGCGGCCGGGAAGCCCGTAAGGTGGAGGTGGAACGCGTAAACGCGGAACGCGCGTACTGGCTGCGCCAGATGCGAGAAGCCCGCGAGAAACTCCGGCAGCTAGAAGATGCCCTGGAGAGCGAAGGTTCGGGCCGCTTCGGCGGGCCCGAAACGCCTCACGCCGACAGCGGAACCGGCGTCGAAGCGCTACGCGAGAGCGAGGAACTCTATCGGCTGTTGGCCGAGAACTCGACCGACATGATCTCCAAGCACACCCCGGAAGGCGTATACACTTATGTCTCTCCCGCCTGCGAAACCCTACTGGGTTACGAGCCGCAAGAGTTGGTGGGGCGTTCCGCTTACGACTTCTTCCACCCCGACGACCTCAAAGAGATCCGCGAGGCCCACTCGACCATACTCAGCGAGCAGGACACGTCCACGGTTAGCTATCGCATCCGGCGCAAGGACGGCGAGTACACGTGGTTCGAGACGACCAGCCGGACGGTGCGAAGCGAGGCGGGTGAGGTGCAGGAGATCGTGGCCGTCTCCCGTGATATTACCGAACGCCGGCGGGTCGAAGCCGGGCTCCAGGAAGCCGAGCACCGCTACCGCGCCCTGATCGAACAAGTCCCCGCCGTTATCTACACGAGCGAGGGCGTGGAAAGCCCCGGCTCCACGAATTATGTAAGCCCGCAGATCGAGGCTCTCTCGGGCTACACCCCGGAAGATTTCATCGAGAATCCCGGGCTTTGGAAGGAAATACTCCATCCAGAAGATCGAGATCGGGTACTCGCCGAGACCGCCCACGCCATCGAGGCCGGGGAAATACTCGACACCGAGTACCGCATGATCGCCCGCGACGGCCGTGAGGTCTGGGTTCAGGACGAAGCCGTGTTGGTGCGCGACGAGGCGGGACATCCTCTCTTTTGGCAGGGTGTAAAGCTCGACATCAGCCAGCAGAAACGGGCCGAGCAGCAGCTTCGGGAAACGGGCGCCCGCATCACGAGCATTCTGGAGAGCACGACCGACGCCTTCTTCGCCCTGGACCATCAGCGGCGCTTCACCTTCGTGAACGAACGGGCGGCGCAAACCCTTCAGCAAGCGCGGGAAGATTTGCTGGGGGCCAGCGTAGAGAGAGCTTTTCCCATGGCCACGAACTCCCGATTCTATGCTGAGTGCCGGAGGGCGGTGGTCTCGGGAGAAGTAACCCATTTCGAGGAGTTTTACGCGCCGCTTGGCAAGTGGTTCGAGGTACACGCTTACCCCTACGAAGAAGGTCTTGCCATCTACTTCCGGGACATCACCGAGCGCAAAGAGGGAGAGCGGCAGCTCCGCGAAGCCGAAGAGCGCTTTCGTAGCGCTTTCGACAACACGCCGGTGGGAATGGCGGTCGTCAGCCTCGACGGCCGTTACATGCAGGTAAACCGCGCGTTCTGCGAGTTGCTAGGCTACTCAGAGGAGGAGTTGCTCGAAAAAACCTACCTGGACCTCACTTATCCTGAGGACTACAAGATCAGCGTATCCTATGCCCGGCGTGTAGATGGTGGCGCGCTGGACAGCTACACCCTGGAGAAACGCTACGTTCACGCCGAGGGATACCCGGTTTGGGTTTCTTTGAGCATCTCGCTGGTAAAAGACCCGGACGGCAAGTCGCTTCACTACATAGCCCAGATACAGGGTATAGAAGAGCGCAAGCAGGCCGAGGCCGCGCTGCGGGAAGACGCCGAACGTCTCGCGGCGATCATCTCCACCCAGCACGCCATAGTGATGGCGGAGCCGGATCAGAGATCGGTCATGAAGCTCATCGTGGAGCGGAGCAGGGAACTCACAAAAGCCGACGGTGCGGTGGTCGAGATGCTCGAGGGCGAAGAGCTCCTCTATCATACCGCCAGCGGCAAGGCCCGGGAGCACGTCGGGCTGCGGTTGAATCTCTCGTCGAGCATCTCCGGCGAGTGCGTCAGAAGAAAAGAGATTCTGCGCTCCGACGATACCGAACAAGATCCGCGGGTGGACCAGGCCGCCACCCGACAGACAAAGGCTCGCTCCCTGGTCGTGGTCCCCCTCTACCACCGTCAGGCGATAGTCGGGGTGCTGAAAGTCTTCTCCACGGAACCACACGCTTTCAGCAACCGGGACGTAGACACTCTACAGCTCATGGCGGGTCTGGCCGCCGCCGCCATGAGCCATACCGCGGAGTTCGAGGCCAAGCAGGAGCTTCTGAACGAGCGCACGGCCTCGCTAATAAAGATCCGGCAGAGCGAGGAGCGCTTCCGGACGATCTTCGAGGGCGCGGCGTCCGGTATAGCCATACTGGACCTCGATGGGCGCGTTTTGCAGAGCAACCACCAGTTGCAGAAAATGCTGGGCTACAGCGGCCGAGAGCTGGAAGACCTTCACTTTTCCGACATTACCCACCCCGACGACCTGCAAGAGAACGTCGGACTCCACCGGGAACTTGCCGCCGGAGAGCGCGGCGACTACGAGATGGAGAAACGCTATCTCAGGAAAGACGGTAGTCTCCTCTGGGGTCGTCTGAAGGCTTCTCTGGTCCGCAACCCCGACGGCATGCCCAACTTCACTATAGGTATGGTGGAAGACATAACCGACCGCAAACGGGCCGAGGAAGAACTTCGGAAGCGGGCGCAGCAACAGGCGATGGTCGCCCGCCTCGGCCAGCGGGCGCTCGCCGGAGTAGAACTCTATAACCTGCTGGATGAAGCGACGACCCTCATCTCCGAGACGCTCGGCACCGAGTACGCCAAGTTCCTGGAGCTCCAGCCCGATGGAGAAGCTCTGCTCTTGCGGGCGGGCGCCGGGTGGAAGAAAGGTTACGTCGGCAATGCTACCGTAGACACCGGCGTCAACTCGCAGTCCGGTTATACCCTACTCTCCAGCGAGCCGGTAGTCGCCGAAGATCTCCAGGCAGAGGACCGGTTCGGCGAGTCTGGTCTGCAACGAGATCACGGTGTCGTGAGCGGCATGAGCGTCGTCGTCCACGGGCCGAACCGTCCTTTTGGGGTGCTGGGCGTCGACACGACCACCCACCGAACGTTCACCGAAGACGACGTCAACTTTCTCCAGGCGGTGGCGAACGTGCTAGCCGGCGCCATGGCCCGCGCGCGCACCGAGGATGCGCTGAGGAAGTCCGAGCGCGAGTATCGCAGGCTCTTCGAACTCGCGAACGACGCTATCCTCATCTACGAGCCAAAGAGCCGCAAGATACTCGACGTAAACGCGAACGCCTGCGAGATATACGGCTACCCGCGAGAAACTTTCGTGAGCATGAGCATGAAAGAGATTTCTCTGGACCGCCAGAGAGTCCACCGCTACCTGGAGACCCTGCTCGACCGCGGCTCCTACCAGGACTTCGAGACGGTCCATCGGCGGCAAGACGGGACGCCCATGAACGTGCTGGTGAACTCGTCCGTGATCGAGTTCCGGGGAAAGCGCGCAGTCCTCAGCATCAACCGGGACATCACCGCCCGCAAGCGAACCGAGGCTTCGCTGATGGAGATCCGGGAGGCCGAGCGACGCCGGATCGCCCGCGACCTGCACGACGCGGTCCTGCAAGACCTCTCGGGGACCCTGCAAGGACTGCAGGCTTTCACGATGGAATCCAACGGCAACGGCGCCGAGGTCGAGTTGGAAAACGAGATAGACGCGCTACGCCGGGCCGTCGTAGGTCTCCGGGGCGCCATCTACGACCTCCGGCAGGAGAAAGAAGAGTCGTTCGTCCGGGCCGTGGAATCGCTGGTGGAACTAAACCGCCAGTTGACCCCCGAGCGGCAAATAACGCTGAGCGTTGACGAAGGTTTTACGTCAGAGCTCAGGAGAGAGGTTAGCGTAGAACTGTTGAGGGTTTTGCAGGAAGCCCTCGCAAACACCCGTCACCACTCCGATGCCCGGGTCATCAAAGTAAGCCTGTGCGAGCAAGAAGAGGATATTCTGGCGAAGATCTACGACGACGGCCGCGGCTTTGATCCCGACACGAGCCGGGGCGGCGTAGGGCTTTCCGGAATGCGTGAAAGGGTAGAGGAGCTTGACGGTGAGTTAGAGATAACCAGCAAACCCGGCAAAGGAACCCTGGTGAAAGTACGTGTTCCCTACAGGGTCACGGGAATGCCGCGCTAACCGGACCCCAGGGTTTCGAGGTCCACCAGGCCCCGTCGGATGGCGTAGATAACGGCCTGGGTCCGGTCGTAGATGTGGAGCTTCTTGTAGATGTTGGAGGCGTGGTTTCGCACCGTCTTCTCCGAGATGTGCAGGGCCTGGGCTATCTGCTTATTGCTCTTGCCCTGGGCGAGGGCCCTTATGACCTCCAGTTCCCGCTCGGTCAGATGCGGGGTGAACTCCGTCTCCTCGTCCTGGATGTTCTCGAAGGTCGTGAGCATCCTCCGGGCTATGTCCTGTGCCATGATGGTATCCCCGGCGTGGACCGTGCGGATAGCGCGGGTGAGGTCTTCCGGCGTGCAGTCCTTGAGAAGGTATCCCTGGGCCCCGGCCTTGATGCCCTGGAAGACGTGCCCGTCGTCGGTGTGGACCGTCAGAATCAAGATGCGCGTCCGAGGCAAGATCTCCCGGATCTTTCGCGTGGCGGTGACCCCGTCCATCTCCGGCATCGAGATGTCCATGAGCACCACGTCGGGCTCTGTCTCCAGGCACAGGTCCACGGCCTCGCGGCCCGTATGGGCCTCTCCCACCACCTCTATCTCGGGTTGGGCCCCGATCACCCTGGAAAGCCCGCTGGTAAAGAGCTGCTGGTCGTCGGCTATCGCGACCCGGATTGTCTCTGTTACGTCCAGTTTTGGGTTCCCCACTCTAGCTTCTGTTCTTACTTTACCACCCTGGCCCTCGTCGGATAAATGGCGATCAAATGGCGGGCCCTCGCCTTGGAGGGGGGATATGTACTGGCAACAGCCCGCCACTCCGCTAATGGTGACGCACGGAGGCTACCCTGTCATCGGGCTCATTGCCTATCTATTACTGGGCCAATTGACCTATCCTGCGAAACGCTGGAGCGTTGGCAGATGGTAAGAGCTTGCGCCAATAGGTCGGGGCGCCGATCAGGGGTATGCGATCCTCCCAGGAGGTGTCCTGCACACTGGTGAAATCGAAGTCCAGGAAGATCCCCCGCAGCTCGGCGGCCGTGTACCCCGCAGCGAGCAATGCAGCCAGCAGGCCCCCGGCCGAAGTCCCGGCGACGCTGTGGGGCTTGTACCCCTTTTCCTCCAGCACCGACAACGCGCCTACCAGTCCGAGCCCCTTGACGCCGCCACCCTCGAACACCAGGTCTACGCGCTTCTCTTTGTCCTTGTTCTTGTCCGGTGTAGCTTCGCCCACCGCAACCCCGTTTACGTGAGGCGCTCGGCCAGATACTGGGCGGGATGTACCGCCCGTGTGCCGGTCCCGCCCCCGATCTGCTCCCGACACGAGGTTCCCGGCGCAACGACCACCCGTCCACCGGAGTTCCTCACCGCAGGAAAGAGCGCCCGCTCCCCCATCTTCATCGACACCTCGTAGTGCCCTTTCTCGTACCCGAAGAGCCCCGCCATCCCGCAACACCCAGAGTCCACCACCTCCACGTCCGCCACGAGCCCGAGCGCTTCTTCGGTCGGTCTCGTGCCTACGAGCGCTTTCTGATGGCAGTGGCCGTGCAAGAGTACCGGCGGACCTTGCTCTAGTGGAAGCTGCTCTGCATCTAATTCCAGCAAGGCTTCTTCGAAGAGTTGGGTGGCTTCGGCGACCTTGTCTACGCGCTCGTCGCCGGGGAGTAGTTTCTTGTAGTCGTCGCGCAGGGTGAGAATGCAGCTCGGCTCCAGTCCCACGAGCGGCAGGCCGCGATCCACGAGCGTGTAGAGGATGTCCAGATTGCGTTTCGCGTTTCTGCGGGCTTCCTCTACGAGCCCTTCGGAGAGCATGGGTCTTCCGCAACAGACGACTTTCGGCAGGTGTACGCGGGCTCCGGCGGCGGCGAAGAGGCGTACCGCGCCCTCCCCGATCTCCGGCCACTGGTACTCGTTCCAGGTGTCGTTGAAGAGAACGACCTCTTGGGGCCCTGCGCCCTGCGGCAAGTCCTTGAAGCGTTTCGAGAACGTTTTGCGGGCCACCTTCGGCAGGGAGCGGCGCGGGTCTATGCCGGCGAGCCCGGCGGCGCGGCGGGCGATCCCGGTTCCCATAACGGCGTTGTAGAGAGCCGGGGCTATGGCTGCGAGCCTGAGTTGGGATCGCATGTGGCCGGCCATCTTCTGGCGCAGGGAGAAGCCGTGTTTCTTTCCCATCTGGTAGAGGACTTCGGTCTTCATGGAGGCCACGTCTACCTGGGAGGGGCATTCGGTCTTGCAGGCTTTGCAACCCACGCAGAGGTCCATGACTTCTTTCATGCGCCGGCCGGTCAGCTCTTCGGGCGGCAGTCTGCCGTCGAGGACGTTGCGCAGGAGGTTCGCCCTCGCCCTCGTGGTGTCTTCTTCGTCGAGGGTCACCATGTAGGAGGGACACATGGTCCCCCCGTTCTTTTTGCGGCAGAACCCGGAGCCGTTGCACAGCTCGACGGCTTTCATGAAGCCGCCCTGCTCCGAGAAGTCCAGCCCCGTCTCTACGGAGGGTCTGCGGTGGCCGGGGCCGATGCGGAGCTGGGTGTCCATCTTTGCGGCATCTACTATTACGCCGGGGTTTAAGATACCTTCCGGATCGAAGAGCCGCTTCACCTCTTTGAAGGCTTGCAAAATCTCCGGCCCGTACATCTTCTCCAAAAACTCCGAGCGGGAGAGGCCGTCGCCGTGCTCGCCGGAGATGGAACCCTCACACTCTATGACGAGGTCTGCGACCTCCTCGCCGATCTTCCGCATGCGCTTCACGCCTTCGGGCTCGGTGGTGTCCAACGCCGGTCGGACGTGGAGGGTTCCCACCGACGCGTGGCCGTAGAAGCAGGCCCAGGTGTCGTGCCGCTCCAGGATCTCCTCGAAGCGGACGACGAACTCTTCGAGGTTTTTAGCCGGGACGGCGGCGTCTTCCACGAAGGCTACGGGCTTGGCTTTGTCAGCGGTGCCCAGTAGGAGCGGCAGGATAGACTTCCTGAGCTTTACCGTCTGTTGCATCTCGGCAGCGGAGCGCAAAGGAGTGAATGCGGTGGCGCCGATCTCGTCCTGTATTTCCTGGAGGTTCGAGAAACGCTCCTCCAGGTCTTCTTCCGTTCCGCTCCACTCGACGACCAGCAAGGCGCGGGGCTCTCCCTGCACGAAGCGGGTGGCGTCCCGGTAGTGGGGCGTGTCCCTTGCGCGGCCTATGGCCACATCGTCCAGTAGCTCTATAGCAGAAGGCTCCATCTGGAGGAGCTTCACCGTGGCCCTTGAGGCGGCGGCCAGGTCTTCGAACTCGAAGGAGGCCATCTGCCGCAGCGGGGGCAGCTCCTGGAGCCTGAACTCCGCTTGCGTCACCAGGGCGAGGGTTCCTTCGGAGCCACAAACCAGATGCGTGAGGTCCAGTACCTCCGGGTCTACGAGGGCGTCGAGGCCGTAGCCGGAGACCCGACGGATCATCTCCGGGTAGCGGCACTTTATCTCGTCTTCGTACTTCTTCCCTATTCGCAGCGCTCCCTGTAGGAGCTTCGCGTGAGAGTCGGCGTGACGGGCGCGGCGGGCGGCGTCTTCTCTGCTCAGGGGCTTTAGCTCTACGGTTTCGCCATTTGCTAGCAGGCAGCGCAGGGAGAGGATCTGGTCTCTCGTGGTGCCGTAGACGATGGACCGCATACCGGCGGAGTTGTTGCCGACCATACC
>JALYGE010000126.1 GCA_030777225.1 Actinomycetota bacterium
GCTGCGCTCTTTGAGGCTACCCATCACGCTCTTTTGATGGTCAGCGCACGAGATGCCCGAGGCTACTTTGAGCACTGTGGTTACAGGACACTAGGGGCACATTCAATGTGAAAACCGCTCTAGAATACCAGTTCGAATTACGGTTCGGGCTGTTTTATACTGCGCCCGCGTTCTCCAGGATCTCCGCTATCCCGGTGCAGCCCTGTTGGCGGGCGTGCTGGAGAGGGGTTACGCCGCCCGAGTCGGCCAGGTTCACGTCGGCCCCGGCCTCTACCAGCAGCTGCACCACTTCTGTATGGCTCAGCCCGCAGTCTCCGAGGATTATGGCTTCGAGAAGGGCGGTCCAGCCCAGGTTGTTGACGTGATTCACCCTGACCTCTGTCTCTAGCAACTCCCGGACGATCTGGACGTACCCGCGCTCGGAGGCCCAGATGAGCCCTGTGTCGTTGTAGGAGTCGAGGCTGTGGACGTCCGCTCCGTTCGCCAGCGTTAGTTTTAGTAAGCGGGGATCGTCGCCGATCTCGCTGGTGGATATAAGGTAGGCGCTCTGTTGGGTCTCGTCTTTGACGTTCACGTCGGCGCCGGCCTCGATGAGTATTCTCGCCACCTCTACGTGGTTCCCGTAGGCCGCGGCTATGAGCGGCGTCGTGCCGCTGGTTTCGTCGCGGGCATGAACGTCCACGCCCTGCTCCAACAATCTTTCTACCGTCCGGGCATCGCCGCGACTCGAAGCAGAGATCAAAGCCACGTCGGTCTCCCTGTCCGCTGTTGTGTTCTCCGAGGTTACGGTGGTTGCGGTTCCTGCCGTCGCGCCGCTGGCAGTTCGGCCGGTCTCGCCCGTGGCGGATGGTGTTGCCTCTGTTTCGTCTGCGGTAGCTGGTCGTGTGTTGCCCGAGCCTTCTGGAGCGGACTGAGGGCCGCAGCCGGCCAGCATCAGGGCCAGAAACGGGATGAGCAGACAGAGAGAAGATAGCCGGGTGTGCTGCATCGTTACCGTAGATCTCGTTACACGATGTCCGAAGCCGGAAGTTTTTATTTGATAGGGGCGCCCATCGCGTGGTAGCCGCCGTCCACGTGGATCAACTCTCCCGTAGTCGCCGGCCACCAGTCGGAGAGCAGGCTGACCACGGACCGGCCGACAGGCTCAGGGTCCGAGGCGGTCCATCCCAGCGGAGCCTGACGTTCCCACTCGCCCTCGATGCCCTCGAAGCCGCTGATGCCTTTGGCAGCCAAAGTTTTTATGGGCCCGGCGGAGACGAGGTTTACCCGGATGCCTTTTTCCCCGAGATCGCGGGCCAGGTAGCGGGAGGTTGACTCCAGGGCGGCTTTCGCGACGCCCATCCAGTCGTAGGCGGGCCAGGCGATGCGGGCGTCGAAGTCCAGGCCGACGATAGAAGAGCCGGGCTTCATCAGGTCGGCGAGGCCGACGGCCAACGCCTTTAGCGAGTAGGCCGAGGTCTGGAGCGCGGTGGCGACGGAGGGCCACTCGGCGGTCAGGAAGTTGCCGCCAAGGGCGTCCTCGGGGGCGAAGGCGATGGCGTGGACTATGCCGCCCAGCTCACCCCAACGCTCTTGCAGGTCGTCGGCGACCGATTGTATGTCCTCGGGCTTGTTTACGTCGAGTTCCAGCACGGGTGGTTCGGGATCCAGCTTCTTCGCGGTGCGCCGGGTTAGAGAAGCGGCGCGACCGAAGCCGCTCAGGGCGATCTCGGCGCCCTGTTCCTGGGCGAGTCGCGCCACGGAGTACGCTATAGAGCGCCGGTCCAGCACGCCAGTCACCAGTATCTTTTTGCCTGCTAGAAGATCTCCCATCCATCCTCCTCGGAGAGTCCTTTACTGCCCGGCCAAGTCTACGGGATGCGCCGGCTTCTGGCTAGACAGTCGCCGACTACTCTTTGGGCCCTTCGCCGTAGAGACGTTTCTCGTACGAGGAGTTGGTCTGGATTTGCCAGGTGAGGAGGGCGTCGCGCTGTTTTTCGAGCTTCTCGGGACTCTGTTCGTCCGCGATGTTCTCACGCTCGCGGGGGTCTGACGAGAGGTCGTAGAACTCTGCGTCCTTGTTGCCGTAGTAGTAGATGTACTTCTCGGAGCCCTCGATGCTCGCCAGGCAACGGTTCTCCTGGTAACAGCTCGCCATCAGGGTCCGGCCCGTGGGGGCGTTCAAAACCGAAGTTCCGGGATAAGTGCCGCCTGTAACTTCGTAGCCCAGAAGGTCCATCACGGTCGGCAGCACGTCCAGCTTGTTGACCGGGGGCTCCATCCGCTCGCCGCCCTTGTAGCGGTTGGGAGCGTGGATCAGGAACGGTATCCGTAAACCCTCGTTGTAGATGACGTTGTCGTGCTGGCGGGCGCCATGTTCGCCGAAGCCCTCGCCATGATCCCCGAATATTACGAATACGGTGTTATCGTAGACACCCAGCTCTTTGTACTGGTCGAAGAGGTTCTTCAGGAAGAAGTCCTGGTAACGCACGGTGTTGAGGTAGCGGTTCAGTTCCTCGTCCTCGGCGAACTTCTTCTTCCCGTAGCGGTCCGGCACCGTGTAATCGTGATGAGGCGTAACGGTCAGGTAGCTCGTCAGAAACGGCTGGTTCTTATTCTCCTCTAGCCATTCCCGGCTCGGCTCCAGCATGATGTCGTCTTCGTATCCAAAGTAGTTGGCCTCTTCGAAGCCTTTCTTGTCCATCTCCTCGATTGGGAAGAAGTCTTCGTAGCCGAAGTTCTCCACGAGTTGGGCGCGGCGCTCGAACTCCTCAGTCGCCGACTGGAAAAAGGCGGTGTTGTAGCCTTGCTCTTCGAGGAGGTCCGGCAGGCACTGCGCGGGGATGGCGTTTGGTTTGGCCTCCGTATTGCGGGTGTCCAGTGGCGGGGCGACGCCGCAGGTGGCCGCGACCAGCGCCTTCGACGTGTGCGGCACGACGGCGTAAGCGTTCTCCGCCACGAGGCTCTTCCCGGCCAACTCGTCCAGAAACGGGGTCGTCTTGAGGTCTTCGTTGTAGGGTGTGGTGGAGCGGGCGCGGGTCGACTCCAGAAACACCAGGGCCACGTTGTGCTGGCGGGTTTGCGGGGTTTGTTTCAGGGAGGTGTCCGCTGGCGGGGTGCCGGCTACGAGGTTGGTCCTGATCTGCTGCTCGAAGTCCGGCTTGTTGAGCTCCGTGAGGGCCAGGTTTATCAGGGCGTCCCTGGAGAAGTTGTTGCTCGCGCCGGTGGCGCTCGGCAGCGCGGAGAGCACACCCAACGCCAGCGCCACGCAGCACATGACGAGCGGCGCCGTTAGCCGTTGGCCCGAGGTTCTCAGCGGCAGGCGCCAGCGATTGCCGAACAGCCTAGTCACGATCACGGGACCCGCGACCAGGTACAGGAGCACGGCTCCTAGCAGGACCCAGTGAAAGGCCGAGGTTTCGGCGGCGATGATCTTGGACGTCTCACCGAAAGAAGAGAGCGAGAGCATTATGAAGCTGTAGTCCAGGGTCGAGCCGGTAGACTTGTAGAAGAAGTGCGTGCTGGTGGTCAGCACTACGACCAGCAGCGCCGAGAGATGGAAGAGCGCCAGCGTTGCCCACCTGGGCACCCCTCTACGAAATACGGCGAAGGCGCCTATCCACAGCGCCGCGTAACCCAGGTTGAAGAGCACATCGGAGCGTAGCTGGTCCGCAAAGCCAACAGGCCCGGGCACGGAGAGCTGGGTAAGGATGCGGATGATCTTCAAGCCCACGTTGTAGACGAACAACGGGAGCAGCAAACTGAGCAGGTAGACCCAGTCCTCCCGCACCAAAAGGTGGCGCAAGGAAGTTGCAACGCGTTCTTTCATCCGTCTTCTATCTGCTGACTCGCTCACGGGCGTGGGAAGTTTAACAAAAAATTTACATTACGAGATATTTGGGAACACGATACTAACTTGAGAAACCCCTGCTATTCAAGACGAGAAGAAGTCGTGGTAGTGTGCTTTCGAGAAGGCGGGTATTGGTAGTTGAGGTGATCGGCGTTTGATTCGGTTTTCTGCGATAGCTGTATTTGACCGGAGGCTTGACAGAAGCTATCTTGGCGTTTACGGCAACGTCGGGATAATTGTGGGGGTGATCGGCTGAGAAGAGTAAACGGGCGAAAAATCGGGTAATAACTAGCACACGCATCCAGGTTAGAATGCCTGGAGTTGGAGCAATGGAAACGGGGAAAGGAGAAGGTGTTCCGATGAGCGAGGAAAACACAGAGACCCAGGAAGTGCAGACCCACGAACCACCGGAGGAGTTCGTCCAGCAGGCCAACGTGACCGACCCTTCTGTCTATGAAAAGGCTGCAGCGGACCCCGAGGGGTTCTGGGCCTCGTGGGCGAGGGAGCTTCACTGGTTCAAGGAGTGGGACAAGGTCCTGGAGTGGGATCCGCCGGAGGCGCAGTGGTTCGTCGGGGGCAAGACAAACGTCTCCTACAACTGCCTGGACTACCAGATAGAGCAGGGCCGGGGCGATAAGGAAGCCATTATCTGGGAGGGCGATGAGCCGGACCTGGAGCTTCGCTACACCTACTCGGAGCTCAAGACCGAGGTGGAGAAGTTCGCAAACGTCCTCAAGGACCTCGGGGTAAAGAAGGGCGAGCCCGTGGCGATCTACCTGCCCATGATCCCGGAGCTCCCTATTGCCATGCTTGCCTGCGCCCGCATCGGCGCGCCGCATTCGGTAGTCTTCGGGGCTTTCTCAGCCGACGCTTTGAGGGACAGGATCAACGACTGCGAGGCGAAGGTTCTGGTCACGGCCGACACCGCGCCGCGCGGCGGTAAAAAGACCCAACTCAAGGCTAACGGCGACAAAGCCCTCGAAGACGCGCCCTCGATAGAGAACGTGGTCGTGGTGCGCCGCACCGGCGACGACGTGAACATGCAGGAAGGACGCGACCACTACTGGGACGAGTTGATGGAGAGCGCCGGCGACGAGTGCCCCGCCGAGGAGATCGATTCGGAGGACCTCCTCTTCATCCTCTACTCCTCAGGCTCCACCGGCAAGCCCAAGGGTATCGTTCACACGACCGGCGGCTACCTGACGCACGTCTATGCGACGACCAAATGGGTCCTCGACCTCCAGGAAGACGACATCTACTGGTGTACCGCCGACATCGGGTGGGTTACGGGTCACTCCTACATCGTGTATGGACCGCTGGCCAACGGCGGCACCTCGATCGTGTACGAGGGTACGCCGACGTACCCCGAGAGCGACCGCTTCTGGGACCTCATCGAGCGTCGCGGCGTGAACATCCTCTACACCGCGCCGACGGCCATCCGGGCGTTCATGAAGAGCGGCACGGAGGACCTCGAAAAGCACGATCTCTCATCCCTGAAGCTGCTCGGCACGGTTGGTGAGCCTATCAACCCGCGGGCCTGGGAGTGGTACTTCGATAACGTCGGCGGCGGCCGGTGTCCCGTAGTGGATACCTGGTGGCAGACGGAGACCGGCGGAATAATGATCACGGGTCTCCCGGCCATCACGACCATGAAGCCCGGCAGCGCCTCTTTCCCGTTCCCCGGCATCTTCCCCGCGCTCTACGACGAGGAAGGCAACGAGTTGGAAGGCGCCAACCAGGGCAATCTGGTGATGAAGCGGCCGTATCCGGGGATGCTGAGGACTCTCTATAACGATCCTGAGCGCTACCGAGAGACCTACTGGCAGAAGTATGGTGACGCGTACTTCGCCGGCGACGGAGCCAAGCGGGACGAAGACGGCTACTACACCATAACCGGCCGGGTGGACGACGTGATCAACGTCTCCGGCCACCGGTTGGGCACGATGGAGGTGGAGAGCGCCCTGGTCGCCCACGAGTCCGTGGCGGAGGCTGCGGTAACGGGCGTGCAGCACGAGGACAAAGGACAGGCTATCTTTGCCTACGTGACCCTGGAAGGAGACCAGGAAGGTTCGGAGGATCTGAAGCAGGAGTTGGTTCAGCAGGTCCGCAATCGCATCGGTGCCATAGCCAAGCCCGAGGAGATCGTCTTTACCGACAACCTGCCCAAGACCCGTAGCGGCAAGATCATGCGCCGCATCCTCCAGGGCGTCGCGGAGGGCTCCGACGACCTCGGGGATACCTCCACCCTCGCCGACCCCTCGGCGGTGGACGAACTGAAAGAGGAGGTTGCCCAGCAAACCTGAGAGGCTGAAATAGAAGCTATACGAAAGGGGCGGACGCTAACTCCGCCCCTTTCTCTCTGGACCAGACGAAACTTTTTCTCCGGTATTTCCGTATACAGGTGTAGTAGAATATCGTTCAAAGAATTAAATGTTTTCCTAAGGAGGAACGAGTACTGATGTTGGAATTTTTCGGCGGGTTCGGATACTTCATAGTGATGATCCTGAGCATGATCCTCTCCGGCCTCGCAGCAATGTGGGTACGGAGCTCGTACGCGAAGTACTCTAAGAAACGGAGCAACAGCGGCATGACCGGGGCGCAGGTCGCCCGGGCCATCCTGGACCGCAACGGCCTGACGAGCGTGCCGGTAGAGCCGGTCGCCGGCCAGCTAACGGACCACTACGATCCGGGCAAGAAGGTCGTACGGCTCTCGGAGGGTAACTACAATAAGAACTCCATCGCGGCGGTCAGCGTGGCGGCCCACGAGGTCGGACACGCGATCCAGGACCACACCGGCTACGCGCCGATGAAGTTGCGGGCCGGGATTTTCCCGATAGTCAACTTTGCCGGCCAGTTCTGGATGCCGCTGTTCCTGTTGGGTATCTTCGGCATGGGACAATTCTTTATACAGCTAGCTGTCATCGCCCTGGCCGCGGTGGTGGCCTTCCACGTCGTGACACTGCCAGTGGAGGTCAACGCCTCGACGCGGGCTTACGGCCAGCTCACCCGCTACGGGATACTCTCCCACAGCGAGGCCGGCGGCACCAAGCGGGTGCTCTCGGCGGCGGCCTTTACCTACATAGCGGCGGCGCTGACCTCCGTGCTGATGCTGGTCTACCTGCTACTGTTGAGCCGCCAGTAAGCGTCTTATAGCGTGCAAACTCGGGGCGGGGTTCGGTCCCGCCCTTTTCTTTTGCGCGACGCTAACAGGGCTTCTTTCGGTGCTAAAATGCTCGTGTTGTGGAAGGAGTAGAGCGCATCAACAACCGCCGTCGGAGGCTGCGGGGCGTAGGAGAGCCGCAGCCGTGGGAGCCGCGCCACATGCGGCTCACCGGTATGCGGTTCGCCGATTCTGTAGGAGAGCCCGAGGAGCGCCGCAATGTGACGCTCGGTGTCGTAAAACATCTCTGGCGTTCGCCGGTGCCGTTTCTCGGGTTTTATCCGCCGGAGGGTGTGAAGGTTACGGAGCATCGCTCCTACGTCCCGGCGCCACCGCGGCTCGTTGACGACTCCGAGTACCTGGTCGGCGTCGAGGCGCACAAGAGAGCTTTCGCCGAAGACCTGGGCAACACCATGATTCCGACGGGAAGCCTGCGCGGCTACTTCGAGGCGCCGACCGACGAGGGATGGCGAATGGAGCTGGATCTCGTGGGGCGCGTGTTGGAGCTGTGCGACGCTTGGGGGATGTCTACGAAAAGTCGGATTGCGGGAGACCTCGCGCCTTTCGTCTGGGCTTACCGACACTGCGGGTTCTGCATCGTGACCGTCTACGACAAAGATATCGACGCGCTGCGCGACGACCTGCTCTTTGTAGCGAAGCGCGAGGGCGTAGAGTTGCGGTGGCAGCACAATGCGGCCTGAGAGCCTCGCGAACCTCTAGATCCTCTGGTTGCAGGGTTCACACAGCGAGTGAGCTTGGTAGCGTATACTTGGATTTAATCCGCATAAGAGGCCGGAGAGGTCTGCCGAGACTTACAGGAACATGTTGGGTATAGAGGCGAAAGGCTAGTAGATGTTTACGAGGCATAGCACCGGGGGGTTCGCCGCCACCAGCGCGCCCGAGGGCTTCGATGTCAGGGACTTCGAAGAGGTGGGTCTGCGGAGCGTCGAACGCAGGTTCGGGCCTAAAGACAACATTTTCACGCCGGGCGACCCGGACGACCAGCTCTACTTCCTGCTCTCTGGCACGGTGCGTTTGTACAAGATATACGGCGATTACAAAGAAGCGACGACCGCGCTCCTGAAGGAGGGTGGCGTTTTCGGCAAGCTCAGCCTGGTCGAGGGCCGCTGGCAGGAGTCTTCGCCGAGGCCGTGACCGAGGCGCGGGTGGCGAGCATACAGAAAAACGCTATAGAGCGGATCATAAAAAACCGCCCCGACTTCGCCCTGAAACTCTTCTCCTCTTTCTCCGAGCGGCTTCGCCAGTCCGACGAGGTTATAGAGAGTTTGCTGCACCGGGAGGTTGCGACCCGGCTCGCGACGCTGCTTATCAACCTGTCCGATCGCTTCGGCACGAGCAACGGAACGGGGACCATGCTCGACGTTCGCCTGACGCATCAGGACCTGGCGAATATGATCGCCTCTACCCGTGAGGCTGTCTCGAAGGTGATGAGCGAGTTTCAGCGCGACGGATACATCGAGGTCCGCAGCCGCAGGATCGTTATCCTGAACAGAAATGCCCTCGCCGAGTACGCCGGGCCTTCCGGCCTCTCGGTTGACGGCCAGCTAACGATCTAGGGTCTGTTTTCAAAGGTGATAGCCTTGAGGTATGGCACGAAAAATATTGACCGACGAGCAGTGGAATCGGATACGTCCGCTTCTGCCTCCACAGCGACCGAAAACGTGCCGTCCCGCCAAGAC
>JALYGE010000127.1 GCA_030777225.1 Actinomycetota bacterium
TTGATGGTCTGCCAGGCGATCAGCATGGCCATAACGGTGGTCTTACCGGCGCCGGTAGCCAGCTTCAGGGCCAGACGCGCGAGATCCGGGTTCGCATCGTTGTTGGCATTAGCCAGGTGCTCGATAAAGCCCTTGCCGGCCTTCCCTGCTTGCGGTGCGACTTCGGTCAACCAGATGACGGTCTCTACGGCTTCGACCTGACAGAAAAAGGGCCGCATGCCGCTGAACCGGTGATGCCGCCAGTGCTGCAAGAGGCGAGCCGTCTCCGGGGTGACCTGCCAGTCGTTCGGATTCGGACGGCTCCTCCACTCGTCCACCTGCCGACGAAGGTTGTTTATTACCGAGGTGGGATCATATTGCTGCTCTTCTGTAGATAGACCCACACCTTCGTCAAAGACCATCCTCTGCTGGTCAGCCGAGCCTCTCCGTTTTCTGGGCTTTGGGATCGGCGTGATGAACTCTGCGGGCCGGCGCTTCTCGACGACCCTCTGTGTCGGCTGCCCCTGCGCATCAAGCTCCCAGTGTCGCGCCGGGTATTCGTAAGGAGAGTTTAGGATAGGGTGTTCGAAGAACAGACTATCTACCATATTGAAGCCTTGCCTTCGTACTCATCTTCGATACCACGAATGCAACCCTAGATGTTTTCATAGAGATCATACTGCTCTACACCTAGTTCTTTTCAACCGCTTCCGGTATCCGCAGAACGAGCCCGCCGCTCCGCATAAGCGTTGTCACTGCCGAACGTAGCAACGAGCTCACCGTCTCAGTTGGAGGATACGTAGGCAAATGCTGCGTAGCGGTCCCCGGAAGCGAGGTGTGCCATCATACTCATAAACATCGATCTCCTCCCCTCTCGGCGACATCTACCATAGCGTGAGTCTCGCGTTTATGAACCTATTGTACATCGCAAGTGCTATTTCCCTATCCAACGTACGCTAATATCGAGCAAGATCTCTCGGACAGGGCATCCCGGTAGCCCGCGATCCTACCCGAACGGACACGTTGAAGGTGGTGCTAGAATCCTATCAAGCGTCCGAGCAGGCTTTCGGGCGTGTTTTGGCGGCGAGCTTTTGGTACGTTGATTTGAAAAATGGGAGGGCGTGATGGACGAGAAGACGGCTCTATTCAGGGAGTTGTGCTCCAAACGGCGGGGAGTGAGCGCAGAGGTCCTGACGCAGACGATAGCGTTGGCGGTGGAGATCGCCCGCGAGGGGCGGGAGGGGCGTAAGATCGGGACGCTCTTCGTGGTCGGCGACTCCGGCGAGGTGATGAAAAACTCGAAGCCCCTGATCCTGGACCCCCTGCAAGGTCACGCCGACGAGGACAAGCACATAAACGACCCGAACGTGCGCGAGACCTTGAAGGAACTGGCCCAGCTCGATGGGGCCTTCGTGGTCTCCAACGCGGGCGTCGTCCTCTCGGCGGCCCGCTACATCGACGCGCGCTCCGAGGACCTGAACGTACCGCTGGGGCTCGGCAGCCGTCACATGGCCGCGGCGTCGGTCTCGAAGTACACGGACGCGGTCTCGGTAGCGGTCTCGGAGAGCTCGATGGTCCGGATGTTCGACGACGGGGAGCTTATCTCGGAGATCATCCCCGAGGTCTGGATGATGAACGGCTACAGCTCCAGTCTGAGCGGCCCCACCTACACCCGCTCGGGCGAGGACCTGGCCGTGGTGGCCCGTGCCGAGTGAACCCGGCGAGGTTCTGGACTTCTGGTTCGGACGTGAGAACGAACCCGTGTACGGCGAGTTCCGTGAGGCGTGGTTTCAGAAGGACGAGGAGTTCGACGGACAGATCCGCGACCGCTTTCTGGAGGATTACGAGCGGGCGGCGCGCGGCGAGTACGACCGGTGGAAAGAAGATGCGGAGAGTTGCCTGGCGCTGGTGATACTGCTGGACCAGTTCCCGCGTAACCTGTTCCGCGGCGACCCCCGAACCTACGCGACGGACGACAAAGCGCTCGGCATCTCCCGAGAAGGCATAGAGCAAGGGCTCGACCGGAAGCTGCCTCCCTTTCAGCGGCACTTTCTCTACATGCCCTTTATGCACAGTGAAGACCTGGAGGACCAGCGCCGTTCTGTAACGCTCTTCCGCGAGCTCGCGGAAGAGGACGGTCCCGACGTCACAGAATATGCGGAGGGACACCGGGACATCGTCGAGCGGTTCGGACGCTTTCCGCACCGGAACGAGGTCCTGGGCCGCCGAACGACGCCCGAAGAAGCTGAGTTTTTAGAGCAACCGGGGTCCTCTTTCTGATAATGCCCCCGTTTGGAGCAGGGAGCTAGAGGATGTCTTACGCGGGCCGGCCGCCGTGCGACGAAGGGATTATACGCTCTCACAGGGCCGACGCACCTTGCGAGCGCACCTCGGGACCGTGGGTTCTGGCGGCGGCGATCATCGCGTCCGGTATGGGCTTTATGGACGGCACCATCGTCAACGTCGCGCTGCCGGTTATACAGCGGAATCTAGGCGCGACGGCGGTGGACGCATTGTGGATCGTAGAGTCCTACGCCCTGCTGTTGGCTGCCCTGATCCTGATCGGTGGGTCTCTAGGCGACCACTACGGCCGACGCAGGGTCTTCATGATCGGCATCGCCATCTTCACGATAGCCTCCGTGTGGTGCGGGCTCTCGCCGAGCTCCGAGTCCCTGATCGCCGCCCGTGCGGTGCAGGGGATCGGCGGGGCGTTGATGATCCCCGGCTCCCTGGCGATCATCAGCTCGTCGTTCTCCGATGAGGATCGCGGAAAGGCCATCGGCACCTGGGCAGGATTCTCCGGCGTTACGGCGGCCATCGGGCCGGTCGTAGGCGGCTTGCTCATAGACTTCGTCTCGTGGCGGGCAGCTTTTCTCATAAACATTCCGCTCGCCCTGGTCGCGCTCTACATCTGCCTCCGCCACATTCCAGAGAGCCGCGACCCGGACGCCGCCCGGCTGGACTTTGTGGGCGCGACACTGGCGACAGTCGGGCTCGGCGGGCTCGTGTTCGGCCTCATAGAAGCCTCCAACCGCAGCTTCGGAGACCCGCTGGTATTCATCCCCTTGATAGTGGGTGTGGCCGCCCTGATCGGCTTCATCTTCGCCGAGTGGGAGGTCCGGGAACCGATGATGCCGCTCACCCTGTTCCGTTCCAGGAACTTCACCGGGGCGAACCTGCTGACCCTGCTGTTGTACATGGGCCTGGGTGGGGCACTGTACTTCTTCCCGTTCGTCTTGATACAGGTCCACGGCTACTCGGCGACGGCAGCGGGCAGCGCCTTCCTGCCGTTTATCGTGCTGACGTTTCTACTCTCGCGCTGGGCCGGCGGTCTCGTCCCCCGCATCGGTCCCAAGATACCGCTCGTTATCGGTCCGATCATCGCCGCCGCAGGGTTCTTCCTCTTCTCCCTTCCCGGCACCGGCGGCACATACTGGACGACCTTCTTCCCGGCGGTCGTGGTGATGGGCCTCGGGATGGCGCTCGTCATAGCGCCGCTGACGACCACTGCTCTGAACTCCGTATCGGGTCGCCACTCGGGTCTCGCCTCCGGCGTCAACAACGCCGTCTCTCGGACCGCCACCCTGATGGCCGTTGCCTTGATGGGCGTCTTCGTATTCGCCGCCTTCTCCAGCACTCTAGACAGCCGACTGGACCGCCTGGACGTCTCGCAGCAGGCGCAGGCGGCGATGGAAGAGCGCAAGATAGATCTGGGCGCGGCCCAGCCGCCGGAAGGGGTAGACGGCGCGACGGCGGCCGCCATAGAGGAAGCCGTAGACGAATCGTTCGTGGCGGGCTTCCGGCTCGCCATGTACCTCGCGGCGGGATTCGCGTTGGCGAGCGCACTGGCGGCGGCGATTATCGTAGAGGGCAAAGGAGAGAAACAAGCGGCAGGAGAAACGGAGGGCGAAGCCGCTCCCGCCTAGGAGAAGGGAGAAAGCACCGGATGCTGCGTGTTTTTCGCTCAGTAAGACCGGCGCAGGATCTCCAGGGCGGCTTCGCGTTGGTCCGCGAACTCTTGGGCGATCTCTTCGAGGTCTTCTTCGGCCACTCCCACTTCTCGCAGGGAGTTGGGTAACCCTAGCTCCTCGACCAGCGCAGCGGTCCGTTCTGCAGGATCTCCACCAAGGGCCTCGGCCAGCATACTCCAGCGATCCTCCGGTATTTCTTTCTGTACGACTTCCAGGCTCGGCGCGAGGGTTATGCAGGAGGTGATGCCGTGAGGGACCTCGTAGCTCGCCCCGATCCTGCGTCCCAGAGAGTGTGAGAGCCCCATCGGCGTATTGAGCGGCGCGAAGTAGGAGAGCCAGGCCGCGACCTGAAGCTCAACCCGAACTTCCAGATCCTCCGGATACCTCTTCGAACGTGGCAGGTACTCGAAGAGCCGCCGCGCCCCTTCGAGGCCGGTGACGTCCGTGATCGGGTGCTCCGCACCGTACAAAAACCCTTCTACGGCGTGGTCCAGCGCCCGGATGCCGGTAGAGAGCCAGAGCTTCTCCGGCGTGAACACCGTCGTCTCCGGGTCGAGCACGACTACGGACGGCACGGCCCGTTCGTC
>JALYGE010000128.1 GCA_030777225.1 Actinomycetota bacterium
GGGCGTCCTGACACCTGTTTGCACCGCTAACGGTTTCGGGCTTGCACAAGCCCGTGTGCAGATCTATTGTAACGGCGAGCGCTTGCGATTCTCCAGGCTGGTAAGTTTCGCCATTGGCGGCGTGCCCTTCGACTCGAACCTCGGCGCGCCGGACGCCCCTGTCTGGCTCACCGAGGGAGAGCGGGCGGTCGCTCCTCCGGTGAACCTGATCCCACGTAAGAGAAGACGGCCCGGTACGGGACACGGCGAGGCTCTTCGCGGGTGCGCAGATCGTTGCGGGTAGCAACGGGAGATAGAAGGGGGCAAGGATGAGTTTTTTCCCTAGGAGGATCCTGCTGGCCACCGACGGCTCTGAAGATTCGGGCTTCGCCAGAGAGGCGGCGCTCGATCTGGCCAACAAGACCGACTCGGAGCTGCACGTGGTGCACGTTGGGCTACTGTCCCCCTGGGCCATACCCGACACGCTTTCGGACACCCAGTACGAGAGGTTGAGGCAACAAGCCCAGGAGGTGCTCGACGGGGAAGTCAAGAAAGTTCAGGAGGATGGGGGAACCGTCGCGGACGCCCATCTCAGGATGGGACGAGCAGACGTGGAGGTAGTCAAGTTGGCAGATGAGCTCGGGATGGGGTTGATAGTCATGGGCAACCGCGGGCGCGAGACGATAGCGAGGATCCTCCTGGGAAGCGACGCCGAGAGCATTGTCCGTCACGCGCCATGCCCCGTTATGGTGGTGCGGCGAGAGGAATGAGTAGATTGCGAGAGGCAAGCGTCACGACTAGCAGGCCCAACGTGGGGAGAGGAGCGACTCCAGGGTTATGAGCCGCTCCTACACAAGAAGAGCGAACAGTAGCCTGTCGGACGCGCAAGTTCATCCGCCGGAGGATTGATCGGCATAGTGTGTAACTCCAAACAACAGGGAGAGGAGCAAATCAGTGTCCGAGCGATTTGACGTCACAGGTCTCGACATAGGCCTCCTCGTAGTCTATCTCATTCTGAGCCGGATCATCCCCCTCGTACTCGCTCCCAAGGGTGACACCTCCGATGACTACTTCCTCGGCGGGCGCAACTTCATCTGGCCGTTAGTCGGGCTCTCGCTCGTGGCGACGAACATGTCCGGGGCTACGTACGTGGGGCTCGCCGGGGCCGGCTACGCTGGGGGCATCTCCGTCTTCGCCTACGAGTGGATGACGAGCGTCATACTCGTCATCTTTATCTTCTTCCTCCTGCCCTTCTATCTGCGCTCGGGAGTCTTCACGCTGCCGGAGTTCTTGAACAACCGCTTCGACGGGCGCGCGCGGCTAACCTTCGCGGCCTTCAACCTCTTCGCCAACATGTTCATCGACATGGCCGCGGCGCTCTACGCGGGCGGGATCGTGGTCCAGACGCTCTTCCCGGTGATCCCGCTGTGGGTGTCGATCGCCGTGCTGGCGACCCTGGCGGCCGTCTACACGGTCTTCGGGGGTCTCGGGGCCGTCATGATCAGCGACTCCTTCCAGGCCACGCTCACCCTGATCGGGGGTGCGATCGTATTCTTCATGGTCATGGCCAGGATCCCGTCGTGGGAGGCCGTCGTGCAGACGGCGGGCGAAGAGAAGATGAGCCTCATCCTGCCCATAGGAAACGAGACCCTGCCGTGGCCCGGGCTCATAACCGGCGTCGTCATAATCGGGATGTACTACTGGACGACGAACCAGCTCGTCGTCCAGCGAACACTGGGGGCGAGGAGCCTGGATCACGGCCGGTGGGGCTCGTTGTTTGCGGCGTTCGTCAAGCTGTCCTTCCTGTTCTTCTTCATCCTCCCGGGGACCTTCGCCCTCGTGCTCTATCCCAACATCCAGAACCCGGACCTCATCTTCCCGACCCTGGTCTTCGACCTGCTGCCGGTCGGCGTCCGGGGTATCATGCTGGCGGCGATAATTGCAGCCATCACCTCGACCGTTGATTCGATCCTCAACTCGGCCTCGACGATAGTGACGATGGACTTCGTGCGCACCTTGCGCCCCGATACGAGCCAGAGGGGTCTCGTGCTGATCGGGCGGATCTCGACAATTGGAGCGCTGATCGTCGCGATCATCTGGGCGCCGACCATCGCCCAGTTCGAGACGCTCTACGGTTACCTGCAGTCCATCCTCTCCTACACGGTGCCCCCGATAGTCGCCACGTTCCTGCTCGGTATCATGTGGCCCCGGGTGACCGCGACCGCTGCCTTCGTCACGCTGGTGACGTTGATCCCCATCGGCATAGTGATGTTCGTCCTCAACACGATAGTGCAGGCGTTCGGGGATCCCATTCACTTCCTGTACGTGGCCGGCATCGACTTCGTGAGCAGCCTGGTGTTGCTGACGGTGATCAGCCTGCTCGGAGAGGCCCCAGGCCCGGAGAAGACGGAGAATACCTGGAACGTGGCTTACTGGCGAGAGGAGAGCCGGGAGCTTCAGGGGACGCCCCTGTGGAAGAACTACCGCTTCCTGTCGATCGTGTTGCTCGTGTCCACGTTCGTCATCGTGTACATCTTCCGGTAGGTGGCAGAGGCCGCGCCCGACGCCGGCGAAAGGAGGAGTCTACGTGAAGAGAGAGAAGGTCCTGGCTAGCAGGCCCTCCGTCGGCTGGCGGAGGTGGAGCCGCCGGGAATTCCTGAAGATGGGCGGGGCCGGACTCGCGGGAGCGACGCTGCTCGGCGCCGCGGGCTGCGGTGGCGGAGGACAGCAGGGCGGGGGTCCCGCGAAGATCATCTTCTCCTTCGGGCCCGACGAAACCGGGACTTTGCAGGAGATAGTCGACCGGTTCAACCAGCAGAACGAGGGCGAGATCGAGGT